>JBEBBA010000029.1:0-2791 GCA_041158585.1 Actinomycetota bacterium
CTATTGACTGAAGGCCTGTTTGCCCACTGAGAAGCTGCAGTAATCCATGCTGGCTAATTGACCGCATGGAGTGTTGACCAGGTTCGTCCATCAGCAAAAGACCGGGGTGGTGCCCCTCGAACCCGCGACTGGACGACGTTTGATATAGTGCCAGCAGGTAACTCCAGATGAGGCGCACAAAATCGCTAGCACTCGAGTCTGCGGTGAGACTGGTCTGAACCTTTGTTCGAATCTCGCGCAACTCCAACTCCGAAAGGATCGGTGTCAGGCTATCTAAGCTGATACGAATGTCCTTAATATCGGCGCTTTCATACCCGAATGAACTGGCATTGCCTCTGAAGTTCTTCTCGAATAATGAGATTCTGGCCAGGTCAGCTTGGCTATAGACATCTCTCGGCAGGGTTCGCCGGGCTGCTTGGTTGGCTGCCAATCGATCTGCAACCTCGCCGAACGTCCCCAACAATGCGGCTGCCTGAATGTTGAAGGCTTGCAGGTTAGATAGTTCAAGCTCGATCTGAATTTGCCGACGAACGATGGCACGAGATTCCGCCGCACCGTTACTCACGTCGCCTCGGAGAGAATTGCGGTAGTCGTGGGTCTTGGCTAGGCGGTCAGCCACTTCCGTCAGCGCAATTTCCGACTGATGAATCTCCTCAAGCGCCCCGTTGATCTGGTTCTGCAGCATCCTGCGCTGGCTGTCGAGGTACTCGATATTTGTGTTCAGATCCATCTGAGGACCTGAAACGATTCCAAGTAACAGGGTATCGCCAACTTCTTGATGACAAGTGGGGCAGTGATCCGTGGCCACCTTCAACTCCATCTGGGCGCCAAGGTTACGGAGCTTCAATACCGTCTTGTTGCGCTCAAGGTCCTCGCTGGTTTCCGCAAGAAGCACACGCAACTCTTCAAGATCCGCCTTCTGTAACGTCAGGTTCGTCGTGGCACGCTCGTGCAGCACAGTGAGGCGCTGCAGTTCGAATGATGTAGTTTCCAGTTCCTGAATAGCCTCAACCCCGGTGGCTTTACCGTATTCCTCAGCCTTCTCTCCAAGCAGTGAGTGCTCCGTGCGCAACAGACTGACCTGATCTGCGAGCGACGTCTTCGTCCTCCCGTCAGACTTCACAAGGAGCACACTTGCCGGGTCGAAGGTCGAGGTCGGTTTAGCCGAGAGGCCCTCGATAACCACACCGTTGGCTGTCGCCGCCTGCCGAAGAGTGTCACAGGCACTCCGCCAGTCAGAATCGATAACCACGGCTTCAGCGTCGAGCTTCGCAAGCTTGGCCTGACGTTCGAACACGCTCAAGCCTAGCAGGAACTCTGTGACCCGGATACGTGCATCGCGAATACCGAAGAACGGAATGTTGGCGATGTAGTCGGTCCAGCCGCGCTTCTGCTCAACTGCAAGTGCCGCAAATATCGTCTGAAGGTACAGCTTGGTCATGCCTCCAGAAGTTGTCGGGACGTGCGGTAGTTGGTACCCCATGAACCCCTCAAGGAACTGGAAGAAGCCTTCCTGCTTCTGGGCACTGCCAGGATCAAACAGGAAAGTTGATTTCGGCGTTCCTAACTCGATACCGGCGGTCAAGTGAGCGCCTTCGAACACCTCCACCAGCTTGGGGTGGCGAACAGAATCTCGAATTGCCCGACGAAGCGTGGCGCTCTGGCCCCTAGAATTTTCGATCTCGATGAGAACCTCTGAACTGTCGACCATGACTTTGGTGTCGCCTTGGACGAAAAACTCCTTCACGGCATAGGGCAACACCTTCTCGCCCTTGCCGCCGATGAGCTCCTCCATTCCGAGACCGTACACGAGGCAATTGAACAGCATACTCTTACCGCTGGAGTTGCTGCCGCGAATGACGGTCAAGCCGCGGCTGAATTCGAACTTGAAGCCAAATTCCCCTTGGGCCGTATTAATCCTCAACTTGATGCCTCGGAGTTTCATGCCGACTCCCATCCCTTCGCAACTTTGTCGACCATAGCCTCGGTTATGTCCTTGCCAACCTGTATCAGCAGCTTGCGCTCGTTCACGAAAACATCCGGCTCCCTCAAAACCTCGGTGATGAATGCTTTGCCCTTGTCAGACAGCTGGTATCCCGTCGAAGTCGGCTTCACTAAATCCTCTGCGACAGCGAATCGAATAGCGATAGCGAGTGCCGGATCGAAGCCCCACGCGGTCATGTTCAGAACATTTGCCTTCGTGGCCTCCACCAGCTTCTGGATACGCTCACTCCGCTTCAGCGCCCAGTTAAAAAGATGTAGCCGTGGAAGGGTGGACTTCCCGCCGCGGGATGAAATTTGCAGAACCAAGAGCAATTGCGTGATTTTATAGAGCGGCCTGTGCTCAACCAGTACTGGTGACGGGCGCCTTTCGAAGAGCAAATGACGACGCTCATTGACTGCTTCAGCCATAGTCGACCTCGCATACAGCGATCCACCTGGAAACCATCAGGCGTGCGATTTGTGATGCGCCGGTTTCGTCGATGGCCGGCGCGAGCTCTCTGGCAATCCGTTCAGCGAGGCCATCCCGAATCTTCTCGGTTAACTCCTGAGGAGTGCCCTCCCAGGTGGAGCACGTCTCAACGACGTGTGCCTCGTATCCGTTAATGAGCCGCACAAGTCTCGAATGGACCATCGGTGCCGTATCGTTGATCCGCCTGAAGTGGGCGTCGTGATCAAGGAACTCCCGAAGCGTGGCTTGGTACAGGAGCGCCACCCTCTCTTCCAACTTTCCCGCTGGCACACGGTTCTCGAGCCGCGCCCGCGTTTTACGCATGACATTCTGCTGGTA
>JBEBBA010000030.1:0-17763 GCA_041158585.1 Actinomycetota bacterium
TGCCGACTGATGACGGCTACTTCTACCAGCGCAAATACGACAGCGAAATCTACTCGGCGCTAACCGGCTTTTACAGCCTCTATCAGGGCGCAACCGGTATCGAGAGCGCGAGCAATGACTACCTGACCGGAAAAAACTCTTCGCAGTTCTTCGAGCAAATCAACGCGCTTTTCTCTGGCAACCCGGTAACCGGAGGTTCGGTTGAACTGACCATCGACCCGAAGGTTCAGCGTGCTGCCCGCAGCGCCCTAGGCAACCTGACTGGTGCTGTCGTGGCAATCGACCCAACCACGGGTGCGATCCTCGCCTTAGTTTCCACCCCAGGATTCGACGCAAACAAGCTGGCCGTTCACGACGGAGAGAAGTCTGGAGCTAACTACGAAAAGCTTCTCAAGGCGAAGAACGATCCGCTCATCAACAAGGCGATCAGCGGTAGCCTTTACGCCCCCGGTTCGGTATACAAACTTGTAGTTTCGGCTGCTGCGATTGAGAGCGGTAAGTACAAGCCGAACACCAAGATTCCGAACCCGAGCAGGTACCTTCTGCCCGGCACCGAGACCTACATTCAGAACTCGGGCGAAGGTCGATGCGGTGGCGGATCAACGGCGACGCTTGCCGACGCGCTCAAGCTTTCTTGCAACATCCCATTTGCTCAGGTAGGTCTGGAGCTCGGACAGGATGCCCTGGCTAGCCAGTCGGCTAAGTTCGGTTTCGGCAAATCGATCAAACTGCCGTTGACCGCAACCCCGAGCACCTACCCAAAGAACCTTGACGACGCCCAGACCGCACTAACCGCCTTCGGTCAGTACGACGTGCGCGTCACACCGCTGCAGATCGCAATGATCTCGGCAGCAATTGCCAACGGCGGAACCCTAATGCAGCCATACCTCGTCAAACAGGTGCTTTCGTCAAACCTCGCCCAGCTCGCTCAAACGAAGCCTTCTGTATTTGCGAAGCCGATCAGCGAGTCAACAGCATCACAGTTGACCGAGATGATGGTCGCTGCCGTGAACAGCGGTGTTAGTTACAACGCAAAGATCTCGGGTGTATCGGTAGCAGGTAAGACCGGTACCGCGCAAAACGGGGCCGATGAGCCTTACACCCTCTGGTTCACCGGATTCGCTCCGGCTAAGAACCCAAAGGTTGCCATCGCGGTGGTCGTTGCTAATGGCGGCGGCCAGGGCCAGTCGGGTCGAGGCAACTCACTCGCAGCGCCAATCGCGCGCAAGGTAATGCAGGCGGTGTTGAACAAGTGAAGCCAGAGGTAGACAAACTTTACGGCGGACGCTACCGCCTGATTCGTCGCATCGCTATCGGCGGCATGGGTGAGGTTTGGGACGCCAAAGACGAAGTGATTCTTCGCAACGTCGCAATCAAGATTTTGAAGCCCGAGTACATGGGCGACCCCGGATTCCTTGAACGCTTCCGTACCGAGGCGCGTCACGCAGCCAAGGTGAACCACGAGGGAATCGCCGATGTTTACGACTACGGCGAAGAGTCAGGCAATGCGTTCCTGGTGATGGAGCTCGTGCCTGGTGAGTCGCTCGCCACAATCCTCGAGCGTGAAAAGTCACTCGCCCCAAACCGTGTCCTCGAAATCATTGCCCAGACGGCTCGCGCTCTGCACGAAGCCCACAGCGCAGGACTCGTCCACCGCGACATCAAACCAGGAAACTTGCTGATCACCCCAAACGGCGAAGTCAAAATCACCGACTTCGGCATCGCACGCGTTGCTGACCAGGTTTCACTCACGGCGACCGGTCAGGTTATGGGAACCGTGCAGTACCTAGCCCCAGAGCAAGCAACCGGAAAGCCAGCTACTCCGGCAACCGATGTTTACTCGCTGGGTGTTGTGGCCTACGAGGCAATATCGGGCAAGCGCCCGTTCACAGGCGAAACCCAGATGGCCATTGCCCTCGCCCAGATCAACGAACCGCCGCCACCACTTGACGAGTCAATCGATCAAAGTGTTCGTGAGCTCATTCTCGATTGCCTGCAGAAGCGGCCGGCCGAGCGAATTGGTAGCGCATTAGAGCTAGCCCAAAGAGCCGAAGATTTGCTGGGTAAGCCATCCAAGGGCCGTTCGAACACCCGAGTTATTCCGGTTTTGCCAGATGAATCAACCACGACGACGATAATCGAGGTCACCGAACCCGAGAAGCCGGCGATGGTTTGGCCTTGGATTGCGCTAATCGTTGCTCTGATAGTTACCGCTTCGACCCTAATTGTGGCGATGGTCACCAAGCCGAGCGAGACGCCGAGCCCAACACCAAGTCAGAGTCAGACCACAGAACCAGCACCAACTCCGAGCAACACACCAAGCGAGACTCCGACGCAGGTTCCGACGGTTGTCGTTCTCTCCAGTGAGGTTTTGAACCTGAACAAAGACGAGGTCTTTGTTGCCCTGACGGCAAAAGGCTTGAACGTGAATCTGGTTGCAGGTCAAGAGCTGACCACCGGTGACCCACGCATCAACACGATCTACGAGGTAATGCCGCTCGGCAGCATGCCCGAGGGAACCACGATCAACCTCACCTATTACACCGAAAGCGCACCAATCGTCGAGCCGGTTGGCTAGGGCAGAGATTTAGACTTGAAACAAGGGATGGAGCAAAGTTTTGTCAGATAACCAGCGCGTAATCGCAGGTCGCTACACACTCGGTAGCCTGATTGGCCGCGGGGGAATGGCCGATGTCTATGAGGGCACCGACACCATCCTCGGCCGCAAGGTGGCAATCAAACTGCTCAAGGCTGATCTAGCCGCCGACCCTAGCTACGAGTCGCGCTTCCGCGAGGAGGCTCAGGCCTCCGCCCGCATGGCCCACCCGACCATCGTTCGCGTTTACGACACCGGCGAAGAATCTTCGATCGACGACAACGGAACCGAGCGTCGAACGCCGTACATCATCATGGAGTACGTCCGCGGCACCCTGCTTCGCGACCTGATGCACGAGCGTCGCCTCGGAATCCCTGAGGCAATCGGCTACGCCGAGGGAGTCCTCACCGCCCTCGAGTTTTCGCACCGCGCCGGAATCATTCACCGCGACATCAAATCGGCGAACATCATGATCACCGACACCGGTTTGGTGAAGGTGATGGACTTCGGCATCGCACGCGCGATGAGCGAGGGTTCGACCACGCAAGCTCACACCGCCGGCATCGTCGGCACAGCCCAGTACTTCTCTCCCGAGCAGGCTCGAGGCGAGAGCGTCGATGCCCGCACCGACCTCTACTCAACCGGTGTCGTCCTCTACGAAATGCTCGCTGGTCGCCCGCCGTTCACCGGCGAAACCGCCGTGTCGGTCGCATACCAGCACGTGAGCGAGGCCGTCACGCCTCCCTCGGTGCACAACCCTGAGCTTTCGGCGGCACTAGACCAGGTAGTCCTGCGGGCACTGGCTAAGAGCCGAGACGAACGTTTCCAGAGCGCAGAGGAATTCCGCGAGCACCTGCTCGCCGCTAGCCTCGCGCCAATCACAGCTGCTGCTCCGGTTATTGAGACCGAAGTGCCAGCTGCCGAAGAGCCAGACGACTTTGACTTCATGGAGCTGCTCAACCCAACCGAGGAGCCGGAGCCGGTAATCGAGGCGGCAACTGAACTTATTGCCGCACCGACTGATCTAATCGCCGAGCCGGTCAGCATTCCAGCGCCGACTGAAGCTTTCACACCCAGCACCGACACCAACCCGTTCGCGACAATCGGCGCAAGCTTCGAAGACATCGACGACGAGTCGCAGCCAAAACGCGAAAAATCGACCACCCAGCGCCCATCGCCTGGCTTGCTCTGGGGTCTCGGCTCCGGCGTCAGCGTCGTCCTGGTTGGTCTCTTGGTTTGGTTACTCGCGTTCGGCGGTGCCGGCATGGGCAACTTCAACCCCACCGAGGGAGGCAAGACCGTCTCGGACGTAACCGGCCTCACCTACGAGAGCGCCACCGCTGCCCTAGCCCAAGAAAACCTGGTCTTCAGCAAGCAGTTCGAAATGAGCGAGACCATCGCAGAGAACCTTGTCATTCGAACCGATCCACCGGCTGGCACCAAGGTTGCCGAGGGCACAATGATCGTTGTCTACGTCTCATCGGGCAAGACCAAGGTTGTTGTCCCTTCGCTCGCCGGGATGACAGAGGCCGAGGCCAAACTCGCACTAGAGACTGGAAAGCTGACTCTCGGCACAATCGTCGAGGGTAACAGTGCGACTGTCGAGGCAGGCAAGGTCTTGTCTAGCGACCCAGTAGCTGGTTCGCAGGTGGCCGAGGGAACGGTTGTGAACCTCTTGATTTCAAACGGCAAGGTCATGGTGCCTGACGTAGTTGGCAAGAGCATCAGCGAGGCAATCCGCCTACTGAGCGCGCCAGATGTTGCGCTGGTTGTCGAGAAGTCCTCGTTAGAGCCTTGCGAGAACGGTGCCGAGCCGCTCGGTGTTGTGGTAACTCAGCAGTCTGTTCCGGCCGGCTTGGTTGAAGCGGGCTCCGTGATCACGATCTACGTTTCCTGCACGCAGTAAGACTGCTTAGAGGTTTACCAACGGGCTAAGGCTCTTAGCCTTTTCTGCCGCGCCTTTGAGACCGATTGACTCGAGCCAGTTGCCAAGCATCTGGTAACCGCCCTGGGTTAGGACGCTCTCGGGGTGGAACTGCACCCCGTAAATCGGCTTCGTCTTGTGCTGCAAACCCATGATCACACCACCTGCTGTGCGGCTCGTGACCATCAGATCTTCTGGCACAGTCGAGTCAACGACTGCGAGCGAGTGGTAGCGCGTGGCGGTGAAAGGCTGCGGGACGTCCCGGTAAATCAAGCTCGAGTCGTGTTCAACAAGCGAAGTCTTGCCGTGCATGAGTTCTTCGGCCTGGCGGACGGTTGCCCCGAGTGCCTCTGCAATCGCTTGGTGCCCAAGGCAAACACCAAAGACGGGCACATCGTGCTCCAGAGCGTAACGAACCGTTGCGATCGATAGGCCGGCGTCGGCTGGAGTGCCCGGCCCCGGCGAAATGAGCACCGCGTCGTAGCGTGAAATGAGCTCGCCCAGTTCGTCCTCGGCGACAACATCGTTTCTGAGCACGTCTGTCTCGGCACCGAGTTGCTGCAGGTAGCCATTGAGCGTGTAAACGAAAGAGTCGTAGTTGTCGAGTACAAGAACCTTAGTCATCAGGAGTTAAGCCTAACTTGGTTTAGAATTGCCGCATGTCTGAAAAAAACGACCGCAAGGTGAAGCCAGCAAAGCCAGCCAAGGCTCCTCGAGTTAAGGCCGCTAAAGAGAAGCGCGATGACCTACCGAACCCGGTTTGGTTCATCCCGGTGATGTCTTTCTTCTTCCTGCTCGGACTCGCCTGGATGGTCACCTACTACGTGACTCAGGGTGCATGGCCTCTCGGCTCGGCTATTCCTAACCTCAACCTAAAGGACGCAAACATCCTGATCGGTTTCGGTTTGGTTATGGTCGGCTTCGCGATGACCACTCGCTGGAAGTAACCTCTAGTACATCGGCAACTGCGCGACACCGTAAACGGTGATCGCTAGCAGTCCAACAAAAATCCCAGCAACATAGAGCTGCTGCTTTTGCTTCTGATAAACCTGCCTGGTTTTCGCATACGCGAAGGCAACCAATCCACCGACTACTAGGCCGCCGAGGTGCGCCTGCCAAGAGATATTCGATCCGATGAAGCTGAACACCAAGTTCAGCGCGATGATCGCGGTGATTTGCCCACCGCTTTGGCCGAGGCTCTTCAAGATGATGAAGTAAGCGCCCATCAAACCGAAGACGCCACCCGATGCGCCGACAACTGATGAAATCGGACTATCTAGGAGCAATACCGCAATTGATCCGCCGAGAATCGACAGCAAATAGAGCGTGAAGAAGCGGAGTCTGCCAAGCATCGGTTCGAGAACCGAACCCAGGATGTACAGCGAGTACATGTTTAGAGCAATGTGCATGAATGAGCCCTCGCTGTGCACAAATCCAGCGGTGATCATTCGCCAAGGCTGAGACTCAGTCAGCAGGGGTACGTAAAGCAGAGTGTTGGTTAGGGTTCCACCAGAAGACAGCTGCCCAAGGTACAGGAACACGTTCAAGACGATGATCGAGATGGTTAGCAGAGGCCTCGCGTCGTTCTTGAGTTTGGTAGCTACAGGCACCCGGCCGTCCTCTGGGCAGAGGTAGCCTACGGCGTTAGGCAGTTGGCACTCCGGGCAAATGTATCGCCCGCAACGCTGACAACTTACGCCGGTCTCACGGCCGGGGTGCCGGTAGCAGAACACTAGACGGTTTCGATAGTGACCGACTCCATGACGACGTCCTCTAGCGGGCGGTCGTTGTGGTCGGTGTTTACCTTGGCGATTGCGTCAACAACCTGCTTCGACTCTTCGTCGGCAACCTCACCAAAAATGGTGTGCTTACCCCAGAGGAACTCGGTTGGAACGACAGTGATAAAGAACTGCGAGCCGTTGGTGCCCGAGCCGTCGAACTTCTTACCGGCGTTGGCCATCGCCAGCTTGTAAGGGGTGTGGTAGTGAAGGTCGTCGTGAGGCTCGTCGTTGAAGTCGTAGCCTGGTCCGCCGCGGCCGGTGCCCGTTGGGTCGCCGCCCTGGATCATGAATCCGTCGATGATGCGGTGGAAGATAACTCCGTCATAGAACGGCTTACCGGTCTTGGTGCCGTCGGCTAGTTCAATGAAGTTCTGAACAGTGACGGGTGCGTGGTTGCCGAAAAGGTTGATTCGGATTGCACCGTGATTGGTGTGAAGGGTTGCGATTGCTGTAGTCGTACTCATGAGTCAATCTTCTCACGACCGCAGACTAGATAGGCAGACGGGCCTGCAGAGTGGTGACTTTTCCTGTTCTCGCGATCGACCACTCGAGGGTGATGTCGTCCATCATTCGACTACCGATTCCGCGCTTTCGAGACTTTCGGGGTGCGGTTCCGTTGTTTTGAATTTTGACATCGAGGAGGTCGTCCTCGGTGCGAGTGAGCGAAACCTGGACGGCATTCGCCGAACCGTGGCGAACCGCGTTGCCGACAGCTTCTTTGATGATCTCGTGAACGCAGTAAGCAGTTCCGTGGTTGAGTTTCAGCGCCCGCTCGGCACGCATATCCACGTCCACCTTGATGGTGCAAACCCCAGCCCAAGCCTCTATGAGCTCCTCAACAGCGAACTCGAAATCAATCTCGCCGCTCGGTAGGGTCTGCAATGCATCCTCAGCACGCTGAAGATCACTTCGAACCAACGAGGCTTGGTAAGGGTCCGAGTCTGAGAATGTCTGCAGGCGAGTTAATGCAGCGGTTAGAGCGCTCTGCACAGTGCCGTGCAAGAGCATCAGCCAACGACGTTTGAAAACCCAGAGCTTCTGCTCGAAGATGGTGATTTCCTTCGCCAGTTGAGCGTTTTCCAACTCGATCTTCGCCTCGAGCTTTTCTCGCTCTCTGTCGAGCACGAGCAGAGGGGCCAAGATCACGGCAGCTAGGACGAAGAGGCACCAAACAATGATCGGAACAATCACGCTCTCCCTGGCTGTAAGCGGCAATTGACCAACAAGAAAAAGCCCCGGGACGGCGCTGATTGCTGAAGCAGCCGCCACCAGTGAGTAATTGAAGAGACGAGGTGTTTCTCGGCGAGGAAAAGCCGTGACTCTCAAAACAGCCATGACCAGAGCAAATAACAGCCCGGCCAGCAGGCCAAAGACGAATCCGACCAAGCCCTGGAAGTAGAGCAGGATGATACTCGAAGCCGCAGTACCGTAAAGAAAAATGAGAACAGGATCGACCGCGTTCCGCGATTCGAAGTACCTTGGCGACGAAACTTTGAACTTATTTCCATCCGAAGATTCAAGAGAACTGAAACGGGCTTTTTCGGTTGCACCAATCTCCTGCATCAGCGGGCGGATTCGATTCTGCAAGGTCTCGGTTAGCTCTTGAACCACCTGATTTGTTTTTGCGTCGTCACCCAGGAGTTTCGCGATGACCTGAATCTTCGGCAAAATCGTCTCACGCGACTTCGACTGGAGACGTTCGATTTCGTCGGCGAGCACGGTGTCCAGGCTGTCCCGCGATCCCAAGAGATCACTCTGGATTGCCTCAAGTTTCGCCAGCGCTCTAGCGTGGGCCCCTCGCGCTCCCGACGCCGAAGCAAAGCTAATCAGCAGACCCAAGCCGAAAAAGATACCGCCGAAGAACCGATACCAAAGGTCTATTGTTTCCTCGATACCTAGGGCGAGGGCGAGAACTCCAACAGCGAAATTCTTGATTCCGCCTACCAAAGCTGCGATTGCTAGGTTTGCACCCGCCACCGCCCGATCTGCGAGTCTGTCTAGAACTAGGGTTTTAGCCAACCAAGCTAGACCAACAGCCACTGCCAAAGAAGCCGCGTAGGTAACCGCCCATAACCAGGTTGGATTCAATGTGCGGAGGTAATCCATCAAAAAGGTGAGAAGACCGTAAATGACAGCCGCATAAACCAACAAACGAAGAGACCAAATGTCTCTCGAACCCAGACGCTCAAGCGCTAACCGCAGTTTCGGTTTGCGCACTTCCCTGTGTCTGGCCATCCTCCAATTTTGCCACGGATAGAGAACGTAGGATTTAGCCCGTGAGCACAAATTTCGCCTTGCTTAGAACCCCCGGCTTTGCCTGGCTTTGGGGTGGCCAAACGCTAAGCACTTTCGGTAGTCAAATCGGCATGCTCGCCTTGGGATTTATAGCAGTAAAGGAACTCAAGGCAACACCTGCCGAGATGGGTATCCTGGCTGCTGCCGGCACGTCGTCCTTCCTGCTCGTGGGGCTAATTGCCGGGGCGTGGGTTGATCGCTGGTCTAAGCGACGAGTCATGTTGATAGCGGATATTGTTCGAATGGTTGCCATGGCCGCCGTACCTGTCCTCTTTTTCCTGGACCAACTAGACATTTGGCACGTCATTGTCATCGAGTTCGTTCTCGGCCTAGCAACCGTTTTCTTCGATGTCGCCTACCAGTCATTCGTGCCAGTGCTATTGCCTCCAGAGAAGATAGCTGGCGGAAACTCTGCCCTTGAAACCTCAAATCAAATAGCCGGTATTACTGGCCCGGGGCTAGTTGGTGGCTTGCTCGAATTAGTGAAAGCTCCACTACTCCTAGTCATCGATGCCCTCAGTTATCTCGTGTCTGCCTTCTCGCTACTGATGATCAAAGACACCGAGAAGGTGAGAGAGAAAGCGGATCGCCGTCCCCTAGCAGTGGAGATAAAAGAGGGTTTGGCCTTTGTTGTTCGCCAACCCTTGATTAAGAGGATTTCGGCCACAACAGCTACTTCCAATCTGTTCAGCAGCATCTTGTTCTCGATTTTCAGCCTCGTTTTTCTGGGTGAGCAATACCTTAACTTCGGCGCGGCCGAGTTTGGGCTTCTCGGCAGCATCGCCGCTATCGGCAGCCTCATCGGTGCCGTTTCCACTACGCCGCTCATCAAACTTGTTGGCGAGGGCACCTTAATCAGCGCCTCCGCTTTCTTTATGGGCTTCGTTTTCCTCCTCGTCCCATTTGCCGTGAGCCTGGGTAACTCGGCGACCCTGCCGGTCTTGTTCGTCGCGAACTTCCTCAACGGTTTCCTCACCCTTACCTACAACATCACCCAGGTTTCGGCCAGGCAGCGCCTCTGCCCACCCGAACTCTTGGGTCGAATGAATGCCTCGATTCGCTTCTTCGTATGGGGCGTCATGCCGATCGGTGGGCTTCTCGGCGGTGGCATCGCAACCGCATTCGGTACTCAAGCGGCTCTTTGGACGGGCGCAATCGGTGCGGTTTTCGCGTCAAGTTTCGTGGTGTTTAGCCCACTAACTAAAATGAAAAAGTTGCCAGATTCGCCCGTGGAGACAAATTGATTTCGTGGAATTTTGTTGAGTCCGTAGTTTCGGACTTCCGCACCTGCATTCCTATCGAGGGCGACCGCCGCGAATGGTGCGTAAACAAGAGAGCAATTGCCTGGGAGCGTCCGCTAAGCAAACGAGACCTCGAGGCGCTCGGATTGAATGCTCCCGAAGGCGAAGTCATGGCTGTCCACGTATCCGACCTGATTTCTAGAAACGCCTGGCTCGAGGTTGACCCCGATGCCTTCTTCGTCAGTAAGCACTTCGCCAACTACCCTGCAGTTTTAGTGGACATGTCTAAGGCGAACCCGGACGTGGTTCGCGAACTACTCGTGGACACGTACGAGTACCTATCAGCGCGCTAAGACAAGCGCAGCAATCACCACAAACAAAACGGCCACACAACGGTTAATCAGTCGCTGGTTTTCGCCTGTTGAGATCCAGTTTCTTATCTGACTGGCAAGCCCGATGTAAATCAAGCTGACAATCATGAAGCCAACGATGACGATCATCGCGAGCCAGAGCGGTTCGGTTTGTGCGGCCACCTGCGGAACCACCGCGATGTAGAACATCAGTGCGGTTGGGTTACTGGCCCCAACCACAAAGGCTGCGCCGAGACCCCGCCAAAACCCGTCGCGAGCCTTCCCAACTTCAGCCGGTTTGGCCAACCAGAGGCGCACCGCCTTGTAGAGCAAAAAGCCCACGCCGAATGCCTTCAAAAAGGCAAAAACCATTGGGCTGAAGGTGGCAAGCGCCGAAAGGCCGAAGTAAGCAACGGTAACCATGACCGTCTTGGCGAGAGTTATGCCGAGCGAGTAAGGAACCGCCGCGCGCCATCCAGCGCTCAACGTCCGTCCAAGCAACAGCATGGTGTCTGCTCCAGGAGTCGCTGCAGCCACAAAGTAAATCGTGGCGAAGAGCAGATAGGCGTCCATCTACCCAAGCCTAAAGATACATTTGGTTAGTGAGTAAAACTGGAGCGCTTCGATCTTTCAAGCATCGTAACTTCAGACTTCTCTACCCGGCGAGCGTAGTTAGCAACATCGGCTCTTGGGCCCAGCGTGTAGCCCAAGACTGGCTCGTTCTCGAACTCACCGGAAGCGCAGCCGACCTCGGTATTGTCACCGGTCTCCAATTCCTACCCGCGCTCTTCCTGAGTGTTTGGGGCGGTGTGCTCGCCGACCGATTTAGTAAACGCAAACTGTTGATGCTAACTGCTTTCGGGGCTGGCATTACGTCGCTAGTGCTCGGTTTGCTGGTGGTCACCCAATCAGTTCAGATATGGCACGTCTATGTGCTCGCACTCGTCTTCGGTATCTTCACCGCGCTTGACGCCCCGATACGCACCTCGTTCACTTCTGAGCTTGTCGGTAAGGACGACCTGCCGAACGCCGTGAGCCTGAACTCGGCAAACTTCAACCTCGGACGCCTAGCCGGCCCAGCGCTTTCGGGATTCCTGATCTTTCTTTTCGGCACCGGCCCTTCGTTCCTAATCAACGCGGCGAGCTATGTTTACGTGATTCTTGGGCTCTACCTGATCCGACCCGATGAATTGCACATCACCCAAAAGCCCGACCGCGGAGCCACGATCATGGAGGCCGTGCGTTACGTTCGCTCCAACCGGCAGCTACTGCTGGTGATGCTCACGGTTTTCTTCAGCGCTACCTTTGGTCTGAACTTCCAGATTTTCAATGCGCTAATGGCATCCAAAGAGTTCGGCCTCGGCCCGGCCGAGTTCGGTGCTGCGGGTAGCGTACTCGCCATCGGATCCCTCTCGGCGGCGATTATCGGAACCCGGTTAGAAAACAAACGCACGCCAACCAGAATCATGTTCGGTGCGATGGCTTTCGGACTTCTCGTCTCGATTCTGTCCTTCGCTCCGACCTACGAGGTGTACCTGATTCTGCTGCCATTCGGTGGCGCGGTTGCACTGACCACATTCATCTTCGCCAACTCTTACGTGCAAACCAACACTCCGAGCGGTCTGCGCGGCCGCGTTATGGGCATCTACCTGCTGATCTTCATGGGTGGCACTCCACTAGGTTCCCCGCTGATTGGTGCGTCGGCGGCGGCGTTCGGAATTCGCCCAACCGTAGTTATTTGTGGCGCAATCGTCCTGACCGCAGCCATTGTGCTCTACCTCCAGCTAAGAAAAGCGATAGAACGCGAGAGTAATAGCGATGCCAAACATGATGACGGCGATGACGGTGTCCAAGACTCGCCAGAAGATCGGTTTTGACATCAGGCTCGAAGCCGCCTTGGCTCCGTAGCCAACCGACGTAAACCAAACCACGCTCGCCAACATCGCACCAACACCAAAGAACCACTTGTTCTCACCAAACTGGTTGCCGATGCTGCCGACCAAAATTACGGTGTCCAAATAAACATGCGGATTTAGGAGGGTGAGAGCTAGAACAGTGGTGACAACTTTCACTCTTGATTGCTCAGCAGCACCAGCCGCATCCAAGCTCTCGTTCTTGAAAGCCGCTCTAGCCGACTTGAATCCGAACCAAGATAAATAGGCAACACCAAACCAGCGGATTACCTCGAGCAACCAAGGCAAACCCGAAATCGCTGCTCCCAAACCTGCAATTCCCAGAGCAATTAGTGCTGCATCGGCGATAGCGCAAATCGCCACAACCAAAAACACGTGGCTTCGAGTCAAACCCTGACGAATCACGAAAGCGTTCTGAGCCCCGATGGCAACAATGAGCGAGAGACCGGTCAGAAAGCCGGGTAGAAAAGCGATCAACTATTTCTTCTTTTTAGAAGTGAAAGCAAAGGCCGCTGTGATGATCAGAGGAATCAGCGGAATCATTCCCAAGCGCTCATTCACCGTGAAACCCCATGCGGTAATTGCCGCGAGTACACCGAACGAGCTGTATCCAAAAGCCTTGTGCAACTTGCCAGACCAGCTGAGCACGCTCAGAGTCACCGCAGCGCCGGCAATTAGAAGGATTGTGAGCAACAAGATGCTCACGAACATCGCTAAAGATTCCATAACTAGATTGTGCCACCTGGATGGATTATTTGACCGGGAAACTTGGTTTCTATGAACGTCCGCCCAAGAAAGGAACCCCATGCTTACCTGCCCAAAGTGCCAAGAATCCATGAGAACCTACGAGCGCAACGGCATCCACGTTGACCAGTGCAACGGGTGCAAAGGCATCTTCTTGGATCGCGGTGAACTAGAAGCCCTAATCAACGCAGAGGCAAGCTTCAACGCTCCCGCCGCCCCGGCAGCACCTTCCGCGCCATCGGTTCCACCAATGTCGCAGCCTAGCTACCAGCAGAACAACTACCAGCAGCCGCGCAAAAAGAAGAGCTTCCTGAGCGAGTTCCTAGACTTCGACTAAACCCTAGGCGTAGAGCTCGTCGATAACGATCTTGCTCATTTTCATTAGAGCCTGATTGGCGTACTCGGCCTTCTCGCGGTCGGGGTTTTCAAGATGCTCGCGCATTTGGATTGGGCTTACCTGCCAAGAGACACCGAATTCGTCAACGCACCAGCCGCAGCGGCCAGCTTTGCCTCGTGCGGTGATTGCGTCCCAGAGACGGTCAACTTCTTCTTGCCCATCGACGTTTAGCGAGAGTGATATGGAGTCGTTGAACGCTGGACCGCCTGGCCAGTTCATGCCGATGAATTCGTGCCCGTAAATAGCGAAGTCTGCGGTGAAAGTAGCACCTTTGGGGTCGGGCTTGTTGGTCGAGCGAAGCTCAAACCCGTCGAAGGTTTCGCTGTAAAAGGCGAGGGC
The DNA here is from genome assembly GCA_041158585.1 of Actinomycetota bacterium. Taxonomy (GTDB): domain Bacteria; phylum Actinomycetota; class Actinomycetes; order Actinomycetales; family Microbacteriaceae; genus Rhodoluna. The sequence goes on from JBEBBA010000030.1 coordinate 13,581, forward strand.
GTCATCCATGTTCCCTGGGAACCAGAGGAATGTCTTGAGTTTTGTCGGTTTGGCCATTCTTAGATGCTATTTGAGGTTCTTCGCCAACCCATGCCGAACAACTAACATTTTCCATACGTTAGACACCACTCATACGGGGGAAGCATGAAGAAGAAAACAGCTCTAACTATTGGAGTCTCAGGATTACTCGGTGGTCCTTTGTTCGCATTCTCACCACTCGCACTCGCTTGGATCACGACACCGCCGGGTGGCAACATTTGGAGTGAAGGCGGAGGCGGTGGGGGATCATGGGTTTGGCGACAAAGCGCTAAAGGCAGTAATTCGGGTAAAGAAAAAGACCAGTCATTTCTGACTGGTCTTTCTCCTTTTGTGGAGACTAGGGGGGTCGAACCCCTGACCCCCTGCTTGCAAAGCAGGTGCTCTACCAACTGAGCTAAGTCCCCTTGATTAATTGCTTTCGCAATCTTTCGTGGGCCTAGGAGGACTTGAACCTCCGACCTCTTCATTATCAGTGAAGCGCTCTAACCACCTGAGCTATAGGCCCTTAGAGCCTTTTCAACTTTACGCGAAAATTCGGTTCTGTTCAAACCGAAAAATACTTTCGGTTAGTTGTTGTTTGTGAAACCTACTGCGAGACCTCCGGTGAGCTTGGCGATGGCGTTGTAAACCAAGGCCAAAACACCCCAGAGGACTGTGCCGGCAACGATGTTGATGATGCCGACGATCGCTCCGTAGGAGATCATTTGCGGAAGGCTGATTAGAGAGCCGCCATCGCCGACGCCGACCTGGCTGAGCAGGCTGTTGACTGCGCTGCTCGAGAGAACGAACCAGAAAGCGATGAAACCGACAATGATTGCAATGGCTAGGCCAAGGTTGACCCAGAAACCCATGCGAACTGCAGACCAGAACTCAACCTGAACGAGCTTCAGCTTTACCTGTTTGGTCGGGGTGGTGCTAGCGCTTTTCTTGCGGGTGAATCGGCTCATTCTTTAGCCTCTCCTTCTTCAGCAACTTCTTCGGCAGCTTCGACGGTGTCGTCATCTTGCGACTCTAGGTTTCGTTCGGAGTTCTTGGCAAGGCCCAGAACCGAATCGGACTCATCGAATCGAGCGAAGACTACGCCCATCGTGTCGCGGCCCTTGGCTGGAACCTCGGAAACCTGCGACCTCACAACTTTACCGCTGTTGAGAACAACAAGGACTTCGTCTTCGTCGTTCACGATCAGGGCACCGACAAGGTCGCCGCGCTTTTCTTCGAGCTTCGCAACCTTGATGCCCAAGCCACCGCGGTTCTGCGAGCGGTACTGCTCGACAGAGGTTCGCTTGGCATAGCCGCCTTCCGTGACCACGAAGACGAACTTGTCTTCGGCGTCGTTGATGACGTCGGCGCTGAGCAGGTAGTCGTCGGCGCGGAAGTGCATGCCGATAACACCTGAAGTGTCGCGACCCATCGGGCGCATGCTCTCGTCGTTTGCCGAGAAGCGGATGCTCATGCCCTTGTGGCTGACGAGGAGGAGGTCGTCCTCTTCGGAGACAAGAAGCGCGCTCACGAGTTCGTCGCCTTCGCGGAGTTTGATGGCGATGATTCCTCCGGTGCGTGCGGTGTCGTAGGCGTCAAGCGCGGTCTTCTTAACCAATCCGTCGCGGGTAGCGAGAACCAGGTAAGGGGCAACCTTGTAGTCCTTCATGTCTAGAACCTGAGCGACGGACTCGTCTGGTTGTAGAGACAGTAGGTTTGCAACGTGCTGACCCTTGGCATCGCGGCCGGCCTCTTGAACTTCGTAAGCCTTGGCGCGATAGACGCGGCCCTTGTTGGTGAAGAACAGCAGCCAGTGGTGAGTGGTGGTGACGAAGAAGTGCTCGACTACGTCGTCGGCGCGTAGGCTCGCACCCTTTACACCCTTGCCACCGCGGTGCTGCGAGCGGTAGTTATCGCTCTTGGTGCGCTTGATGTAGCCACCGCGAGTAAGCGAGATAACCATCTCTTCTTCAGGGATTAGGTCTTCGACGTTCATTGTTCCGTCGCCGGTGAAGACGATCTCTGTGCGACGTTCGTCGCCGTGACGCTCAACGACTTCGGCTAGCTCTTCGCTGATGATCGACCGCTGGCGAACCGGGTCGGCGATGATTGCCTTGTAGTCAACAATCAGGGCCTCGAGTTCGGCGGCTTCGTCGATGATCTTCTGGCGCTCGAGCGCAGCTAGCTGACGAAGCTGCATGTTCAAAATTGCGCGGGCTTGGAGCTCATCGATCTTGAGAAGTTCGATCAGGCCGTCGCGGGCGTCGTCCACGGTTGGGCTCTTGCGAATCAAAGCGATTACCGCGTCGAGTGCGTCTAGAGCCTTGAGGTAGCCGCGCAAAATGTGGGCACGTTCCTCGGCTTTGCGCAGTCTGAACTGCGTGCGGCGAACGATTACTTCGATCTGGTGCTCAACCCAGTGGCGAATGAACCCGTCGAGGCTGAGGGTGCGAGGAACGCCATCGACCAGGGCGAGCATGTTCGCGCCGAAGTTTTCTTGCAGCGGAGTCATCTTGTAGAGGTTGTTGAGAACTACCTTGGCTACAGCGTCCTTTTTCAGGACGATGACGAGACGCTGACCGGTGCGACCCGAGGTTTCGTCGCGGATGTCGGCGATGCCAGAAAGCTTGCCCTCCTTGACGAGTTCGGCGATGCGCTGGGCAAGGTTGTCTGGGTTCACCTGGTAAGGAAGTTCTGTGACAACCAGGCAGGTGCGGTTGTGAATTTCTTCGACGTTGACAACTGCTCGCATCGTGATCGAACCGCGACCGGTTGTGTAGGCATCCACGATTCCGCGGGTGCCGAGAATCTGAGCGCCGGTTGGGAAGTCCGGACCCTTGATGCGCTGCATCAAAGCGGCGAGTAGTTCTTCTTGAGTGGCGTTCGGGTTCTCGAGGAACCACTGTGCACCAGAAGCAACTTCGCGCAGGTTGTGCGGCGGGATGTTGGTGGCCATACCTACCGCGATACCAATCGAACCGTTGATTAGCAGGTTCGGGATTCGGCTCGGCAGGATGGTCGGCTCTTGTGTGCGGCCGTCGTAGTTGTCCTGGAAGTCAACGGTTTCTTCGTCGATGTCGCGAACCATTTCGAGGGCGAGGTTAGCCATGCGGCACTCGGTGTAACGAGGGGCAGCCGCCGGGTCGTTACCAGGGGAGCCAAAGTTGCCCTGGCCGGCTACTAGCGGGTAGCGAAGAACCCAGTCTTGAACCAGACGAACAAGAGTGTCGTAAATTGCGCCGTCACCGTGCGGGTGGAACTGACCCATGACGTCGCCAACGACGCGCGAGCACTTGCTGAACTGCTTGTCTGGGCGGTAGCCACCGTCGTACATCGCGTAAAGGACGCGGCGGTGCACCGGCTTTAGGCCGTCTCGAACGTCTGGGAGGGCGCGACCAACGATAACGCTCATCGCGTAGTCGAGGTACGAGCGCTGCATCTCGACCTGTAGGTCGACCTGCTCTACGTGATCGAAGGTGCTCGGTGTGTTTGTTTCTTCAGCCATGGTCTTCTCCTGAGGCTTAGATGTCTAGGAAGCGAACGTCAGCGGCGTTCTGCTGGATAAAGGTTCGGCGGGCCTCAACATCGTCGCCCATCAGGGTCGAGAACGTGTGGTCGGCTTGGGCGGCATCGCTCAGAGTCACCTGAAGGAGTGTGCGTCGCTCGGGGTCCATGGTGGTGTCCCAAAGCTCGGTGTAGTCCATCTCACCCAGACCCTTGTAGCGCTGGATCGAGTTTTCCTTAGGGATGCGCTTGCCCTCTTTGGCACCGTCTTCGAGACGCTTGTCTCGTTCGGCGTCGGAGTAAACGTATTCGTGAGGAGCGTTAGACCACTTGATTCGGTAAAGCGGTGGCTGCGCAAGGTATACGTAACCGGCTTCGATCAGTGGACGCATGTGGCGGTAAAGCAGGGTGAGCAACAGAGTGCGAATGTGCTGACCGTCAACATCGGCGTCGGCCATCAAAACGCACTTGTGGTAGCGGGCCTTCTCGATGTCGAACTCGTCGCCAATAGAGGTACCGAATGCGGTGATGAGCGCCTGGACCTCGGTGTTGGCCAGCATGCGGTCGAGGCGGGCGCGCTCAACGTTGAGGATCTTTCCGCGGAGCGGCAGGATCGCCTGAGTTTCCGGGTTGCGGCCGCGCATAGCCGAGCCACCCGCCG
>JBEBBA010000031.1:0-6596 GCA_041158585.1 Actinomycetota bacterium
TCACATTCACACTGAAACTGGCCGTGCTCTTTTGGGTTGGCGCATCAGAAGAGTAGAGAGTGTAATCGCAGCTGTAAACCCCTCGAACCGAAGGCGCTACGATTCTCAAGACTCCTTGCGCAACGAAGACAAGGCCGCCATTCTCATCGAACTCGGTGCCCTTGCATGTCACGTTCTTAGCGTCCAAGGTCAGCGGAATACCCGGTGTGCCGACGTCGTTCGCCAAGGCGTCCAGGTCTCCGGCACTTTCAGCTCGGATCGTGATGTAGTCATCTACACCAATCGGCTTAGATGTCGGAGTCGCGATTTGGTAAACAAAAACTTGACCCTCCGCAGCGAACCGCGGGTCTTTAGTCCCGTCGCTCACCCTGTACGTAACAACACCGACCGGACCCGCTGACAACGTTTCTGTCTGACCGCGGACTCTTAGGTTTCCGCCCTTTACCTTGCCGGCTACCAAACTCGCGCCGCTGACCGGCGTGGCTTTGACATCGCTAACCACTAGCGCTCGCTCAGATGCATTTGAGATGGCGGTGTAAAGATCAACGGTTGAGTCCAGACCCGCTCTTACCAAGATATTGACCGGGCTTACCGCAATTTCAGAATCTGCTTCGCTAACCACATTCACTTGGATGAATGAGGTCTTAGCAACACCGCTGTCGTCGGTGAATTTTATGAATACCTGAATCTGCTCTGCCTGTTGGCTGGTTACCGAGAAGGACGTAGGGCCAACAATCGGGACCGATGCGCCTGTTGCACTCGTCGGAGCCTTGACCTCGACCAAGGCTGGATTGCCGTTTGCCCCGACTATTCCCCGCCGAATGTCAACAACCTTGGTTTGCCCGACCATAGCGCTCACCACAAACGGTTCAAACCCAAGCTGGGTTGCCGGATCCACCTTTATTGTCACGGACTTCTTGGTTGTAGCACCTCGAGAGTCACTAACCGTTACCGCTATTCGAGCAGACTCCTTTAGACCCTTTGCAAGACTGCTTCTGAAAACAACCTCACCCTTGGCTGTGAATCCAACAGCACCGTTTCCGCTGAGTAATTCCGTTTCGCTAATAAACACCTTGTCGCCCTCTGGGTCAACAAAACCTTCAGCGAAAGCAAGCGATACGGATTGGCCAGGCAAAACACTCGCGGTTGGAGCGGGGCGTTCGAGGCAGGGGGTAGGTGCGTCGGAACACCACACAGGAGCTGAGTTTCGATCCCCGGGGAAGAAAGTTACGCTGACCGTCGCGGCGCTCTTCGAGAGCGCTCCCCTGGCCTGGCTTCCGTCACTAACGCGGTAGGAGAAAGACGCACTACCCGAAGCGGTTTTAGCCGCGTAAACCGAGAAAGACTGCCCGTCTGCAGATATTCGCAAAGTGCCCTTCGCCGGATCCCAGCCTGAAACGGACTCGGGGTCGATAGTCAAGACATCGTCAGGGTTCGGATCGGTGTCATTCAGCAAAACCGGCAAGTTTGTGAGGGTGTTCGGGCGAGCGCCGAAAGTGTCATCGTTCGCCACTGGAGGTTCCTGCTTTTTGGCGATCTCACCGCCAGTGCTCACCGGTGGCGGTGGCGTTATCTTGCTCTTCCAGTCCTGGGTGCTGGGGATGATCTCCCCGTCGGAGATCGACCACGCCCAACCCGATTGAGCGTCGTTCACCACTGCAGCTAGTCCATTGCTCTGAATTACAGGTTCTTGAGCGCCTGCGAGAGTTCTGGAGTTTGAAAAACCACTCAGTGACAACAGTTCTTGAGTTGAACCATTGAAAAGTTGACCCTCGGAGTTCGAAAGCCACGCTGCGTAAATGTTGCCTTCGAACCAGACCGGCTGACTGTTTTCTCCACCTTGGGTGCGAACAATTTCGCTGACCTCGCCGTTACCGAGCGAGATTGAGTAAAAGGCATTACTGGTTGTGAAGTAAGCGGTGTCGCCAGACTTGCTGGTGGGTTGTAACTTTAGGTTGCTGGTGTCTTCGATCGGGGTCGGGCTACCGATTCCTCGAACCCAACTTTGGCCCGATTTGGCATCAATGAGAACCCAGGAGTCCCCGACGCTGGATAGCTGGTACTGACCCTCGCCCGCTCCTTCGACCGAGTCTTCGGTACCTGTCCATGCACCCAGAGCGACGTCAAAGAAATAGATTTTTCCAGTTTTCTGCGAGAAGGCCTGGATGACTCCGTTCGCGGTGACACTCACCGCAGTGAAACCGCCAGCGCCAAGCGCATCGGGCTTTTTGATTGCAATCGGAGAGCTAGCCTTACCTGCTTCTATGGTCGAGTAGCTGATCGAACCGGTTCGCGCACCAAGAAAAACCAGCACCTTCTGTGACAATGCCACAAAGTCAGAATCGATGGTTGCGATAAAGTCCTGAGACTCTTTGGCAAAGTCCACGGGCGCTGCAAGGTTGATGCTGGCCATGGTGACGTTGCCGTCTTCAAGCAGAATTGCGCCGTAGGAACTTTGAAGAATAGCGCCAGGCTTTTTCGCTACCGAGTTAACGCTCGTAAGTTCTCGAAGTCCCGTGTTCAGTTGGCCGTAATGCGGGGCACTCGATCCTTCGGTAGCGATCGGTTGCTTGTGGAGAACCCAAAGATTTTGAGTGTTGAGCTCGACGTCACCCTGCTCAAAGCCCTTCGAAATGACAGCGCTAACGACGACTCCCAAAACCGCAAGGATTGCGAGGCCCTTAGTCAATCGATCGCGCAACAAACCAGTTCTCTCGGCCACCTAAACGACCCCGGATTCTGGAGCACCCAAGGGTAGCGAGACGCCGTTTAGCACGCGCGAATCATCCCCCTCTGGTAGGTAGAAAAAGACTAACAAAGCGAAAACGCCACCATTCTCTGCGTTCACTACGGGATGGCCAATAGGGTCGCGATGTTGGTTGCTGTTCCAGCTGAGTTGGTAGCGGTTACCAACAGCAGGAGCTTCAAACCCTTGTAAGTGCTCAGAACGGTAAGGTCACCCTTTGCGGTTAGCGCTGTACAGGTTGCCGGCGCGAGTTTGTTGGTCGGCTGGGTTGTATTTGCCGGGCAGGTGTACCAGGTGTAGGCCAAGGTAGGCGCTGGCGAGCCGGTCCAGGTTCCGAGGTTCGCCTTCAAAATGGAACCAGCTGTCAAGGTGGTGTAACTGATCGTTGGGGCCGTGGTCCCTGCGGCAGGCTTTGACGCAACCACAGCGGTAACTGCGGTGTAGTGGCTCGTGCGGCTCGGGGTAGGCATGTTGGTTTTGACTGAAGCGGTGACTTCGGCCATGATCTTGAAACCTAGCTGGCTGGTTGTGAGGATCAGGGAGCCGGCTGTTTGGTTAGCAATCTGCGAGCAGCCAGCAGGTAGCTCCGCGCCACCTGCAAAGTTCAAAGTGCTCGGGCACGTAAACCACTTGTAGCTGTATGTCGCCGTGGCCGTAGTCGGCTTCCAGGTCCAAGTTCCATTTGTTGCTGCGAGTGCGGCCGCTCCAAGCACAGGGCTTCCGGTTACGGAAGGAATGGTGGCACCGATCACAGGCGGTGATGAAACCGCGAGAGTTGCCGTGCTCGACTTGGTGACACTGGCGAGATCAGAATCGCTAGCAGCCCTGGCCAATACGAGAATGTAAGAACCCGCAGCGTTCATTGGTACAACAAAGGTGTTGCCTGTTGACGAAGTGTTGAGAACACAACCGGTCGGAGCTGAGGTTACCGCTGTGGCAACGGGTGACGTGCAGACGTACCATGCGTAGGTGACCGACGGTGCAGGAACACCTGAAGGGTTTCCGGTCGATGCCGTAACGGTTTCACCGATGTGCAGGCTGCCGGAGATAGCGGGAGTACCCGTGAATACGGCCGCCTTGCGGATCCTGTTGGAGGCATTACTGTAGGCGAACGCTGTGCCCGCTCCGGACTTGTTCACAGCCACCGAAATAGTCACCTTTGCGATCACAAATTTGTCAACCATCGCCTCCGTGGTGGCTATTGAGGCAGTGGCTGTGTCGGCGAGGTATGCGCAGTTGGCAATTGGGCTCGAGTTGGTAGGGCAGGCGTACCAGGAGTAGGAGAAGCTCTTGGTGACGTTCGAAGGCGCAGTGCTCCAGACACCTTGCGAGACTGTGATGGACTTGCCACTCGCAAAAATGTCGTCCCCGCCGATGGCCGGAGCTGCTGAAATCTCAGGCGTCATTGTCACCAGCGTCGATGCGCTGCTAGAGGCGAAGACCACGCCTCGAGAATTCTCAAGCTTTACCAAAACCGCAGCGTACTTTCCGGCCGCAGCAGCGGGCAAGGTTAACTTGGCATTCAGATTGATTGCCACGTCTGCTGGAGTACAGCCGGCTGGCATGGTCGAAAGATTCGCAGCGACTGGGCTGTCGCACAGGAACCAAATGAATGTCTTCGAAGGTGCTGGTAGGCCTAGCTCACCCGCGCTCGTCGCCGTTATGTCCGAACCTACGTGGAAGGTTCCGGCTGTTGTCGGCGTTGCACTGAAGGTTGGAGGCGCTTCGATCGGGCCGATTGCGTTAGAAGTTACAGTCGCTAGTCCCAGACCGTTTTTGTTGACCGCAACGTTAGCGGTTACCCTCGCGACGATGAACTTGCCCTGCATGTTCGTGGCCAGCGTCAGGGTGCTGACCTTGCTGTTTGCTGCGCTCAAAGAGGTGCAATCGACCGCGGACCAAGTCGAGGTTGGGCAGGTGAAGAAGGCGTAAGTAACATCCGTTGCCGGATTAACTACAGGCGTGCTTTGCCAGGTTCCGGCACTAACTGTGAGCGAAGAGCCGCCCACGAAGATGTCTCCCGAAAGCTCCGGTAGCGAGGTGTTGCTGAGTGTTGCTGTTACGGCGGCGGTTGACGGAAGCGTCTTGGCAATCGTTTGGTAATTCTCGGCGGTTAGGACCGCGGTAACGAACTTGCCCGCGATGGCAGACCCGACAGTCAACGGCTTGCTGGTGTAACCGGCGACAATCGAGCAATCGGCAGGCAGAGTGTTGGTCAACTGCGACACAGCAGCATCACACGCGTACCAGTCGTACTCGAAAGTTGGCTTCGGGTAACCGATTACCGCATTTTGAGCGAACGCCAAGGTAAGGGCCTCACCGACGTGCGCTGCACCTGTGATTTGAGGTGCGGTCTTGACCGTGGCCGGCATCCTGATCGGGCCAAACGTTGACGAAGCCTTAACCGCTAGCGCGTTACCTGCCCAGACCGCAGTGGTTGCCGTGACATTGGCGAGAATGTACTTTCCGGCTTGAGCTTCAGTCGGACTAAAAGTCGAAGCGGTGGACCCTGCGACGGCCGAGCATCCCGACGAGACCGTGGAAGAGGCCGCATCACAGCTGTACCACTGGTATGTGTAGGTAGGGGCTGGGTTACTGTTCCACGCACCCGGATCGGCGGTGATAGTTCCGCCAACCTCATCTGCACCAGCAAGAGAAGGGGCAGAAGTGTTTACGGGGGCCATCTTCACTACCGGGGTGAATTCTGTTGCCTTTGAAACCGATCCAAGCGAGTTGGTGGCGGTCACCCAGCCGAGGACGTACTTGCCAGCGGCGCTCGCTGGAATCACAAACGCCTTCGAAGCAAAGTCGGCCTGCAGTTCACAGTTTGCTGGAATCGAGTTCGGGACGCCAACCGCACCCGTCTGGCAGATGTACCAGTCATAGCTAGGCGTGTTGACGGGGAAGCCGCCTGGAACCGTGGTGGTCATCGAAAGTGCTTTACCGACGTCCGGAGCTCCAGCACCGGAAATGGTCGGCGAACCTGGCAGAGTTGGCGCTTGTCTAATAGGGCCAATGGAAGCCGAGTAGAAAACACCGCTGTCGGTGGCGTTCTTATTGGTTGCGGCCGTGGCTGTCACCTTAGCAACCAAGAACTTGCCCGCGTGTGCTGCCGTCGGGGTGAACTCCTGAGGAGCGTTAGCAGTGAAGGTTGCCAGTGCAGTTGCTCCACAAATAGTGTTGCTTGGACCGGCCGGAGTCGCCTTGTCGCAAAGCAACCAGGAAATCGAATACTTAGATAAGTCGGTAATCGCAGGAACGCTCGACCAGATACCCTTATCAACGCTCAACTTAACCGAGCCACCGACAAAGTCGTCGCCCGTGATGGTTGGTGCCGAGGTTGCGTAGGGAGAGGCGGTGACGACTGCGGTAGTCACCGTGCTACGGGTCGCTTTAGCGGAAGTCCACGTTGCGCTAGCCGTCTGAATTCCAAGTAAACGCTTACCTGCAGCTTCGGCTGGGATGACCAGAGCCGCGTTGTCAGCACCAGCAACCTTTGAACAGCCGGCCGGGACGATGTTATTTGCCGCGGCGGAAACCGCGTTGTCGCAGATGTACCAAGCGTAGGTGGAGGTCGGTGTTTCGAAACCCTTGACGCTGGTCCTGGTAAATGTTGCGTTTGATCCCACGTGAACCGGGCTAACGGAAATGCTCGGTGCGACAGCGGTGTCAAAATACGGAGCTCGATAGATTGGCCCAAGGCTTGCCGAGACGCTGAACGCGGTCTTTGAACCCGAGTTAACGGTGTTGTTCGCAACGCTAACCGCAACGATGTGCATGCCAGCCTGCGCGTCGCCCAAAGTGAATTGAGAACCCGTCGCGCCGCTGATCAGAGAGCAGGTGCCAGGGA
>JBEBBA010000032.1:0-14780 GCA_041158585.1 Actinomycetota bacterium
GCGCATCGGGCAAGGTCGGCGTTTGCATCGCAACATCTGGCCCTGGTGCAACCAACCTCGTCACCGCAATCGCCGACGCCTACATGGACTCCGTGCCGCTTCTTGCAATCACCGGTCAGGTCGGTTCTCACCTAATCGGCACCGACGCCTTCCAGGAAGCCGACATCGTCGGTATCACCATGCCGATCACCAAGCACTCGTTCCTGGTTACCAAGCCAGAAGACGTGCCGGGTGCAATCGCATCGGCTTATCTGATCGCCAGCACCGGCCGTCCAGGCCCCGTTCTCGTGGACGTAACCAAGGACGCCCAGCAGAAGACCGCCGAGTTCGTCTGGCCACCGAAGGTTGACCTACCTGGCTACAAGCCGGTTAGCAAGCCGCACGGCAAGCAGATTCAGGCAGCCGCCGAGATGATCAAGGCAGCTAAGAAGCCGATCCTTTACGTTGGTGGCGGTGTGGTTCGCGCCGGCGCTTCGAAGGAACTCCTCAAGCTTGCTGAACTCATCGGCGCACCCGTTACCACCACCCTGATGGCCCGCGGTGCCTTCCCTGACTCACACAAGCAGCACCTCGGCATGCCTGGCATGCACGGCACCGTACCGGCCGTCATGGGTCTGCAGCGTGCCGACCTGCTGATCACCCTCGGCGCTCGCTTCGACGACCGAGTGACCGGTGACGCCAAAACCTTCGCGCCAGACGCAAAGGTCATTCACGTGGACATCGACCCGGCCGAAATCGGCAAGATTCGTTTCGCCGATGTGCCAATCGTCGGCGATGCCAAAGAGGTAATCACCGAGTTGATCGCCGAACTCAACGACACCCTGAAGGGCAAGCAGCCTGACATCTCCGAGTGGTGGAAGTTCTTAAACGGCCTGCTCGAGCGCTACCCGCTCGGCTACACCCCGCACGACGACGGCAAGCTCGACCCGCAGTTCGTAATCAAGCGCATCGGTGAACTCAGCGGCCCGGAGGCGATCTTCGCCGCCGGTGTTGGTCAACACCAGATGTGGTCTGCCCAGTTCATCAACTACGAGCGTCCAAACTCTTGGCTCAACTCAGGTGGTGCCGGAACCATGGGCTACTCGGTGCCAGCCGCCATGGGCGCTAAGGTTGCTCAGCCAGACCGCCTGGTCTGGGCGATCGACGGCGACGGCTGCTTCCAGATGACCAACCAGGAGCTAGCCACCTGCACGATCAACAACATTCCGATCAAGGTAGCGATCATCAACAACTCGAGCCTCGGAATGGTTCGCCAGTGGCAGACCCTGTTCTACGACAAGCGTTACTCAAACACCGACCTCAACACCGGAACCGACACCATCATGGTGCCGGACTTCGTGAAGCTAGCCGAAGCCTACGGCTGCCTCGCGATCCGAGTTGAGAAGGAAGAAGAGGTTGACGCCGCAATCAAGCTGGCGATGGAAACCAACGACCGACCAGTCGTGATCGACTTCATCGTCGGCCGCGACGCCATGGTTTGGCCTATGGTCGCCGCCGGTGTTTCTAACGACCAAGTTCAGTACGCCAGAGATGCGGCTCCAGTTTGGGATGGTGTTGAGTAATGTCTAAGCACGTTCTTTCTCTTCTAGTAGAAGACAAACCCGGTCTACTAACTCGCGTAGCAGGTCTCTTCGCTCGCCGCGGCTTCAACATCGAATCACTAGCCGTGGGCATCAGCGAAATCGAGGGACTCAGCCGCATCACCGTCGTCGTCAATGTCGATGGTCTGCCACTCGAACAGGTAACCAAGCAGCTGAACAAGCTGATCAACGTAATCAAGATTGTCGAGCTCGAACCAGACTCGGTTCAGCGCGACCACATGCTTATCAAGGTGAAGACCGACGCCACTACCCGTAGTCAGGTGCTCGAAGCCGTATCCTTGTTTAGGGCTCGCGTCATCGACGTCGTGAGTGATGCACTGATCATCGAAATCACCGGCGACACATCCAAGTGCGCCGCTTTCATCAAAATTCTCGAACCCTTCGGCATCAAAGAAATGGTGCAGTCGGGCGTATTGGCAATGGGCCGTGGCTCCAAGTCGATCACCGAGAAGGTAGCCAAGTAACTAAGGAGAAACTCATGGCTGAAATCTTTTACGACAAGGACGCAGACCTCTCGCTGATCCAGGGCAAGAAGGTAGCCGTCATTGGTTACGGCTCGCAGGGTCACGCTCACTCGCTCAACCTCAAGGACTCCGGCGTTGACGTCGTTGTTGGCCTCAAGGCTGACTCGAAGTCGAAGCCTGTTGCCGAGGAACAGGGCCTCAAGGTTCTAACTCCTGCCGAAGCAGCTGCCTGGGCAGACGTCATCATGATCCTCACCCCAGACCCAATCCAGCGTCACGTTTACGCGAGCGACATCGAGCCAAACCTTTCGGCAGGTAAGGCACTTGTCTTCGGTCACGGTTTCTCGATCCGCTACGGCTACATCACCCCACCAAAGGACGTTGACGTATTCCTAGTCGCTCCAAAGGGTCCAGGCCACCTAGTTCGCCGCGAATACGTCGCAGGCAAGGGTGTTCCAAACCTGATCGCCGTTGAGCAGGACGCAACCGGTCACGCATTCGAGCTAGGCCTTAGCTACTCGAAGGCAATCGGTGGAACCCGCGCCGGCACAATCAAGACCACCTTCACCGAAGAGACCGAAACCGACCTTTTCGGCGAGCAGGCAGTTCTCTGCGGTGGCGCAAGCCAGCTCATTATGTACGGCTTCGAGACCCTAACCGAAGCTGGCTACCAGCCTGAGGTTGCCTACTTCGAGGTTCTTCACGAGCTCAAGCTAATCGTTGACCTTATGTACGAGGGCGGCATCGCCAAGCAGCGCTGGTCGGTTTCGACCACCGCCGAGTTCGGTGACTACGTCTCGGGTCCACGCGTCATCGGCCCAGAGGTCAAGGAGCACATGCGCGATGTTCTAACCGACATCCAGGATGGCACCTTCGCCCGCCGCTTCATCGCCGACCAGGACGCCGGAGCACCAGAGTTCGCAGCATTCCGCGCCAAGGGCGAGGCTCACCCAATCGAAAAGGTTGGTCGCGAGCTCCGCAAACTGTTCTCGTGGCTACGTAAGTCCGAGAACGAGTCGGACTTCGTCGAAGGTTCGGCTGCGCGCTAAAAACTTAGCTCTACTAAAGGGCGGGACTGCACTTCTTTCACGAAGTCGGTTTCGCCCTTTAGCCATTCTTGGGAGCCGACGAACTTCACGTTAACCGGGCGGCCGAGGTAGCCTTCGACTCGCTCGGCTGCTTTGGAAGCTTCGATTCGGTTCATGTAGCCAACTAGAAGGAGGTCTACTTCGTGGAGTTCTGGGCCGAGTTCGTGTTTCAGGTGAGCTGCGTAGGGGCCGTAGATGAAAGCTCGCTCGAGACCGTCGATTGAATACAGGGCTGAGGGGAGCACGGCGACAGGGCCGTATGAGTAGGAGACGATTTGCTTGATCGAGTCGTAGAGCAGGTGCTTGGAATTGACTTGGATGAGCCTGGCCCGGCCGAATGTTTTCTCTGTGACGAGCCTGGCATCCAGCAGCCGATCGACTTCGCGCATGGCCGTTGGCACGCTCACTTTGGCGAAGCGCGCTAGGTCGCTAATTGAGAATCCGTCGGAAGGATTCATGAAAAGTTGCGCCAGAATCAGCCCTTGAGAGTCGCTCTTGAGCAGTGGAGACAAGGCTGCCGGTGTTGGTTTCACAATTTGAAAGATAACTTACATTAATTGAAATAACAATTGGCGAGTTGTTTTCTTCTGCGCAATACGATTTAGACAGGCTTCGGTGTTGCAGCCAAAACCCCCAAAAAACTAAGGATGAGTTTTGTCTAAGCCAGTTGTTTTGATCGCCGAAGAACTATCGCCAGCCACCGTCGAGGCTTTAGGTCCGGACTTTGATGTTGTGAATGTGGATGGCACCGACCGCCCAGCGTTGCTGAAGGCTTTGGCAACGGCCGACGCAATCTTGATTCGTTCGGCAACCCAGGTTGATGCTGAGGCCATCGCCGCCGCACCCAAGCTCAAAGTGGTTGCTCGCGCCGGTGTTGGCCTGGACAACGTGGACATCAAGGCTGCTACGGCAGCTGGTGTGATGGTGGTGAACGCGCCAACCTCAAACGTAATCTCGGCAGCCGAGTTGGCAATCGGTTTGATCTTTTCGACCGCTCGTTTCATTCCCGATGCCAACGAGTCGCTCAAGGCTGGACTCTGGAAGCGTTCGCAATTCACCGGCGTTGAGCTCTACGAGAAGACGATTGGAATCATCGGCCTAGGGCGAATCGGCGCTTTGGTTGCCGAGCGTCTGGCTGGGTTCGGAGCCACTCTGATCGGTTATGACCCTTACGTTACTCCGGCTCGTGCTGAGCAGATCGGCGTCGAACTAGCCACTCTTGACGAAGTAATTCAGCGCTCGGACTTCATCACGATTCACATCCCGAAGACGCCAGAAACTACAGGCATGATTTCGACGGAACAGTTTGCGAAAGCAAAGCCGAACCTCCGAATCGTCAACGCATCGCGAGGCGGAATCATCGATGAGGCTGCACTCTACGAAGCGCTGAAAACCAAGCGAATCGCCGGGGCTGGCCTCGATGTCTTCGTTCAGGAGCCACCGAAGGACAACCCGCTACTGACTCTCGACAACATCGTTGTCACCCCTCACCTCGGAGCCTCGACCGATGAGGCTCAGGAGAAAGCCGGTATCTCGGTAGCAAAGTCTGTGCGTCTAGCTCTAGCTGGCGACCTCGTCCCGGACGCCGTGAACGTCGCCGGTGGCAACATCGATGCCTCGGTGAAGCCAGGCATCTCTCTGATGGAGAACATGGGTCAGGTCTTGTTTGGTTTGGCTGGCGGAAACGTCACAGCAATCGAGGTTGAGGTTCGTGGCGAGATCGCCGCCCATGACGTCTCGGTTCTAAAGCTGGCCGGACTGAAGGGCTTTTACCAGAACCAGGTAACCGACCAGGTTTCTTACGTGAACGCACCGCTCCTTGCCGAGCAGCGCGGAGTTGACGTGCGCCTTACGGTTGACCCGAAGAGTGACGAGTACCGCAACGTCACCAGCATCAAGGCTGTCCTGACCGACGGCACGATCGCTTCGGTTTCGGGAACCGTGATTGGCCCGAAGCTGCACCAGAAGATCGTTGCGATCAACGGTTACGAGGTCGAGCTTGCTATGGCAGAGAACCTCGTTCTCATGGTTTACACCGACCGCCCGGGCATCGTGGCAATCTATGGCAAGGCTTTTGCAGAGGCGGGAATCAACATCGCAGCGATGCAGATCGCTCGTCAGCAGAAGGGCGGCAAGGCGCTCTCGGTCATCACCGTTGACTCGCCGGTTGCCCCTGAAGTTTTGGAACAGGTTCGTGTTGCTATCGAGGCCGACGTCATGAAGGCCATCAACGTAAACCTCGCTTAGTCGATAATCACTTCGCGGCCGGAGTTGATCCAGCCCATTGTTCCGCCGGCCACAGACACAGCGTCGATACCGTTCTCTTCGAGAATGTCTGCACCCTGAAGCGAGCGAGCCCCCGAGCGGCACACTACGAACACGCGGGTTGCGTCGTCAACCTCGCTTACGCGCTCCTGAAGTTGGCCCAGTGGAATCAGCTTCGCGCCAGGCACGTGACCTTCGTCCCACTCGCTCTGCTCTCGCACGTCGAGTACAAAAAAGCCGCGCTTGATCGCGTCTTCAAGTTCGTCAAGGGTTACTTCGGTGGCCATGGTGTCCTCTTTCTCGGTTCTTCAAGAATAATTGGCTCATGGACGCCAAATACTGGGACGACAAATATGAAACACCGGATTACATCTACACCAAGGTTGTGAATCGGTTCGTCAAAGAGTATTGCGAGCCGCTAACCCCCGGCACCGCTATGGACATCGCCGGCGGCGAAGGTCGCAACACCGTCTGGCTAGCCCAGCAAGGTTGGCGCGTAGAGAACATCGATTTCTCTCAAAATGCCCTCGACAAATGTGTGGCGCTCGCCGAGGAAGAAGGCGTGGCAGGATTCATCGACACCAACTGTGCCTCCGCCCTCGACTTTGAACCAAACGAAACACCGGTTGATTTAGCTGTGATCGCCTACCTGCAAATTCCTCAAGCCGACCTGAAAGTTGCTATCAAGCGGGCCGCAAGTCACGTCAAACCCGGCGGTCACCTGATGGGTGTCTGGCACTCGCGCGACAACCTTGAGCACTCCTTCGGCGGCCCGAGAGACCCAGAGGTTCTGCCAAACCCCGAACTTCTTAGCGAATACCTGGCAGGAGAAGGCTTCGAGATTCTCGACTGCCGCAACCGCGACGGGCAGATACAAACCCGAGAGGGTTTGAAGCCGAGCGTCACCGCGGTGCTGTTTGCCCGCAAAGTCCTTTAGTTAGGCGAGTAAAGTGGTGTTCAAGCACTGTTTGGGAGCACTACTTTGACGCGTGAATACAACATCGCAGTAATTGGCGGAGACGGCATTGGGCCTGAGGTCACCGCAATCGCACTCGAGGCGATCAACCGCGTCACGGTTGGTTCGGGCGTTGAGTTCAAAACCACCGAGTTTGACCTCGGTGCTAAGCGCTACCTCGAGACTGGCGAAACCCTCACCGACGCAGATCTAGCGGCTCTAAAAGAGCACGACGCAATCCTTCTCGGCGCGATTGGTGACCCGCGAGTCCCGTCTGGCGTTCTCGAGCGTCAGCTGCTTCTCAAGCTTCGTTTCAGCTTTGACCACTATGTAAACCTTCGCCCGAGCAAGCTCTACGCGGGCGTCGAGAGCCCACTGCGCGACGCCGGGAACGTTGACTTCGTCGTCGTTCGCGAAGGCACCGAAGGCCCTTACGTCGGCAACGGTGGAGCGATTCGAGTAGGCACTCCGGCCGAGGTTGCCAACGAGGTCAGCGTCAACACCGCGTTCGGTGTCGAGCGTCTGGTTCGTCACGCATTCGAGTTGGCCAGCAACCGCGACCGCAAGAAGGTAACCCTCGTCCACAAGCACAACGTCCTGGTTCACGCCGGTTGGCTTTGGCAGAACACGGTGAACCGCGTTGCCGAAGAGTTCCCGGGCATCAAGGTCGATTACCTTCACGTCGATGCCGCAACCATCTTCATGGTGACCGACCCCGAGCGCTTCGACGTGATCGTCACAGACAACCTGTTCGGCGATATTCTCACCGATCTCGCAGCTGCCATCACCGGCGGCATCGGGCTCGCGGCGTCTGGAAACATCAACCCGACCGGAGAGTTCCCGAGCATGTTCGAACCGGTTCACGGTTCGGCCCCAGACATTGCTGGCAAAAACCTAGCCGACCCAACCGCAGCGATTCTCTCCGCGGCACTTTTGCTCGAACACCTAAAGAACCCGGTTGCCGCGGCTCGTATCGAACGCGCTGTCGCCGATGACCTAGCCAACCGAGGTTCCGAAAAGCGCACCACCGACCAGGTAGCCCAGAGCATTTTCTCGAGACTATAGAAAGACACCATGACCATTAGCTTCGAGCGTCACCTAAACACAAACCCGACCCCGGTAGCCGAACGCGAAGAAATTCTGAAAGCGCCGGTTTTCGGAGCAAAGCTCACCGACCACCAGGTCGTCATCGTCTGGGAGAAAGACAAGGGCTGGCACTCGGCACAGGTGATTCCCTACGGCCCGATCCTGATGGATCCGAGTGCGGCGGTTTTGCACTACGGCCAAGAAATCTTCGAAGGCATCAAGGCTTACCGACACCAAGACGGCAGCATCTGGACCTTCCGCCCAATGGAAAACGCAAAGCGTCTTCAGCTCTCGGCCAGAAGAATGGCCCTGCCAGAACTGCCAGAAGAGCTCTTCCTCGAATCCCTCAAAGAGCTAATCGCGGTAGATGGCGCGTGGGTTCCCGAGCCGGTTGACGAGAAGACCCTCTACATTCGCCCGTTTGAAATCGCCGCCGAAAACTTCTTGGGTGTTCGAGCCGCTCACCGCGCCGAATACCGCGTGATTGCCAGCCCGGTCGGCCCATACTTCACCGGTGGCTTGAAGCCGGTCAAGATTTGGATCGCACTCGATTCCGCCCGCGCAGGTAAGCACGGCACCGGTGAGGCCAAGACCGGCGGAAACTACGCGGCCAGCCTCCAGGCTCAAAACGAAGGCTACGATAACGGCTGCTCGCAGGTAATGTTCCTCGACGCCGAATCGGCAACCTACATCGAGGAACTCGGTGGCATGAACCTGTTCTTCGTGTTCAAAGACGGCTCGGTGGCCACACCCGCCCTCGATGGCACCATCCTCCGCGGAATTACAAGAAAGTCGGTAATCCAGTTGATCAAGGACCGCGGAATCAAACTAGAGGAACGCAAGATCACCCTCGACGAGGTTCGCAACGGAATGAACTCAGGCGAAATCACCGAAGTCTTCGCCTGCGGAACCGCAGCCGTAATCACCCCAGTCGGACAGTTCTTGAGCAAGAACGAAACCCTAGGGTCAGAAGATGCCGAACCAGGCGCTCTAACAACCAGCCTGCGCGAAGAACTAACCGGCATTCAGTACGGCACCATCGAAGACCGCCACAACTGGATGGTGAAGCTCAGCTAATGCGCGTCGTAAAGTTTGCCATCAAGGGTGAGCCTCGATGGGGCGTGCTCGACGGCCCAGAGATTGCCCTTTTCAAAGGTCACCCGGAGTTTTGCGACTACGAAACCACCGGTGAGCGCATTCCACTCAAAGATGTTCACGTGCTGCCGCCAACCCTGCCCACCACCAAGATCGTTTGCATTGGCAAGAACTATGCCGACCACGCAGCCGAAATGGGTGGCGACCTACCAACCGAGCCGCTGATCTTCCTGAAGCCGAGCACCTCGCTCATCGCCGACAAAGAAACCATCGTTCTGCCGAGCATCGCCGAACGCGTGGACCACGAAGGTGAGCTGGCGATCGTCATCGGCTCCATCGCCAAAGACGTCAAAGAAGAAGACGTTTACGACGTAATCATGGGATTCACTATCGCTAACGATGTCACCGCACGAGACATCCAAGACAAAGACGGCCAGTGGACCCGCTCCAAAGGCTTCGACACCTTCTGCCCGGTTGGCCCCTGGATCGAAACAGAGTTTCGCCCAGACGGCCAGCTGCTCGAGACCCGAGTGGACGGCGAAATTCGCCAACACGCATCGGTGGACCTAATGATCCACAAGGTCGAAAAAATCGTCGCCCACGTTTCGCAGGCCATGACACTTTTGCCTGGCGACATCATCCTCACCGGGACGCCAGCCGGCATCGGGCAAATCGAGGCGGGTCAAACGGTGGAGATTTCCATCGAAGGCATCGGTACTCTAACGAACACAGTTTCCTAAGAGGGGAGACACGTGCGTCTTTTACCTAAACTCCGCCAGCCTGAATCTCAAACTCAGAAGGCAAGTTTGACGTCGGCGCTTTTGACTCTGGGAATATTTAACCTAGGTTGCTTCACGACTTATGCGGTTGCGATGGAGTTTCGTCCGAAATCATATTTCGGGCCTGATATCTGGTCCTACATACTCTCGGGTCTCGGAGTTTTTCTGTACGCGCCGATTTTTGCACTAGGTCTTATGGGCGCTGTTTATGTTTTTGCCGATGCTGTTAGACGAATGGGATCTATTAGTTTCCTGACTAGAAGGCTCGTTTATTTTTTTGTTTTCAGTCTGATTGCCCTCGGAGGCTTTAGCCTCTTGAGTCCCATCAGTCAGAGTTCCGCAAAGTGGTATCCGCTGGGAATAGCACTCTGGTGTGCACTCTATGTACCTCTTAATCTGATTTGGCAAAAGTCCGTAAGTAGAGAGGTCGCAAGAAGGCAAAGTCTAAACTTGAACTCATAATGACTTCAGCCATCACAGCACCCTTCACAAATGCGTCTGGTAAAGACGTAGTCGTTCGCTTTTGCCCTTCGCCAACCGGTACGCCGCACGTTGGTTTGGTGCGCACAGCTTTGTTCAACTGGGCGTATGCGCGTCACACGGGTGGCAAGTTTGTTTTCAGAATCGAAGACACCGATGCCGAGCGCGACAGCGAAGAGTCGTTTGAGATGATCCTCGAGGCTCTTCGTTGGTTGGGTTTGAACTGGGATGAAGGTGTCGGTGTTGGTGGGCCGAACGAGCCTTACCGCCAGAGTGAGCGCGGGGAAATTTATCTTTCGGTGATCGAGAAGCTAAAGGCTTCGGGTCACGTCTATGAGTCATACATGACGGGCGAGGACATCGACGCCCGAAACGAACTCGAGGGTCGCGCGAAACAACTCGGTTACGGAAACTGGGAGCGCGAAGAGTCTGAGCGTGAGAAGTACCGCAAAGAAGGAGCATCACCCGCGCTTCGGTTGCGTGTGCCAGATGTCGACATCTCTTTTGACGACCTGGTTCGTGGCCCGATCACATTCCCTGCAGGATCGTTCCCAGACTTTGTGGTGGTTAGACCTAATGGGCAACCGCTTTACACGCTGGTTAACCCGGTTGACGACGCGTTGATGGGCATCACTCACGTTCTGCGCGGCGAAGATCTGCTTTCTTCGACCCCTCGCCAAATCGCGCTCTACAACGCGATGGTCGAGGCGGGAATCACAACTTTCATTCCTCGATTCGGTCACCTGCCTTACGTCATGGGTGAGGGCAACAAGAAGCTTTCAAAGCGCGACCCAGAGTCGAACCTGTTCCACCACCGCGACCGCGGATTCATTCCGGAAGGTTTGCTCAACTACCTAGCTCTGCTCGGTTGGGGTATTTCGCACGAGCGCGACATCTTCACGTTGGACGAGCTAGCCGAGCACTTTGACGTTGTCAACGTGAATCCGAACCCGGCACGTTTTGACCAGAAGAAAGCCGACGCGATCAACGCGGCCCACATCCGCCTACTGGATGTCGATGACTTCAAGGCTCGCCTACTGCCATACCTGCAGAGCGCCGGAGTTCTAGGTTCAACGGTTTCGGCAGAGGAAGACGCGATTCTCACCGCCGCCGCCCCGCTGATTCAGGAACGTCTGACCGTCTTGAGTGAAGCACCCGGACTCCTTTCGTTCCTGTTCTCCGAAAACGTGGTTGTTGAAGACGACGCCAAGGCTGGCTTGCCAGAGAACTCAGCCGAGATTGTTCGGGCATCGATTGATGCTCTAGAGGGCGTTGAGTGGAACACCGAAGCGATTCAAAACGCACTAAACAAGAAGCTGATCGAAGAGTTGGAGCTCAAGCCACGCAATGCTTTTGGCCCACTGCGCACCGCAATTTCGGGTCGCAGGGTTTCGCCTCCACTGTTTGAGTCCATGGAAATTCTTGGCCGTGAGGTGAGCCTCGCCCGCCTCGAGGCGTTTGCTCGCAACGCCTAGTTTGGCTAGTATTGGAAGTCGGGCCTCGGCCCTAGAAAACCCTTGGGGTATGGTGTAATTGGCAACACGGAGGTCTCTGGATCCTTTGTTCTTGGTTCGAGTCCAGGTACCCCAGCAAGGTGAGCAGTCGCGAAAGCGGCTGCTTTTTTCTTTAATTAGGTTGGAGGAGAGATGGTAGAAATCGTTTTGCCAGTGCTTATTGCTTTGCTGGTCACTGTCATGGTTTTCCAAGTTGCGTTGGCGGCCGGTGCGCCATGGGGAGAGTTCGCTTTCGGTGGGCAAAACAAAGGTGTTTTACCAGCGAGACTTCGAGTAACCAGCGCAATCAGCGTGGTGATTTACCTTCTGTTGATTACCCATTACCTGAGCGATTGGCCGGGAAAAGAAGTAGCTAACTGGGTACTTGTTGGGTTCACCGGTCTTGGGTTAGTTATGAACACAATTACGCGGAGTTCCAAAGAGCGAATGGTATGGGCCCCGACTTCACTGGCGCTTTTCGCCTGTTCGCTAATTGTCGCTATCGGCTAGTAGCTAATTGATCGCCCGGGTTTAGGAACTCGAAGGTTCCGCCGTGGCTCTCGGCAACGGCTTTGATTCTGCCGTTGTACATCTGGTGGCCGAGTTCGCTGAGGTGAACGTTGTGGGTGGGGAAGACTTTGGCTGGCTTGACCTCATCGACGAAGTCCATCATTTCTGAGACCTTCGCCCAGGGAGCACTCGATGGGCAGGCGAGTAGGGCGACTTTGCGGTCGGGTCGGGTGAACGAGTCACCGGGGTAGTAGAGGTGGTCGTTGACTAAGACGCCGCAGTTCTGAATTAGCGGGATGCTTCGGTGGATTTCTGCGTGCATGTCACCGAAAAATTCGAGAGTGAATTCGCCCACCTTGTAGAAATCGCCGTGGTGAACAGCGGTTGCTTTGCGAGGTGAAATTCGCTTGACGACTTCTTCGGTCCCGAAGATTTGGGCTTCTGGGTTGTCTTGGAGTATTCGGTCGAGCTGTTCTTCGAAACAGTGGTCGTCGTGCATGTGGGTTAGAACGATTGCTTGCACGTTTTCGGTGTCGGTCATCGGGCGGGTGTAGAAGCCGGGGTCGATTATGACCTGCTCGCCGTTTTGCTCGAGAACTAGGCAGGCGTGCTCGTATTTTGTGACCTTCATGCCTTTATTGTGCCAAGACTTCTTAGACTTTCTTAGTCATGCCAAAAGTTGTTGGGTTTTCGCTCGTTAGCCGCATCGGGGTTTTTGCCTCGATCGCGTTCACGTTGGTCGTGCTCGTTTTGGAACCCTGGGCCTTTGGTCTCGAGTTCGAAAACCAGGCTTGGTTCGTTTTTGGTTTTGGTCTGGCCGCTGTTTTGAGTGGTGGGCTAAGGCACTTCGCGTTGGCTCTGCGGGAGCTGTCCGCAAGGCAGGTTGGGCAGTATTCGCTCGGAAGTTTTGGGTTGCTGCTACTGGTTGGTTTGGCGACCTGGCAGTCATTCGTTGGGGAGTCGAGTGCTTGGCTGCAGGCGGCCGCTGTCGTAACGCTGCTAAGCCTTGGTGACTGGACGTTCACACAATTGAAAGCGCGAGTCTCGGGTTATTCGACGGATCTGTTGAGTCTTCTCCCGGAATACGCCGATGTGATTGTTGACAAAGAAATCACGAGAGTGCGGGCGAGCGAATTGGAAGTCGGCGACATCATTTTGGTGCGTCCGGGTTCGGTTGCAGCGGCCGATGGATTCGTGGTTCAAGGTGAAGGGCAGTTAGACGAGTCTGGCATCACGGGCGAGGCGGCTCTGGTGGCTAAGTCCGAGGGATCTTTTGTCTATGCCGGAACGGTGAATCGTTCGAGCAAGCGCTCGAACCGAGCGATGACCGTGAGGGTTTCGGCAGTGGCCGGTGAGCTCTTTGTCGAGCGTTACACGGAATCCATTGAGCTGCTGGCCTCGGAGCGTTCGAAGTTCGATGTTTTCTCGCGCAGACTTACCGGCGGTTTGGTGATTTTGACTATCGCGGCCGCGTTAATCGGTTCGGGATTGTGGTTGGTTCTAGAGCCGAATAGCTGGGAGTTGGCGGTTTATTCGGGGGCAGCTGTTTTGGTCGGCGTAAACCTCTTGATGTTGAGCCAGGTTTCGGTTTTGATCAACACGCTCGTTGCTTCGGTGGCGGGAGCTTCGGGATTCTTGGTGAGGGCTCGGACGGCTCTTTACCGGTTGCGTAAGTCTCATGTGGTGGTTACCAACCTGGTTGGCACGTTGACCATGGGCCAGCTGCGATTGGTTGAAATCCACCTGGCAAAGGGCACTTCGCTCGGGGGAGTGAAAGAGGTCTTGGCGGTTGCCGCTGCGGCGAACGCAAACAGCGATCACCCTCTGGCAAAGGTGATTCTGGCTGAGGCTGAGCGCAAACGCGCGCCCGAGGTTGAACTTTACGACCTTGAGAAGCACTCGCGCGGGGTCAGCGCACGTATGGACGGCAGCGAGGTCTTGGTTGGTGGGCCTGGCATCTTGACGATGCAGAATGTGCCGATCGATGTTCAGGATCTAGTGAAGGTTGCCACTGCCAACGAAAAGGGCAACTCGGTTGTTTACGTTGTGATCGACAACCTATTGGTCGGCTATTTGGAATTCCGTGACGAGATTCGCGAGACCGCTCGCGAAGCAGTTCTTCAGTTACAGCTTCAGCGAAAGCGCGTCGTTGTGATCACCGGCGAGGCCGCCGGAGTTACCGAGGTGGTTTGCAAATCGCTGGGAATCACCGAGTTTCACTCCGAGGTCGTCAAGGAACGCCGCTTGCAGCTTCTCGAGGAACTTCGAGCCGACCGCTCGATCATCACCGTGGTTGGTAATCAGGAGGACGACGCCGAGGCGCTCGCTTCAGCCGATGTTGGTTTGGCCTTGGGTGTTGGTTGGCGCTTGAAGTCCGAAGTGGCGGATTTCCAAGTGATCGGAAACGAACCGCGTGCAGTTTCACGTCTAATTCTTTTGGCGAAGTCGGCAACTAGGACTGCTACCGGGATCATCGCCCTGGTTACCGCTTTGAACTTTGCGGCAATCGCTTTGGCTGGCTTCCTTACGTCGCCTGCGCTTTCGGCAGCTCTAGTCTTGGTGTCAACGGTCTTCGGTGGCCGTCTGATCTGGAGGTTGCAGCGATGACTCGACTAGGTCTGATCGTCAACCCGACATCCGGTGGAGGTCGCGGGGCAGCGCTCGGGGCCGAGTTTGCGGCAGGGTTGGAGAGCGCTGGAATCGAGTATTTAGACCTTTCGGCAGGGAGCGCAATCGAGGCGCTTGCCAAGGGTCGCGCTGCTATCACCGACGGTTTGATCGATGGACTCGTTGTGCTCGGCGGAGACGGCATGGTTCACCTGGGAGTTAACCTCTGTGCCGAAACAGGGTTGCCGCTGATGGTCGTCGGTGCCGGCACTGGTAATGACTCGGCCCGGCTTTTTGGAATGCCTATTCACGACATCCCGGCTTCGCTCGAATACCTCAAATCAAACATGGGGAAGA
>JBEBBA010000033.1:0-9017 GCA_041158585.1 Actinomycetota bacterium
TTCGGTAGTTCTTGCGGAACAACTTGCGTTCCCGGATTCTGTCGTCAAGAGCGACCTTCGTGGCGTGAGGTGCACCTTGTCCGGGCATCGGCGCGCCCGGAATGCTCGGGCCGGGAGCACCGAACTTCAATGAACCGCAGCGCGGGCATGAGTCTGGGCTGAAAATGGTTCCGCCGCACTTTGGACACTTCATGGTTATAACTCCTCATCCATGGATGCGATTGGCAATTTACTAGCAGGAGGCTTGCCTGAGAACTTCTCATCGCCAGCAAGCAACGTGACTGCACTGAAGTCAGCCGGACCAACCACGTCGATGCGAGCAATTAGCTCAATAGAGCGAGGGCGGTCGTCGCCGAGCGGCACCACAGTGATGCTGTCTGATGAAACCTTAGGCAAAGCTTTTTCGAGGCGCTTCGGGACCAGAACAAAGCTTTGAACCTTGGAAGGCAACTTCTTCATTCGACCCTCCTCTGTGAAACTCAGAACGCCAAGCGGAGACTTGTCGACGCTGTCGGCACCTAGCGAATCCGTCAAGAATTCATCCCAACTCTCTGTCGGGTCAAAGTCATCCACGCCAGCTGAGTCTGATCTGAGAGCGATCAGAGGATCAACGACAATCTGCTCAACACGCGGACGAGCGGCTGAGATGGCAATCGATTGCGTCTTCTCGATTAGGTCGAGGAGGCGCTTGCGAGCAACCTCAATCAGGTAGCGATCGCTTGGCTCCACCCGCCCCGCCTGTGGTTGCGAGGAATTTGCCCCAACATCAACAGATCCTTTCTGCGCAGTGCTAGCACTGTGGACGAGGTAGCGCTTGAGAAGGTTGCGGGTGTTGTTGGTTTGGTGGGGGAGGTCCTGGTCCAGAACATCGACCACAAATTTGCCGGGCGGCAAGCCCATGTCTAGGCCTACTTGCTCAACAAGGTCCTCGAAAGCTTCGTTGCGCCACCCCTGCTTCAGCAGACGCGACCCAATGATGCGCTCGAGCTCGAGCATGCGGGCGTCCGAACCTTCGCGCGCCTGCGCGATTCGCAGGGCATTCGGGAAGGTGTCGTAGTGGTTTGTGTACTCCTTGGCGGTGCCCCAGTCTGGATGGGTCTTCCAAGGTCGGTAAAGTGCGTTTGCAAGAATTTCGAGCCAGTCGTTGGTCTGACGGTGCAGCAGCGATAGCCGCAGTACCTCTTGCTGAGTCTTGACGTAGCCTTCGATAACGCCCTGGAGCGATGCAATCTGGGTATCAACCTCGCGTTGGAAGATTGAGTATCCGCGGTAGTAGCGAATCAGCGCACCAAAGCTCCAAAGGAACCAAAGGCTGGACAGAGCAGTGACAATCTCGCTGTAGTGTCGATCGACGAACGGGTTGACGACTCTCTGCATGAACGAGTATGCCTGCGACGAATCCCAGATGATCCAGGCAACGAATAACGCCAAGAAGACGAAACCGAAGATTCGAGCGAGTTTCGGGCCTTCAGATTTGCGGCCTCGGGAGAGGAAGATCATTACGCCGATGATTACGGCAGCGGCACCAATCAGAATTGGACCCGAAATGTTGGGGTCGTAAAGCACACTCAGCCAGTCGAGGCGAGGGATTTCGTTTCGGAAACGAATGACCGATGCAACGCCTAGTAATCCACCACAGAACAGCAAGGCCCGCGTGAGCGACTTGTGAAAGGCCTTACGCAATTTCAATACACGGCCGGGCTCGATGACTTTGAGATTCTTAACCGCTGCTTCGTGTCTCGCCATGTCGCTTTTTGCTTGCGACAGGTGTCGATCCATTTCCTCCTGGACTTTCCAAACAAAGGTCCTGGAAACCTGGTCTGCCCAAGCGTTGATCGAATCGACTTGTTCTGCGTAGGTGGTTGCCTTCTCGGTGCGCTCGGCGACTTCGGATTCGGCTTGAGCTCGTCTTTCCTCGATTCCGCGCAGCTGCTGCGCCTGCTGGGCTAACTCCTTTTCAAGCGCATCGAGAGGCAATTCAAGATCGGCCAAAGTCAAACCTTCGGGCACATACACCTCAGGCTGGGCCGGAACTTCAGGCGCTAATTCGGGTGCATCGGCGCTAGTTTTTCGACCAAAGAGGCGTCCTACCCAACCGAATAAACCGGCTTTCTTTCGAGGTGCAGCCATCGGAGTAGCAACTGGCGTGAATGCCGGCTCAACGGTTTCTACTACTTCAACGGTTTCTACGACTTCGACCGGTTCTTCAACCTCTACGTGTTCATCCTCGACTCCGACTCCTACTCCGTCGGTTGCCGGTGCTTCGGTAGGCGCGAGGGCTGGCTCTGATTCGCCAGTGTCGGGTTGAAGCTCAGCCGTGGGTGCGGTTTCCTCGAGTTCGGACGATGCCGGAGTCGGTTCGACCATCTCTATGGTTCCCTCAACGCTGGTTTCTTCTATAACCGGGAACTTGGAGGCTTCTGGTGCGACCGTGTCCGGGTTCGCCTCAACCGCTGCATCCGCTTCGGGGACGGCCGGCTTGCTCGTCTTGCGGCGTCGCACAGGCTTCTTATCAGTAGCTACAAACTCTGGTTCTGCACCCTGTGGCAATTCTGCTTCGCTCATAGCGCTACCTCCTCATCGACTTCCGACTCGGGGGACTCGGTGAGAGACTCGATTCGTGACTTAAGTGCCGCGATTCGTGAGGTCTTTGACTCAATTTCTTGGTGCATAGCAACCAACTGTTCCAGTGTCTTCTGGTTGTCGAGCTCTAATGCGCGGCTCTTGCCCAGGAATTTTGAGTTGATCTCTGGCACGTCAGCCATCGCGTTCCAATCCAAGTTGATTGGTTCGCCGCCTTCGACGTCGAGATTGATGATGGCTAGTTTCTTGCTCGGGTCGTTGAAAACGGCCGCAACTTTGTAAAAAATCGGCCAGCCATTGTCTGTTCGAGTGACTCCGAACTGTTGCAAGTTTGAGCCGTCGAGCATACCGAAGACGAGGCGACGTAGCTTGCTCCATAACTCCGGAGTTGAGCGCACGTGGCTCGGCGTAACGGGGGATACGAGCGCAGCATCTGCTTGGGCTTTTGTTGCCTGAACCGAGGCAAGTTTTTCAAGCACTAGCTGGTCACGCTTGTCCATGCGTTCCTCGGGCTCTGCAATCAAAGCAGCACCCTTCGATCCACCCTGGAAAACCGAGTTCAAAGTCTTTACGAGTGCCCGGTATAGCCAGACGACAGCGTAGTAAGGCACGCGAATCAGTTTGTCGCCTGAAAACTTGAAGAATTCGCCCAGTTGCCCAAAGACAGTGAGGTCACGCTTCTCGGTTTCTGCGGGCATTGCTGGGGCCTTGTAGGTCAGTACTCCCGAGTCGAATGAAAACGACTGCTCGACCATCCACTTGATCCAGGCTTCGTAGTCAGCGTCTGCGATTGGAACAGTGCCTTCGATTGGTAAACCCACACTCAGGTCAACGAATCCGCTATCAGCGTTCGCAGCGCTCTCAAGAACGCGAGCGGATGCTCGGCGCGCCAGGCCGTCAGTGAGGATTGCGCTTAGGAAAACACGCGATACATAGATTTTGTCGCCTGTCCAAACGCCGGGTTTGGCGAGCTCATGTGTACCCTCCGGCAATCCAGTCCAGAGAGCGCCAAGGCTGGCAACGTGCATCATCGTGAAACCCGCAAACTTGAGGCTTGGAGGTTCCGCCCGAACGAATGCATCACCTGAATTTGGTGTTGCACGATCTTCGGATGCAGCCAAGAAGTTCGCGTTGAAGAGCGGGTTGACGTAGCGAGAGCCGTCGGCAACGCTCAACTCCGTTGGAGCCGTCAACAGGTTGAGTTTGACGAAAGATGTGACGTTTTCGGTCGCTTCGCTTGCTCCGATCGTTGCTGGCATCGACCAGTCAAGATACTTGGATAGGAGGGCGACCAATTCGTCTTGCTTCTCGTCAAATTGTGAATCCGGGATTGCCGAACGAACCACGAGAAGGCGAACGAGATTCAGGGGCTGCAAGGCGAGCTGCTGAAAAAGGTCAACTTGAACCTCTTCGGCAGCGCCACCAACCTTGTTTCCGAGCACGATTGCTCGTTGACGTGGAGGACCATCGGTCACCGATTCCAGCAGCTCGTGCCTTACCCACATGGCGGGCGCTAGCATCTTCAAATCCGTCCAGAGCTTTGCTACCTCGAACAGGCGATCGCCCTGCTCCCCAGAAGGGAGCACGACCATCGTCAAACCCGAATCACGCCAAAGATTTCTCATAGTTGCAGAACCTAGAGGCTAGAGTTCGTCTTCCTTTTCAACGGCCTTGATGCCCGAAATCAAGTCGTGGATAGCCTTGCTAATGTCGGCACGGATCTCCCAGCTGACTGGGTAGGTGCGTGGGTCTTCAAACTTGTCGAGGCCATCCATCTGACGGGTGAACTTGCCCAACTCGTCCTCGAGGTATGCCACGCAGCGCGCCTGGCGTTCCTCCATCGACATGGCTGCGCTGCCGCAGCGCTTTTCGTCGACAGCCGGAGTTCCCGGCAAGACCAGCTTGCCGTTAGCAATCCACTCGGCGAGTTCACGGTCCAGTTGGTTTGCGGCGCCGCCGAGCTTCAGCAGGCGGTGGTACGGCATTAGTGGACGCAGGCTGTGCTCGGTGTAGCAATTCGACATTGCGACAATGAGCGACTCCATGACGATGCCCGGCATGTCAGAAACCTGTGCGATATCTGGGTACATCAGCGGGTAAGGGAAGTTGACTTCCTTGTTGCCTGGATCGACCCAGACCGAGACCTTCGGACCCATCTCGTCGTAGGAGATGTCGTCCTTGGTCTGCGTTACCTGGTTCAGGAGGCGAGCCACGTACCAGCCACGGAGCATCTGGCGCCAGACCTCCGGTGAAGCTGGCATCGACTCGGCGAGGGTGCGTCCACGGCGCCACTTCATAAAGTTGGTGCGAGAGACGCGCTTGGCTGCAGCTGCACCCCAGGTTTGCGAAATCGGACCCATGACCGAACTCATGACAATTGGCTGGAGAGGGAAAGCTGTCTGGGTAAAGATATCGATGTAGCGAGCATTACCTGCGCTTCCAGGTCCCTGGAACCACTTGTCACTAGCGCCTTCAACCCAGTACTTGTAAGTAACGAGGATGTCCTTCAGCGGCTCGTAAAGCGGGTCTCCAGCATCAACCGGAATGGCGCTGAAAACAACCGATTTATCGTTGCCTGCAGGGCTGTGAACCTCGGTTAGGAGACCACCATCGAGCTGAACTAGCGGGTCAGCACTCGAAACGGCTGCCTGGAACTCCTTTACGAAGCGGCTCTGTCGCTTTGACTGCTCTTCCTTGTCTGCATCATCGTTGAGGTAGGTCGCGATTCGTTGTTCTAGATAGGCATGGAATGCGCGTCCCGGAATGTTGAGCCACTTGTTTGCGAAGTCGAGGTACTCCATGTGGTCTGTCGCGAACGAGAAGCGTGCCTGCGAAGGTGCTGCCTCGCGAGCCTGAAAGGCGCGATCGAGTGGAATCCAAATTTGCGAGATCGACAAAAGCTTCCACGTGTGATCCGCGCTCAGACTCTTTAGTGCTTCCACACCGTGCGAGCCCATGACAACTTGATCTACGACAATTCGCTTGGCATCAACCTTCGGGTCTGCGACCGTCTGTACGACCAGACGGTCGAATTCCCTTGGATACGAGGCGTAATCGATTAGCAAACGCTCATTCGGTGCAGGCATAAATCGTTGCGGAACCGACGACGACGAGAAATCTGGCCATTCAGGGAATGGGTTTTCGCGCTGGTCGAGAAGCTTCGGATCATTGACGCGAGACATGAGCGTCGCAGAACCACTGGCCAGCTCCTTGAACAGTGGCTGAAGGAAGTTCTCGACGAAGTCATTTAGCAGCTCACTCGCCGACTGTTTTAAGTCTGCCTGGCCGCGGTAGTGGAAGCAGATTTGCGTCTGATAGTAAGCCTGCTCGATGGCAGGGTGGGTCTTCGGAATGACGCTGGTCGAGGCGACCGGAGCGAGGGCTCCAGACACCAAATTCTGAATCTGGCTTGAATCGGCAAGGTGACGGTTTCGCTCTTCAAGTAGCTCGGCAACCGAACGCTTGCACTCGTCGATAAGACGCTTCATCAGTTCGACGGTTACTGGCAGGCCTTGCTCCGAGATGTAACGCGTCACGAGAGTCATGACGTGATCTGGCATAGTTTCGACCCACGTGCGGATTCGCTTGTTGCGCAGCGAACGCAACTGCTCCAGCGATGACGGCAGTTGCACTTCGTAGGCGTTCGAAATCCATTGAACCCAAGTAGTCAGGTCGACACCAGCCGGCTTGACCGCCGGTTCAACCTGGCCCTGAATCGCGTTCTTGAATGCAATCTGCGGCTCAACCAAGTCTGAGTCAGGCGCTAGCGCATCGATAACCTGGGTGTTGGCCTCGGTCAACTCATTGAGTTGCGAATCCATAAGGAAGCGACCAATGCTCGAGTCTGCGTAGAAAGTCTTCCACTGTTCCTCGGTCTTTTCCTTTAGGCCCGGGTCCTGTTCGAGGTGGCGATACAAAATAGTGTTCAGGGTCTGCTTTGCTAGGCGCTCGCTTGCGTAGTCGACGAAACGCTCCATACCCAGCGAGACACGCGCGAATCCCAGCGACGAGAACGGCGGGGCGTCCATGGCGGCACGCTTGAGCTGGGTGTTGTCAGGCAAAGGCAGTGCCTTTGCCGAGAAGTTGGCAACCGCGTATGCAGACATCGAGTCCTGGACCTTGTCGTCTGTCATCCAGGTGCAGATGCTGGTTGCGATGGCCTTGTAAACACCTGACTGGCTGCCAAAGTCTACAGAACCGTTCTTGCGGCCTACAACATAGGTGAACGCTGGGCCTACCTTTGAGGCGGCCGTTTGCATCGGCAGCAGGCCTGCCGAACGGTAGGCCGACTGGGTGGCTTCACTTGGGCTGCTGTTCCAGTAGCCGGACATAGTCTCGGCAATAGCACCAAGAGCGTTAGGGGCGATGGAGTCCATGTTGCCGACTTGCTCAAATACGTCTGGTGCGTAGAGCACAGCGAAAGTGCGTTCGGCCCATGGCTGTCCGGCAGCGGCCGACTTTACGGCCTCAGTTACATCGATGAACATACCCGCGCCAGAACCACCAGCAATCGATGAAACGATAATGACGGTCGGATCTTGCTTGCCCGAAATCTGCACGCCTAGGTGTCGGCTCAGGGCAGTCAACTGCGAGGTCGCGTTGTTTGTTTGCATCTTTGTGAGAGCAGTCTGTGCGCGAGCGTGAACCTGGTCGAGAGCGGCAACAGCGATTGTGCGACCGATTGCACGGTAAGCGCCAGCACCAAGGGCGATGGGAACAGCAACTTCACGGTCACTCGGAAGCGGCTTTTCGATGTCCGTGACAAACTTTCCGTCAGACTTGCCCTTAATCGACTGGTAAACGGTGGCGTAGTTCACGCCTTGAGGGACCAGTGAGAGATAGTCTTCGCGAGGAAGCAGTGGCGCTGGGAACTCGAGGCCATCCTGGCTCTGAGGGCTGTCAACGTGCAGGAACTGCCACGCTTCGGGAATGCCTTCATCCCAACCATCCTGTTGCAGCTTCGCTTTTAGTCCCTGTCGGATAGCACGAAGGGTCTTGCCGCCAGAGCCACCGACGCCAACTAGAAGAAACGGTCTTAGCATTTTGTTCTCTTTCTTAGGTGCTACTTAGGCGGGTTTACGCCAGGGATGGTTGGTGGCTTTGGGGCACCAGGGATGTTTGGATTCGAGATGCCAGGGGTTCCGGCTGGTGGATTCACGCCGGGAATTCCGGTAGGGGCAGGAGCTGGGACGCCAGGAATCGCCGGCGAGCCAGGCTGGCCTGGAGGCACAGTTCCGCCTGCTGGGTTTGAAATACCGGGAATGCTTGCCGCACTAATTGTCGCCGGCGGTGTGGCGACGACAGCGGAACCTTCCGACTTTGCAGAACCCTTGCTTCGCTTCGGCGGCTTGGTGCTGGTTGCCTCTGCCGCCAGTGCTGCTCGAATCTCGCCGACTCTGCGTTGCAAGCCAGGCTTAGAGGCAATCTCATTGACACGGTTCTGGTATTGCGGCAGATTGCCCATGCGAGAACCGACAACCAGAACACCGGCTAGCGCTTCACCTTCCGGCTTCAGAAATTCGCTGTCTGGGATTATCAGCTGCCAGTTGTCAGCGTGGTTGGGTGAAATTTCTGCCGCCTGGCCGGATGCAAACGAGGCCGCCGACTTGGACCCCCCGTTGTAGAGCGAAATGACGCGAGATCCAGCCGGTGCTTGGTGTTCGAACCAAGGAGCAGCGAGCGGGAATAGAGGAAGGCGCGCTGCTGATTTGCCCTTGAGGCCAAGATCCAGAGTCTTGCTTGCTGGCATGTCAGGAAGGTACCTAAAGTCGTTGGCATCCACTTGAATCGGCTTGCCGGATTGGTCGACAATCTTGCCGGCCGGGCCGGGCTGCAAAGCAACGGCGTACTCGGCGCGAACCATCTGTTCGACTGGCAAGAATTTCGTTGTGAGGAAATTGAGCAGGTACAGAAGGGCTAACGGAATGATTAGACCTAGTAGCAGCAGGCCGATGATGATCAGGTTTCGAGTGGTCTCATCAACCAGCGCCGACGACTTGAACTCGAACTGCAGGTTTTCGCTAAGTTCCGCCGAGTCAGTGCTGCTATTGGCCTCAAAGATTGCCGTTACGCTTGCATCCGCTTGAATCGGGTTTCTTACTTCAACGTCGATGTAAACCTGTTCGCCCTGAGGAATGGTGAAGCAGTTTTCACTGTGGCTCAAAGCGTTGCTCTCGAACGTCCAGACGAATTTTGCGTCGCGCGTGTGGTGCTGTGCCGCCGTCTGAGCATCACTTGTGCGCAGAGGGTCAGGACCAATGCAGAATTCAGAGCTGCCAACAGCGGTTGGCCCATTGACCAAGAAGGATCCCGTAGCGACGCCTTCTGGGCCTTTAAGGTCGGAGAGCTTGATAACAGAAGATTCCGCAGTGGCAATATTGCTCTTTGCGATCACATTCACTGAAACTCTCGAAGTTACTGGGTCAAATTTGCCG
>JBEBBA010000034.1:0-11153 GCA_041158585.1 Actinomycetota bacterium
CCGCTATTAGGCTAGTTGAAGATTTAGCCCCTCAGACATAGGAGTCCCCATGCCCGGCGAAAACTTAACCAGAGTCGAAGCAGCTGCTCGCGCTAGCATCTTGAGCGTCGAGTCTTACGACGTAACCCTCGACCTCACCGTAAGCGACCGAACTTTCATTTCGAACACTCGAGTCGTCTTCAACTGCAACACTCCGGGCGCCGAAACCTTCATTGACGCGATCACAGACAAGGTGCACGCGATCACTCTGAACGGTGAATCGCTCGACCCAGCTACTCACAGCGATGGTGTGCGGATTACCCTGCCAAACCTGAAGAGCCACAACGAGCTTTACATCGAGGCAGACGCCCTCTACATGAACACCGGTGAGGGCCTTCACCGCTTTGTTGACCCGGTCGATAACGAGGTTTACCTCTACACCCAGTTCGAGGTGCCAGACAGCCGACGCATGTTTGCAGTTTTCGAGCAGCCAGACCTAAAGGCACGTTTCAGCTTCAACATCACCGCGCCGAAGCACTGGCAGGTAGTTTCGAACCAGCCGACCCCTGCTCCGGCCGAGATTGGCGATGGCAAGGCAGTTTGGAACTTTGAGCCAACTCCGAGAATCTCTTCGTACATCACGGCGCTGATTGCCGGCCCGTACATTTCGCGTCACAGCTCGCTTACCAGCGCCGACGGACGAGAGATTCCGCTTGGTGTCTTCTGCCGCGCATCGCTCGAGGAGTACCTAGAGGCCGACTACATGTTTGAGAAGACTCGTGAGGGTTTCGAGTTCTTCGAAAAGACTTTCGACTACCCGTACCCGTTCGCTAAGTACGACCAGCTCTTCGTTCCTGACTTCAACGCCGGAGCCATGGAGAACGCCGGTGCGGTTACATTCACCGAGACCTACGTTTTCCGCGGCGCTGTCGCCGAAGCGCTTAAGGAGCGTCGCGTCACCACGATTCTTCACGAGCTCGCCCACATGTGGTTTGGCGACCTGGTCACCATGCGCTGGTGGAACGATCTTTGGCTCAACGAGTCTTTCGCTGAGTACACCTCGCACCTAGCCGTTGCCGAGGCGACCGAGTGGACCGACGCTTGGACTACCTTCGCGTTCAGCGAGAAGGCATGGGCATACACCCAAGATCAACTACCTTCGACTCACCCGATCGTCGCCGAAATTCGCGACCTCGAGGATGTCCAGGTCAACTTCGACGGAATCACCTACGCCAAGGGGGCTTCAGTCCTCAAGCAGCTCGGCGCTACCGTTGGGCGCGAGGCGTTCGAAAAGGGCGTCTCGGCTTACTTCAAGAAGCACGCGTTCAAGAACGCTGTTCTCAATGACCTTCTAGTCGAACTTGAAGCCACCAGTGGCCGCAAACTGGCCGACTGGAGCGCGAAGTGGCTTGAAACCGCCGGTGTGAACACGCTGCGCGCAGACATCGAGTCGGTTGACGGCAAGATCACGAAGTTCGGTATCGAGCAGAGTGCTCACCCGGACTACCCGACTATTCGCCCTCACCGCATGGCGATTGGTTTCTACAACCTAGTTGGTGGCGAGCTCGTTCGCACACACCAGCTTGAACTAGACGTTGATGGCAGGCGAACAGAGGTAGGCGAACTCGTCGGCCTCGACCGACCTTCGCTGATTCTTCTCAATGACGACGACCTAACCTACGCGAAGGTTCGCCTAGACAACGAGTCGTGGAAGTTTGCCCTCGAGAACCTCGGCAAGCTGACCGACCCACTGGCACGCGCTCAGGTTTGGGGTTCGGCTTGGGACGCAACCCGCGATGGCGAAGC
Organism: Actinomycetota bacterium; assembly: GCA_041158585.1. Classification (GTDB taxonomy): domain Bacteria; phylum Actinomycetota; class Actinomycetes; order Actinomycetales; family Microbacteriaceae; genus Rhodoluna. The sequence continues at coordinate 1,786 of JBEBBA010000034.1, forward strand.
TTCAGCGAGTGACTTCATCAGCCTGGTTCTAAACAACTTGGCTTCTGAAACTCAGGGCACAATGTTGATCACCCTGCTCCGCCAGTTAGTGACCACCACCAAGCTCTACACCTCCGAGGCAAACCGCCACCAGGCAATCGGAACTGTAGCCGATCGTCTCTTGGCTATGGCTAAAGTAGCCAAGCCGGGCTCAGACAACCAGTTGCTGTTTACCCGCTTTGCAACCTACTTCGCTGAAACCGAAGGGTCGGCAGACATCCTCGAGGGTCTCTTCAACGGCTCGATCGTGTTCGAGGGTCTGGCGCTCGACCAAGACATGCGTTGGGATCTGATCAACGGACTCGTGATGTCGGGTCGCCTTGGACTTGCCGAAATCGAGGAAGAGTTGGCTAAGGACAACACCGCGAACGGTGCTAAGCAGGCAATTATGGCTCGCACCTCGATTCCCACCGCGGAAGGCAAGAAAGCTGGTTGGCAAGAAGTCGTTTTCGATGAGTCGTTGTCGAACACCGACATCAACTTCGGTTCACTCGGCCTCGTTCGCGCGCACGACACCTCGCTCCTCGAGCCGATGGTTGACTGGTACTTCGACGCCGCACTGAACGTTTGGAATTCTCGAACCTTCAAGATCGCCGAATACATCTTGCGCGGCGCCTACCCGATTTACTTGGCGAACGCCGCACTAGCCGAGCGCACCAGGGCCTTCGCCAACCACCCGGATGTTGCCGCCAAACCCGCTCTCCAGCGCATCATTCTCGAAAATCTAGACGCAGTTGAGCGCTCACTGAAGGCACAGAAGGCAGACAACTAATGGACGCACTGATCAAGTTCTGGAACGAGTGGAACACCCCAATCGTCATCATCTTGATCTTGGTCGGTGGCGTCGTAGCTCGTGCGGTTCTGATTGCTTCACTGCGCAGAGTCGTTCGCAAAGTTGTCGATGGGGTCAAAGAAGGTTCTTCTCCACTAGCCAAGGCGCGAGTAAAGGCGAGAACTAACACGATTGGATCAGTCCTCAGCAATCTGATCACCTGGACTGTCACCGTTGTTGTAATCAGCGCTATTCTCGGTGAACTCGGCATTGCCGTTGGCGCGATCATCGCGGGTGCTGGAATTCTGGGTGCTGCGGTAGGTTTTGGAGCGCAGAGCCTGGTTCGCGACCTGATCTCGGGTTTGTTCATTCTGTTTGAAGACCAATACGGCGTAGGTGATCAGGTTGACCTTGGTCAGGCATCGGGAGTAATCGAATCGGTTGGTCTTCGAGTTACCCAGGTTCGCGACGTCGAAGGCACCCTCTGGTACGTCAGAAACGGCGAGGTTCTAAGAGTCGGTAACAAGTCTCAGGGATGGTCTCGCGTGGTTCTGGACATCGCATTCGACTACTCGGTCTCTATCGACAAAGCAACAGCAGTTGTCAGTGCCGCGGCAGCGAAGGTCGAGAAAGGCTATTCCGAGCAAGTCATCGGCAAGCCAGAGGTCTGGGGTGTGCAAAACATCACCGGTGACCAGTTCGTCATACGCCTAACTCAGCAGGTGACCCCTAACTCCGGTGATGAGCTCGCGCGAGCCCTACGAGTAGAAATCAAATCGGGTGTTGACAAGGCGAAACTGCAGTTGGCTTCCGAGGCCACGCAGATCTTCGTGAAGTAATGGAGCTATTCGAAGCAATCGGTGGTAGCCCGACTTTTGCCAAACTGGCGAAAAGGTTCTACGAGGGCGTGGCGGGCGACGAAATCCTGAAACCGATGTACCCGGAAGAAGACCTGGGGCCTGCTGAAGAGCGTTTGCGTATGTTCTTGGAGCAGTACTGGGGTGGGCCATCGACCTACCAGGAGCTTCGCGGGCACCCGAGGCTCCGAATGCGCCACGCGCCATACAAGATCAACCCGGATGCCCGAGATCGTTGGCTTGCTCACATGCGCGCAGCCGTTGACTCGCTCAAACTTGCTCCCCTGCACGAAGCAGAGTTGTGGGATTACTTGCAAAGAGCCGCATACGCGATGCTCAACACGTTTGAGGATTAGTCCAATACCGGACCCGAAGCGGCCTTGGCCAAGACGTGACCGTGCTCGCTCGAGAGACGAACCCAACCTTGAGCCTGATAAAATTCGACGGTTTCGTCTTCGGTTAGAAAACCCAAGCCAGCTGCGACAAAAGCGGCACCAGTTGGAATTCGCGAACCAAACTTCATTTGACGCCCCCAAATTTCTCCGCGGATGCGCGCAGCGATCGGCCCACCAACGGCTTCAGGCAGTGTGTCGGCAACTTCGGCGATGCCGTCTTTGGCAATCTGTGTTAGCTCTGGTTCTAGAACCGTACCCATCGGCTCCCAGCCGGTGCGAGGCGGAGAAATACCCGCCCAAGGTGCCTTGAGTGAGTCTGGAAGCTCGAGAACATACTTACGCGGCGAATCAACCAGTAGCTTGGCTAAGCGGTCCAAAACGGCACCGATCGGCACAACGGCATCAACCTCAGAGGTTTCGGCGAGTTCGGTGGTTCGCAGGCCAAGGACGGTGGGTCCGTTATCCATGAGTGAACCGGCGAAAATTGGGGCGACATAGGCTGCCAATACGTGGCCGAACGCACGGAAGCGAACCAACCCGTCTTGGTCTAGGCGTTTAGCTCGCTGCAGGTATGCCTGCAGGTCTTCAGCGCTGTGTCGGTCTTGAAGTTTGAACTCGTTTTTCATCTGTTATCTAAACTACCTGTGTGATGAGCAACCAAGTCCCGATTCCGCACGATCCCCTGACCGAAATGTTGGAGACGCTCGACCTCAGCGGCGTTTCAACCGAATTCGTAGGTAAGTCACAGTGGATGCCGCACGGACGAGTGTATGGCGGGCAAGTCCTGGCGCAGTCGATCATCGCGGCCTCGCGAACGGTAGCGTCCCCGCGCTCGATCCACTCGCTACACGGCTACTTCCTGGCTCCGGGTGACATTTCACAGGATGTCAGCTACTCGGTTGACATCCTCCGCGACGGCCGCTCGTTCTCAACCAGGCGGGTTCAAGGTTTCCAGAGCGGCCAACCGATCTTCTCCATGATTGCCTCATTCCAAGACCCAGACCCTGGGCTGGAACACCAAGACGACTTCCCTGAAGATATTCCCGACCCCGAGACATTGCCCTCAGCAGCGGATCTAATGGGCGAAAATCCTCACCCGGTCGCTCAGTACTGGGCCAAGGCGCGTCCGTTCGACATGCGTCACGTTGGCTCACCAATCTATTTCAAGGTTGAAGGCGCTCCTGTGGCTCACCAGGCGGTTTGGATCAAAGCATTGGGTGACTTACCGGATGACCCGGTGATTCACCGTGCCGCTCTCGCATACGCGAGCGACTACACGATCCTCGAGTCCATTTATCGCAGGCACGGGGTCGCTTGGTCGCACCCTGGCCTAAAGAGCGCAAGCCTTGATCACGCTATGTGGTTTCACCGCGATGGCCGAGCCGACCAGTGGTTGCTCTATGTGCAAGAGTCCCCGAGCGCACAGGGCGGTCGAGGACTCTCGCTAGGTCGAATCTTCACCCGAGACGGTCGACTTCTAGCCACCGTCGCCCAAGAGGGCATGGTTCGGGTTCCAGAGCTGGACTAGTCGCGAGTTAGGCGGCGGTAGGTGCTGCGGTGAGGCTTGGCTGCCTCGGCACCTAAGCGCTCAATCTTGTTCTCTTCGTAAGCCTCGAAGTTACCTTCAAACCAGTACCACTGGTCTGGGTTGTCGTCGGTACCTTCGTAGGCCAGGATGTGCGAAGCGACTCTGTCGAGGAACCAACGGTCGTGCGTAATCACCACAGCGCAACCTGGGAACTCGAGGAGCGCGTTCTCAAGGCTCGAGAGAGTTTCGACGTCGAGGTCGTTTGTCGGTTCGTCGAGAAGCAAGAGGTTTCCGCCCTGCTTCAAAGTCAGCGCGAGGTTAAGACGGTTGCGCTCACCACCCGATAGGACACCTGCCGGCTTCTGCTGGTCTGGACCCTTGAAGCCGAACGCGGCGACGTAGGCGCGCGAAGGCATCTCTACCTGCCCAACCTGGATGTAGTCGAGTCCGCCCGAGACGACCTCCCAGAGCGACTTCTCCGGGTCGATACCGGCGCGGCTCTGATCGACGTACGAAATCTTGACGGTTTCGCCGATCTTTAGTTCGCCGCCATCGAGCGGTTCCATACCGACGATGGTCTTGAACAGAGTGGACTTACCTACACCGTTCGGGCCGATAACTCCGACGATCCCGTTGCGAGGGAGGCTGAAGGTCAGCCCATCAATCAGTGAGCGGCCGTCGAAGCCCTTCTTCAGACCTTTGGCCTCGAGAACAATGTTTCCTAGGCGCGGGCCAGGTGGAATCTGAATTTCTTCGAAGTCCAATTTTCTAGTTCTGTCGGCTTCGGCAGCCATTTCTTCGTACTTGGCCAAACGAGCCTTCGACTTCGTCTGGCGAGCCTTCGGGCTAGAACGAACCCAGTCGAGCTCGTCACTTAGTCGTTTAGCAAGCTTGGCGTCCTTCTTGCCCTGCACCTCAAGGCGCTCACGCTTCTTCTCGAGGTAGGTCGAGTAGTTGCCCTCGTAAGGGTAAGCGCGACCACGGTCGAGCTCGAGGATCCACTCGGCGACGTTGTCGAGGAAGTAACGGTCGTGGGTAACCGCGAGGACTGCGCCAGGGTACTTAGCAAGGTGCTGCTCCAGCCAAAGCACCGATTCGGCGTCTAGGTGGTTTGTCGGTTCGTCGAGGAGCAGGAGGTCCGGCTTCTCGAGAAGCAGCTTGCAAAGCGCGACGCGGCGGCGCTCACCACCCGAAAGATGAGTCACCGGGGTGTCACCCGGTGGGCAACGGAGTGCATCCATCGCCTGTTCTAGCTGAGAGTCGAGGTCCCAGGCGTCAAGGTGATCGATTTCTTCTTGAAGCTGACCCATCTCGGCTAGCAGGGTGTCGAAGTCGGCATCAGGGTTTGCCATTTCGGCCGAAATCTCATTGAAGCGGTCAAGTTTTGCCTTGACGTGCGCGACAGCAACCTCGACGTTTCCGAGAACGGTCTTGGTTTCGTCTAGCGGTGGCTCCTGAAGCAAGATACCGACTGTTGAACCAGGGTTCAGGCGAGCCTCACCGTTTGAAGGGATGTCGAGTCCGGCCATGATTTTCAAAACCGAAGACTTACCGGCACCGTTCGGGCCGACCACACCGATCTTGGCCCCCGGGTAGAAAGCCAGGGTTACGTCGTCAAGAATGACCTTGTCGCCGTGCGCTTTGCGCGCCTTGATCATCTGATAGATGAATTCCGCCATAGAAAAGCGCCTCCGCCTTGTTTGCTTATTTTGGGCTATTTTACCCGACCCACCTGGCAGGGAGTGTGAGCCCCACTGATTGCAAACGAGAAGGCGAAGGCGCTTTCGGTGACCGATCGCACTAGGGGAGGTTGCGAGCGGTCAGCTCATTCAGCGGCGCTTACCAGCGCCGACCAACTCTGGCTCGGGTTCTTCTGCCTGTTCGGCTGGCTCCTCGGGTTCGCGCACCAAGACGGTACGTGTGAAAACCGACGAACCCCAGCTCATGTCGTGACCGATAGCATCGGCCTCGATTTCGACGGAGGTTCCGGCGCGCTCGCCGTTGTCCCAGTCGCGAACACGCAGTTTGCCCGTAACGATGACCCGGTCGCCTTTGGCTACCGAGCCGGCGCTGTTGATTGCCAGTTGCCGAAAACCGGTAACCGTGAACCAGTTCGTCTCGCCGTCAATCCACTTGTTTTGGTTGCGATCGAATTTGCGGTGCGATGAAGCCAACCGAAACGAGGTGATTGGCAGGCCGTCCTGGGTGACCAGATGGCGAGGTGTAGTCGCTACTAAACCAGCGACGGTTACTTGATCCGACATTTTGTTCCTTCCTTGGGCACACGGCGTGAGCCGCAGTGAGAAGGAGTTTGCCAGTTAGTCGGTGGTTGAAACGAGTTACTTCAAAAACTGTGTAAAACTCGCGCGGGCCTTTGCCATCTTTGGCGCTACCACGGCGTTGCAGTAACCCTGGTTCGGGTTTTTTGCGAAGAAATCCTGGTGATATTCCTCACCAACCCAGAAGGTCGTGGCTGGGCTGAGTTCGGTCATGATTTCGCCGTCCCAGTGGTCTTGGGCTCGATTGATGGCGTCCTCGAATAGTTGACGCTGCTCTTCGTCGCGGTAGAACATCACAGAGCGGTACTGGGTTCCGATGTCGTTGCCCTGCCGGTTCAGCTGACGCGGGTCATGAATCGTGAAGAAAATGTCCAAAATTGTTTCGGCCGGAATAACGGTTTCGTCAAAAATCACTTCGACGACTTCGGCGTGCCCGGTGTTGCCGTCGCAAACACGCTCGTAGCCAGGGTTCTCGAGTTCTCCACCCATGTAGCCAACAACGACGTCCTGCACTCCCCTGAATTGCATGTACGAAGAGTCAAGACACCAGAAACAGCCACCGCCAAGAACAAAAGTCATCATGTCTCTAGCCTAGGCTGGTGCCGTGAAGAAAAAGCGCCCAACCCTCGGAGCTATTTACGCTCTCTGCGGAGCGCTGCTATTCGGAATCAATGCCAGCACCTCGAAGGTGATCATGGCTACCGGAGTTACCGGCACCCAAATTGTCTTGTTCAGATCCTTCGCAACCGCTCTCATCGCTGGGCTCATTCTCGCGATCACCAATCGGAGCGCCTTCAAAGTGCAAAAGAAAGAGTGGCCTCGGCTTATCGGATTCGGAATCGTAGGTGTCGCCCTCATGCAGTGGGCCTACTCGATGGCGGTAGCTAACCTTCAGGTTGGAATCGCCTTGCTGATTGAGTACACAGCAATCGTCTGGGTGCCGATTGTCGCGATGATTCTTTACCGCGAAAAGGTGCGTCCTCGCATTTGGCTCGGAGTAGCCCTTGTCCTAGGCGGTCTAGTCGTTGTCTCGAACCTAAACCTGGACAATCTGAACCCTGTCGGCGTTGCCTTTGCTTTTCTCGCTTCGGCAACTTTGACCGTGTACTTCATCATGGGCGAGCGCACGCAGGCCACGCGCGACACCATGTCTACCTTGTTTTACAGCATGTCCATCTCGGTTGTTTTTTGGCTCGTCTTCTCGCCCTGGTGGCAGTTTGACTGGAGCAGTTACGGCGGGGATGTCTCACTTGGTGGAAACCTCAGTGAGTTCGAACTACCCGTCTGGGTGCTCTTGATCTGGCTTGGCGTCATGGGTTCGTTCGTGCCGATGATGCTGAGCTATAAGGCGTTGACTCACCTGAGCGCAACCGGGGTTGGCATCGCATCGACGGCTGAAACGGTGTTCGCGTTCATTTTTGGTTTGCTCTGGCTCGGTGAACTAATCACCACAAACCAGTTGCTCGGCGGCATACTGGTAATCGCTGGAATCGTGGTGTCCCAGACGGCTAGAAAAACTAGTTAGTAGCGCCGAACGCAATACCGACTGGTATGTTTCGAATCCACTCTGACTCTGGCAAGTCGATTCGAGAAACCGACCCACCCGGAGCGATGAATTGCGCCGTTGAGCCTCCGCCGTCAAACGAGACCGCTTCGGTTGCGCCAAGTTGCTTTAGCCAGTCACCCATTTGGTGGATGGTCGAGCCGCCGAGACGGTAGCCGCCGTCGTTGTATGACATGCCCATGGTCGAGGTGGCGACCCAGAATTTACCCGAATCGTTCCAGCCGATAACGCTTCTTGGGCGAATGTCTTCGCTCACACCGACACAGTCTTCGACGTTCACGCCGTTGACTAGCAGGAGGCTGCCGCGTCCGGATGCGTCGGTGATCTTGTGCTTACCAACCGATGAGAAGTTCTGCACTACGCTGAGCTTCTGGCCAACCCTAATGTTGGCAACGATTGCCTTTTGATCCGCCGCCACCTGGAATATGTAACGACCAGGGTTTATGGTTATGCGCTGACCCTTGGAGGCTGAGACTGTGAGCACCTTGCCGGTGGTGTCGGTTTGGAATGTGGCAGCTCCAACCGTCTGGGTGCCTCCAAAGTTGCTGTCGTAAAGGGTCGCGCCCGAAGGGTTTACGCCCTGGTAGTTGATCGCCTTGATACGAATGCGCGCCGTACCAACCGCTACGTAGCCGGTCGGCGCAACCGTATCGGCAACCAAATAGGTCGTCTTTAGGCTTGGTAGGCGATAGATGGCCGACTTCCCGTTAGTAAGTTTCTTCAGTTTGGCTACAGCTGTACCAGTTGCCTGAAACAGGACACCCGACTTTGGGCGGATGTTGATGCCCTTTAGGTAAGACATCGTGACTTTGTTCTTAGAAACCAGGATTGCAAATGCGCCACGAGGGATCTTGGTGCTGGCGGCCTTCGGTGTGTAAGCCACGATTGAGTTAGCTGGAATCGACTTGAGGTTTACCCCGGCAACAGTAAGTTTTGTTGTGCCAGAAGTAAGCGGAGCAGCTACTGCAAAGCCCGCGGACTCACTAAAACTCTGATTCGCGTATCCGATAACACGGGTGGATCCATTGGTTGAGCCAATCGAACCGGCTGGTGGCGCGAAAACCATTCGCCCCTTCGAGATAACGGCCGAATAAGGCATGTTGTACGACCCGATGAAATCGGTGTTCATGTAGGTTCCGAGATTTGGAACTGAACTTGCAAAACCGCGTTGGCTGCCTGATTGCCCAAAAGGAGAAAACTTGGTTTCCATCGAGTAGTTGGCAAGGTTGCCCTCAAAGACACTAACGCGGGTCTTGTGAGGAGAACTAGCTTCGAAAGGTGCGAACTCGTAGTATCCAGCGGCACCACCGGCGGCGTATGAAGCCTTAGGGGTGAAATCGGCAACAGTTCTTAGGTCTGGGGCTGGCTTGCACCACCCAGCTGCTACAGCGGCGGGTACGGCGACAGGTGAGCCAATAACGAGGGATCCTGCGATGAGTCCCCCGACTAGTCTTTTGATACTTTTCTTCATCCCCTAAAGATTAACCCATCGGGTCTAGGCGGCGAGGGTCTGTAGCCTGCGAAAATCATGGGGATTTGGTTAGGCTTTCTATGTTCAAAGAGGAGCCCAATGTCGATCGAACCGCGTGCAGCCATGCACGACAGCAACCCAGACACTGACCGACTGCGCGAAAAAGTGCTCGCCTACGCCCGCGAGCGTATGGAATTTGACCCTGCGCCACTGGACAGCCCGCAAACACTCGAGTTTCTTCGGGCTCACGCCCCCAACACCGTTTCAGAGCACGGGCTTGGCGGCGATGAAGCGCTTCGGGTTTTTGCCGAGGTTCTGGCCCCTGCGTGCCTCTCAACCGACCACCCCGGCTATTTGAGCTTCATTCCTACCGCGCCCACCGAGGCGTCCACGCTGTTTGACCTGGTTGTTTCGGCATCTTCGATTTACGGTGGCTCCTGGCTTGTAGGCTCGGGAGCTGTTT
>JBEBBA010000035.1:0-3461 GCA_041158585.1 Actinomycetota bacterium
GACCGGAGTCTTCGACATCGTAGAAATCCGTCGTGCTGAACTCGACGGCGTGCCTGGCTCGCCCGCTGTGGTTGCGCATCGCGCTCCGAAAAACGGCAAACCGACCTTTTTACTTTACGCACACCACGATGTCCAGCCGCCCGGTAACGAGGCCGATTGGGACACACCACCTTTTGAACCGACACTCAAAAACGGACGCATTTACGCCCGTGGAGCGGCCGACGACAAGGCTGGAGTGGTTGCCCACCTCACAGCGATCGAAACTCTAAAGAAGGTGCTGGGCGAGGACTTCGACCTCGGACTTTCGGTATTCATCGAGGGTGAAGAGGAGGCGGGTTCACGCACCTTCCGACCATTCTTAGATGAGAACCGCGACATTCTCGCAGCCGATGCCATCGTGGTTGCCGATTCTGGTAACTGGACGGCCGAAATCCCGGCGCTAACCACCACCTTGCGCGGTTTGGTGTCGCAGGTTATCGAGGTTTCGACCATTGATCACGCCCTGCACAGCGGTATGTACGGGGGAGTGGTGCCCGATGCCATGACTGCGATGATTCGCCTCCTGGCCTCTCTTCACGCCGAAGACGGCTCCGTGGCTGTTGCCGGGCTGGTTTCAGGTAAGGCAGCCGAGCTTCCTTACACCGAAGCGGACCTTAGACGAGACGCTGGTGCGCCTGAGGGTCTTGAACTTATCGGCTCCGGTTCGATACTTGATCGCCTATGGACCCAGCCGTCGATCACAGTTATTGGCATTGACGGTCAGTCGGTTGCGCTGTCCTCAAACACTCTGCTCCCTAGGGCGAAGGCCAAGATTTCGATGCGCATCGCGCCGGGGGAGCAGCCCGAGAACGCGCTTGCCGCGCTTCGTACTCACCTAGAGGCCAACCTGCCGTTCGGCGCGAAGATCGCTTATCACGATGTTGAAATGGGAAAGCCATTCCAGGCTGACGCCTCTGGTTGGGCTCAGAGCCTGGCTGAGACTGCTCTCGAAGCCTCGTTCGCAAACCCGACGGCGCTGATTGGCATTGGTGGCTCGATCCCGTTTATTGCCGATCTGATGGAGGTTTTCCCGAACGCTCAGATCCTGGTTACCGGGGTGGAAGACGCCGACAGCCGAGCTCACAGCCCCAATGAATCTGTTGAAGTCGAATCCTTGAAGAAGGCAATGGTTGCCGAAGCGTTGATGTTGATCAAAGCCAATGACCTAACCGAGTCGCGGTAAACTGTAGACATGTCTGAAACCACTTTTGAAGGTATTCGCCTAACCGAACCTGCTGTAAACAAGCTCAAGGTTTTGCTTGAAACAGAGCAGACCGACCTCGAGATTCGCCTCAGACTCTACGTTGAGCCAGGCGGCTGCTCGGGGCTGCGATACGACTTCTTCCCAGACGAAACTCTTAACTCTGACGACGTGGTTTACCCGTTCGACGGGGTCGAGGTTGTCGTTGACAAAAAGAGCCTCCCGTACCTCGATGGTTCGACTTTGGATTGGGAAGACACAGTTATGCGCCAGCGTTTCGTGATCGACAACCCGAACGCGCAGGGAACCTGCGCCTGCGGCGACTCTTTCAACTAAAAAAGCGGTAAAAACGCCTGTTTTTGGCGGTCTCGCGCGCCCTCGCGGGTTTAGACTTAGTGGGTAACGATTCAACTTTCGAAGGGTTATTGTGCGTTCAAAGCGTGGATTCAGATGGCTAAGCTTGCCGATTGCGGCAGGCCTGATGCTTGTTCTAGCAGGTTGTTCGAGCGAAGACTTCGCTAACGGCTACCTACCGGTTTCTAGCAAGGGTGTAACCAACCACACCGGCCCGATTACCGAGTTCTGGAACGTCTCATGGATCGTTCTCTTCATCGTCGGTTTCATCTCCTGGGGACTAATGGCTTGGGCGCTAATCGTTTACCGCCGCCGTAAGGGTGACAACACGGTTCCTCCGCAGCTTCGCTACAACAACCCGATCGAAACCCTGTTTACCGTCGTCCCGCTAATCCTCGTAATCGGATTCTTTGCGCTCACCGCAAAGACCATGACCGAGATCGAGAAGCCAATTGCTAACCCTGACGTCAAGATCGAAGTCATCGGCAAGCAGTGGGCCTGGGACTTCAACTACCTCAAAGAGGGAGTTTGGGAGTCTGGCATTCAGGTTCAGCAGGAGGACGTAACCAAGCCAAAGACCGAGATGCCTGTTCTACACCTTCCGGTGGGCAAGACAGTGCAGATCGACCTCGCTTCGCGAGACGTAATTCACTCGTTCTGGGTCGTCGAATTCTTATACAAGAAGGACGTCTTCCCAGGCCGCTGGAACCACATGTACTTCACACCCACCAAAACCGGCCTTTACACCGGTAAGTGCGCGGAACTCTGTGGCGAGTTCCACTCCATGATGCTCTTCCAGGTCAAGGTAGAGACTCCGGAGGAGTACGAGGCTTACATTCAGTCACTTCGCGACAAGAACCAGCTCGGAAAGCTTTCCATCGAAGACAGCCGACTCCAAAACCTTCCAGGTAACGGCAGCACCCCAGAAAACGAGGGCAAGTAACAATGGCAACCGCAACCGCACCTAAGTCCAAGGGACGCATCCTCGTCGACTGGATTACAACCACCGATCACAAGAAGATCGGTTACCTGTACCTGATCACTTCGATTGTTTACTTCTTCATCGCCGGTGTCATGGCCTTGGTAATTCGCGCTCAGCTCGCAGCTCCAGGTCTAGAGATTGTTGGTAGCAAGGAGCAGTACAACCAGCTCTTCACCATGCACGGCACGATCATGCTCCTAATGTTTGCAACTCCGCTGTTCGCGGCTTTTGCAAACATCCTGATGCCGGTTCAGATCGGCGCTCCAGACGTTGCTTTCCCGCGTCTGAACGCGATTGCCTACTGGTTCTACTTCTTCGGTTCGTTTGTGGCCGTGGCCGGCTTCTTCACCCCTCAGGGTGCAGCGTCGTTCGGTTGGTTTGCCTACGCACCACTTTCGAACACCACGTATTCGCCAGGCTTGGGCGGTGACCTGTGGGTCTTCGGTCTAGCACTGAGCGGTTTCGGAACCATTATGGGTGGTGTCAACTTCATCACCACGATTCTGACCATGCGCGCTCCCGGTATGACCATGTTCCGCATGCCAATTTTCACCTGGAACACTCTGGTTACCTCGATCTTGGTAATCATGTGCTTCCCGCCGCTAGCTGCTGCGCTGTTTGCCCTAGGTGCCGACCGCCGCTTCGACGCCCACATTTTCGACCCGGCCAACGGCGGACCGATGCTCTGGCAGCACCTGTTCTGGTTCTTTGGCCACCCCGAGGTGTACATCCTGGCGCTACCGTTCTTCGGTATCGTCTCGGAAATCTTCCCGGTCTTCAGCCGTAAGCCAATCTTCGGATACAAGACTCTGATCTACGCGACCATCGCAATCGCAGCTCTTTCGATGACCGTTTGGGCCCACCACATGTACGTGACCGGAGCGG
>JBEBBA010000036.1:0-4977 GCA_041158585.1 Actinomycetota bacterium
GGGGGAGTCGCAGTTTTAGAGAACCTTCGTTTCAACGCCGCCGAGACTTCGAAAGACTCGACTGAACGTGCGGAGTTTGCATCCAAGCTTGCCGAATTCGGTGACATCATGGTGTCCGACGGTTTTGGTGTTGTTCATCGCAAACAGGCCTCAGTTTACGAGTTAGCTCAGCAGCTGCCTGCCTACGCAGGATTCCTGATCGAGAAGGAGCTCGAGGTTCTCGAGCGCCTAACCAAGAGCCCTGAGCGCCCCTACGCGGTCGTTCTCGGCGGTTCCAAGGTTTCCGACAAGCTCGGCGTCATCGACCACCTGCTACCGACAGTGGACAAGCTCCTAGTCGGTGGTGGAATGGTTTTCACCTTCCTCGCCGCACTGGGGCACAAGGTCGGCTCTTCGCTACTTGAGGCAGACCAGATTCCCGTTGTTCAGGAATACCTAAACCGCGCCAAGCAGCTCGGAGTAGAGATCGTTCTACCTACCGACATTGTCGTAGCCAGCAAGTTCGGAGCTGACGCTGAGGTTGCGGTGACAGGCGCAGAGTCCATCGAAGAATCGCCATTTGGCGCCAGCGGACTAGGACTAGACATCGGCCCGGAATCCGGAGCTAACTTCGCCAAAGAGATACTCGAAGCGAAGACCGTTTTCTGGAACGGCCCGATGGGTGTCTTCGAGCTTGAAAAGTTCGCTGGCGGAACCCGCTCGGTGGCAAAAGCTCTTACCGAGATGGCCGGTTTCTCGGTCGTCGGTGGCGGTGACTCGGCCGCTGCGGTTCGAGCGCTAGGTTTCGAAGATTCGCAGTTCGGACACATTTCAACCGGTGGCGGTGCCAGCCTCGAATTCCTCGAGGGTAAGGCCCTGCCAGGACTAGAGGTACTAAATGACTAAGCGCGTAGCATTCATCGCCGGCAACTGGAAGATGAACCTTGACCACCAGCAAGGCATCGCGCTGGTTCAGAAGTTGGCTTGGACCCTGAAGGATGCCGGTCACGACTACGCCACCGCCGAAGTCGCTGTATTTCCTGGTTTCACCAGCCTGCGCTCGATTCAGACTCTCATTGACGCGGATGGGCTGGAAATCGCTCTTGGAGCTCAAGACATTTCGGCATTCGACTCCGGCGCATACACCGGCGAGGTATCGGGTGTTGCTCTCAAGAAGCTCGCTGTAAAGTACGCGCTTATCGGCCATTCTGAGCGCCGCCAGTACCACAGCGAGTCAGACGAGGTAGTTCAGGCTAAGGTTTCTGCGAGCTTCCGTCAAGGAATCATTCCAGTCATCTGCGTGGGCGAAACCCTTGAGGAGCTTGAGGCCGAAGGCGCTGCCGCCGTTCCGGTGCGACAGACCCTTGCGGCTCTAGCTGGTCACGAGAACCTGGGCGAGTTTGTCATCGCGTACGAGCCGGTCTGGGCAATTGGCACCGGGCAGGTCGCAACTCCAGAACAGGCCGCCAGCGTCGCAGCCAAGATCCGAGTAGCGATTCGCGAGGCATTCGGCGACGAAGTTGCCGACAAAACACGAATTCTCTACGGCGGTTCAGTCAAGGCTGCCAACGTGGCTGGCTTCCTGCGCAGCACCGAGGTTGATGGAGTCCTAGTCGGCGGTGCGAGCCTCGACGCAGAGGAGTTCAGCGGTATCGCTCGATTCCAAAAGCATCTGGCTATATAATCGTCAAGTAACCAAAGTTAGGTAATCTAAAACCATGGCAATCCTTCAGATCGCACTCCTAGTCTTGCTGGGTATCATCAGCTTGCTTCTGACCCTACTCATCTTGCTTCACAAGGGTCGCGGTGGCGGACTATCGGACATGTTTGGTGGCGGACTATCGAGCGGTGTTAGTTCATCCGGTGTAGCCGAGCGAAACCTAAACCGAATCACTGTCATTCTCGGTTTGGTTTGGATCACCATCATCATCGTTCTCGGCCTCTTCACCAGATTCGACCTGGTTCCGACGGTATGACCAATCCGGCTATTCGCGGTTCGCGTGTAGGTGCCGGACCAACAGTGGAACAGGGCAAGATTGCCCAAGCCGAGAAAATTACCCGCAACTACTACTGCACCGAGGGGCACACCATGTCGCCCCAATTCGCAGCAACAGTGTCGGAAGAAGATATCCCCGATACTCTCGATTGCGTGAACTGCGGAAACCCAGCTGGCCAAGACAAAGACAATCCGCCGGTTATCGCGAAACATGAGCCGTACAAGACTCACCTCGCCTATGTCAAAGAGCGCAGGAGCCCAGAAGAAGCCGAAGCGCTACTTCAGGAGGCTATCGACGCCATCGCCGCGCGTCGGGCTAGAGCAGCCGAAAACAAGTAGCTAGCAGCCAAAAACTTTTGTCGCCGCGGTTGAATCAAGAAACCAAACCGTTCGCTCGGTCCCGGTAACCTGACCTACTGGCAAATCTGTGCCATCCTCTGCGAACGCAGCCGAAACTGCGTCCTGCTTGTCGGCACCGGCAACTGTGAACCAAACTTCGCGAGCGGAATTGAGTAACTCGTAGCTAAAGCTGAGGCGCTGCGGTGGCGGCTTGGGGGAGTCGTGTTCGGCAACAACGAGTTCACCGGCGGCAGAGTGGCCCGGAAACAGGCTCGCCACATGACCATCGGGGCCAACGCCCAAGAGCAGGATGTCGAAGGTGACGCCTACTACCTGAGCCCTGAAGCTAGCGGCAGCCTCATCGAGCGAAAGACCTTCGTCGCTCGCCGGAAACGGGTGCAGGTTTCCCTGAGGGATTTCCACGTGATTGAAAAGAGCATTGCGCGCCTGAACCTCGTTCCGATCCGCGCTCGACTTCTCGACGAATCGCTCGTCACCCCACCAAACCTGCACTCGCGACCAATCGAAATCAAGCTCGCGCAATTTGGCTAACGTGAGGATGCCAACCGTGCCGCCGGTAACAACGAGGTTTACCTCGTCTTGACTCTCGAGTAGCTCAGTGGCCCTCGAAACCACAGCCTCGGCTGCAGCTAGAGCGACAGCGTCAGCATCCTTGAAGCGATTGACGACGGGGCGCATTACTTCTTGGTTACCTTTGGCACAGGTGTCTTTGCTGTGAAACCTGCCTTGATCACCTTGCCGAACAGGTCGTCTGGGTCTAGGCGGCGAAGATCCTCACTGAGGCAGTCTCTGTCGCTGCGTCGCGGCAGAGTGATTTCGCGGGTCGGCTGGGTCGGCTGAATTAGCGTAGCCACGTCTGGAACGTTACGAACGATCTCGATGTCTCCAGACCTGCGGATCAACTTCACTCCACGTATGCCAGAAACAGCCTTACCGCGCGCTGTACGAATAGCCTTGACCTTGACTTTTAGTTTGAGTTCAAGCCAAGCGGCCAACAGGTCGGTGCTCGGGGAGTCAACCGCACCGGTAACCTCAACCGCGGTAACCGGGTCAAAAGGTGGCTGGTCGAGAATAGCCGCTAACTGGGCGCGCCACAGAGTTAGGCGAGTCCAAGCGAAGTCGCTGTCGCCAGGCTCATAGTTCTTGGCGAGCTGGCGCAGGTAAGCGTGAGGGTCGGGCTGATTTGCCGCGTCGGTGATTCTGCGGGTCGCAATTCGGCCGATCGCTGATTCAGAAACCTTTACCGGAGCCTCAGCAGGCCACCAGGCGACCACAGGGGCGTCAGGAAGCAGCAGGCCGGTCACCAGGCTCTCGGGGTCGCTCGCGGCTTCACCGCGAGCCTGAAGGACGATAACCTCAGATGCACCGGCGTCGCCACCGACACGAATCTGGGCGTCGAGTCCGTCCGCGGACTTCTTACCCTTGGGGCCACCTTCAGCGACGACGATGATTCGGCAAGGGTGCTCGCGCGATGCCTCGTTTGCCGAACGAATTGCCGGTTCGATTCCCTTGAAGTTGGTTTGAATAACCAGGGTTAGTACGCGACCGAGAGCGACAGCGCCACCCTGTTCGCGGATCTGAACCAGGCTCTTCGAAACCTTCGAAATCGTGGTGTTTGGAAGATCGACGATCACGGGATTCTCCACTCTCTGCCGTCTTGGGCGAGCATTTTGTCGGCTGAAGCAGGGCCCCAGGTGCCCGGTCGGTACTGCTCAACCTTGCCAGACTGCTTTGCCCAGAATTCTTCAATCGGGTCGAGAATCTTCCAGGACAACTCGACTTCTTCGTGTCTCGGGAACAGCGGTGGGTCGCCGAGGAGAACGTCGAGGATGAGTCGTTCATAAGCTTCCGGGCTAGCTTCGGTGAAAGCGTGACCGTAGCCAAAGTCCATGGTTACGTCGCGCACCTGCATACCTGCACCAGGGACCTTGGAGCCAAAACGAATCGTTACACCTTCATCTGGCTGGACGCGAATAACTAGTGCGTTCTGGCCCAGTGCCGAGGTTTGGTCGGCGGCGAAGAGCTGCTGTGGAGCGCGCTTGAACACGACCGCGATCTCCGTGACGCGACGACCTAGACGCTTTCCAGCGCGCAGGTAGAACGGAACACCCGCCCAGCGACGGGTGTTGATGTCCAATCTCATGGCCGCGTAGGTTTCGGTAACCGAATTCGGGTTCATGCCGTCTTCCTCTAGGAAGCCGAGAACCTTCTCGCCACCCTGCCAGCCGCCAGAATACTGACCTCGGGCGGTGTACTTGCCAAGGTCCTTCGGAAGGCGAACTGCCTTGAGGACCTTTTCCTTCTCGGCGCGCAGGTCTGCGGCGTCGAAAGAGACCGGCTCTTCCATTGCGGTGAGCGCAAGAAGCTGCAGGAGGTGGTTCTGAATCACGTCTCGAGCTGCACCGATGCCGTCGTAGTAGCCTGCGCGGCCACCAACGCCGATGTCTTCGGCCATGGTGATCTGAACGTGGTCAATGTAGTTCGAGTTCCAGAGCGGCTCGTAAAGCTGATTTGCGAAGCGCAGCGCGAGGATGTTCTGAACGGTCTCTTTGCCGAGGTAGTGATCGATGCGGAACACCGAGTCCGGCGGGAAGACAGACTCCACCACCGAGTTCAGCTCGCGAGCCGTCTTAAGGTCGCTA
>JBEBBA010000037.1:0-25754 GCA_041158585.1 Actinomycetota bacterium
TCGACACCAAGGACCTGCCACGCTCCCCCGTTGACCTTCAAGACGAATGTGCAGGTTGACGGGTCGCGCCAGTTCGCAATCGAGGCAGTTGGCTTCCAAAGGGCAGCGCCAGCGTCCTTAGGCATAGTGAGAGTGATACCCGAAACGGTTTGGGCGACCGGCAAAACACTCTCGGCTCGCAACACGACCGCTTGTCTATCGCCGACAGAAATTTGAATCATGCCGTTGGCATCAGAAGTCACGCTCTGAGTCTGGCCCCACACCTGGCTAAAGGTGGTGAAAGGGCTCGAGGTTTGAATCGAGATGTTGCTCTTCAAGCTCTTTGAGTTATTGAGGGCAACCACGTACTCACGCTTGGCGTCAAGGTCGAAGCGACTAAACGCCACCACGTTATTGCCCGAGTACCTGAGCTGTTGAGCGCCTGTTTTGAGAGCCGGGTGTGAGTTCCGAAGCTGGTTTAGGGCGGTGATTCGCTCCTGTATCGGGTGGTTACGGATGCCTAAGTAACTGCCTGTTCCGATCGGTTGAGCCGCGATGCGAGCCTCCGACCTCCAAGCCGCCACCGAGGTGGCGAACAGATCTTGCCTAGAACCCTGATCTCCTCCAGCGCCGATGATTCCGAGCTCGTCACCGTAGTAAACATTTGGAATACCTCGAGACATGTACATCAGGTCGTAGCCGAGCAGGGAGTCGCCCCAGAGGTCATCGGCAGGATCGCCCGCCCACTTGAGCATTTGACCGAACCGACCCATATCGTGGTTTCCAAGGAAGGTGACCTGGTTGTAGGCGTTGGTTTTATCGGTGATGTACCAGTCGTCAGCCTCGAACACATTAGTGATGGCGCTGATGTTGTTTCCGGCTGCAAACTGGACTGCCGCATTTTGGAAAGCAAAATCCAGCACTGCCGGTAGCGAACGGTTTCTGACGAAAGCGGTCAGGTTGGAGGTGTTCGCATCGTAAACCTCGCCGAAAGCGAAAAGGTTTGGCTGGTAATCCTTGGTCAGTTCGAGGACGCGAGGCCACCACTTTCCGAAGAAGGCGTCGTCAACGTGCTTTGCGGTGTCGATTCTGAAGCCATCGATTCCGTACTCGTTCACCCAGTTGGCGTAAACCTGCGCAAAGCCTTCAATAACAGCTGGCTTCTCGGTGTAGATGTCGTCCAGCCCGAAGAAGTCACCGTTCTGCGACTGCTCCTTGTTGTTCCAGTCCTGAACGTTACCGCGGTTGTGGTAGTTGGTTAGGTCGTTCAAGAACGCAGGCTGACGAACGTTTAGGTCGCGGGTGGCGATTCGAGCTTGACGCGGAGCGCCGAAGTTGTAGTCGCCGTCGGTGTAATCGTTCACATCGCCGGTGTGATTGACGACGATGTCCATCACGACCTTCATGTCCTGTGAGTGCAAGCAATCCACAAAGGCCTTGAAATCCGCCTTGGTGCCGAGGTGTGGATCGATATCGGTGAAGTCAGTTATCCAGTAACCGTGGTACGAAGCACTGCCGTCTTGTACGTAGCGCTGCTTGAAAGGCGGTGTTAGCCATACCGAGGTAAAGCCCATTTCCTTTAGTCTGGCCACGCCGTCGCCGGTCGTGCAGCCGTCGGTTAGCCCAGCTAGGTCGCCACCGTGGTAGTAGGCGGTTGAGGTGGGGTCGAATCCCGTAATGTCGCGGCTACCGGTGAGCCCCATGGTGTCGTTGCTCGAGTTGCCGTTCTTGTAGCGGTCGGTTAGAACAAAGTAGATGTTGTCGCCAGCAAAAGCCGATCGCACCGAGTTACTCGCAAGTGCCTCTGCCTCCTGTGCCGTCGGTGGAGTCGCCTCCTGCGGCAGTGATGGTGCGGCATCTAGAGGAACGGGAATCGTGTAACGAAGGCTGGCATTTGCGTTCACGCGTCCGGACTCAAACCAAACTTCACCCTTAGTCGCTGCGAGGTTTAGCAGCTGGTCAGCCGCCGAAGGGTCCTTTTCGTCACCCTTGTGAATGATGAAAGGCAGGCTCACCGCGTTGGAAGTTAGCGGGATCGTAAATGTAACACCCCAGGCGTCTGGGGTCAGGCTATCCGGTTGAATTGGAGCAATCCAAGTGACGGTTCTAGAGGTACCGCCGGTTCCAGCGTTTGCCCAAGCGTGGACTCCCCAATCCGCGTACTGACCATCGGCTCTGCGGTAGTGAATCTTGACCTGGTTGTTTGCCCAAGCCTCTGAGGTTCGAACTCCGTTGAAGTAGTCACCAACCCAAACCCTGGCTGTCTTGCGAACGTCTACCGAATAGCTCTTTCCGAGCGCTCCATTGCGAAGTAGCGAGAATTTGACCGTTGTTGTGCTCGAAGTAACCGGAACGTTTACGAAAAGTTTGGATCCTGATTTGGAGAAGTTGTACGTCTTAACAACCTTGCCGATGGTGACTCTGAGCGCCCTTTTTTGAGTGAGAGTTCCCTTGGTGGTTAGCGAAACCTTTAGAACCGAAGTTGCACGGTACTCGTGAGTGAAAGGAACACCCTTGGCGCTCAACCAAATCTCGCGCGTGCCTGCTGGGTTGACGAACACCGATGAAGCTGGAAGGCCGGTGGCTCTCACTCGGACGCTCACAGCGTTCGTTGGAACATCGACGACACCGAACCAGCCGTAAGAATCCTGACCAATCAGGCGTGATTCGCTCTGATTCACCGCGTTTGTAGGGTCAATCAAGGTGACTTTGGCCCCCGCTGGCACGATCCCCGGCACCGATGGCACGTGAACCACGATCTGGTAGCTCGACGCTGCACTCGAGATCGTTGGAACGCTAACAATGCCAATAGTTAGAAGGGCAAGGGAGAGTCGGGCTATTAGTCTGCGGAAGCTCATAAATCGAGTCTAAGAAACGCTAGAAAGACTCGGTAACAATGTTTCTTGGGGAATTTCTGTGAGACTCCCCCGCTTAGAATTTAACTGTGACCCTACCTCCAATTCCAGCGACTTTCGAAGTCGTAACACTCAGTGTTCTAGTCCTAATCCTGCTCGTCGACGTCTTGTTGATTTTCAAGCGTCCTCACGTTCCAAGCATGCGTGAGTCTGCTATTTGGGTCAGCTTCTACGCTGTCCTGGCGATCATTTTTGGTATCTCCCTCGGCGTCTACTCAGACGCCGACCGCGCTGGCGAATTCTTCGCCGGCTGGCTCACCGAATACAGCCTGAGCGTGGACAACCTCTTCGTCTTCATCATCATCTTCGCGCGCTTCGCCGTGCCAAAGAAGTACCAGCAAGAGGTGCTGATGGTGGGTGTGATCATGGCGCTAATCCTGCGTGCGATCTTCATCTTCCTCGGTGTTGCAATCCTCGAGGCCTTCACCGGAGTCTTCTACCTGTTCGGCGCATTCCTCCTCTACACCGCTTACCACCAGCTAAAGCGCAAGAAGGACGACGAGGAAGAGTCCGAGTCGAAGCTAACGAAGTTCCTGAGCAAGCGAATCGCGTACTCAGAGACCTACGACGGCATGAAGCTGCGCACGATGATCGACGGCAAGAAGACCTTCACCCCTATGGTCGTTGTGTTCATCACCATCGCGCTGACCGACGTCATGTTTGCATTCGACTCGATCCCGGCAATCTTCGGTATCACCACCGACCCGTTCATCGTGCTGACCGCAAACATCTTTGCCCTGATGGGTCTTCGCCAGCTCTACTTCTTGCTTGGCGGCCTGATGGAGCGTTTGCGTTACCTCGAGTACGGTATCGCAGCGATCCTCGCGTTCATCGGCTTCAAGCTGATCACTCACGCTATGCACGAAAACGAGATCCCGTTCATCAACGGCGGAGAGAAGATCCTGTGGGCTCCGGAAATCTCCACCACCACCTCGTTGGTTGTGATTGTTTCCTGCATCGCCATCTCGGCAATCGCAAGCCTCGTAGTCACAAGGAAGAAGTAACTTGCTGGGCTCGCTCGGCTTTGGTTTCATGAAAGCCTCTTTCGGGGCATCTGAATCGAACCGAGCGAGCACCATCGAGGCTATTCACGAGGCAATCTCTCAAGGTGTAGTCCTCTTCGACACGGCTGACATCTATGCGCCAAGCTGGGACTCTTTCGGGCACAACGAGAAGCTCTTGGCCGAGGCTATTCGCACCTACAACGGTGACGCCAGCAACCTACTAATCGCAACCAAGGGCGGAATCACCCGTCAGCCTGGTGAGCTTTGGGGCCGCAACGCGAGTCTTGATTATCTTTTGCGAGCAGCCGAGGCATCGGCCGGCCGGCTGGAAATCAGCACTATTCCACTGTGGCAGCACCACCGCCTGGACCCGAAAATGCGTTTTGAAGACCAACTCGAAAATTTGGCCAAGCTAAAACAATACGGGCTGATCGAACGCATCGGAGTCAGTAACTACTCCGCCAAGCAACTGCAGCGTGCGGTAGAAGTTATCGGCGATGTTTTCAGTGTTCAAAACCAACTGAACCCCGCCTACCGGCAAGAGTTGGATGTTCTCGAAGTTTGCGAACAGCACGGCATCGCCTACCTACCATGGTCACCGACCAAGGGCGCGCGAGCAAACGATGCCCAAGCCATCGTCAAAGAACTTGCTGACGAGAAGGGCGTTTCAACCTACGCGATTGCGATCGCTTGGCTGAGGAGCCTCTCCCCTAGCATCGTGCCGATTCCGGGAATCACCAGGATCGAGTCGGTAAGAGACTCACTGAACGGTGTTGAGCTTTCGCAAGATGAGCTTTCGCGACTAAACGAGGGATTCGACGAAACCCTACCGATGGACGCGGAACTTCTCAGCGACCAGCCAAAGTCTTAGAGTGCAGCTTCTATAGCCGCAATGACTTCGACCGAATCAGGCTTGGTCTGTGGGCGGAAGCGCTTGATCGAACCATCGGCTAGAACGAGGAACTTCTCGAAGTTCCACATCACCGGCCCAGCCAAACCCGAAGAGTCTTTGGCCTTGACTAGCTCTTTGTAAAGTTCGTGACGACCGCGGCCGTTGACCTTGACCTTCTCTGTCATCGGGAAGGTTACGCCCCAGGTAGTCGAGCAATACTCGCTAATGTCACCCTCGGTAGAGAGTTCCTGGAAGAACTGGTTCGACGGCATACCAACGACAACGAATCCCTTTGGACCGTACTTCTTCTGCAACGCCTCGAGCGCTTCATACTGAGGGGTCAGCCCGCAGCGTGAAGCTACGTTGACGACAAGCGTGACTTTGCCGGCGACGTCACCGAATTTCTTGTCGGTGCCATCGATCATTTTTAGGCTGATGTTTTTTAGGTCCATGCGAAAAAGTAAGCGGTATCGCATCGTTTTTGTTCCAAGCAAAATCATTTGCTTACGAACGAGGCGTAAAGTGAAGGTGAAAGATCACAGAGGAGAACCATGAAGGTCAAAGGCAAAGTAGTTCTAGTCACCGGCGCAGGCAACGGAATGGGGCGCGAAATCACCCTAGAACTCCTCCGTCGCGGTGCAAAAGTTGCCGCGGTTGATCTTCGCGAGGAATTTCTAGTCGAAACCAAGAAGGCAGCAGACGCCATCGGCGGAACCCTTGAAACTTTTGTCGTTGATGTGACCGACTCGGCCAAGGTTGAGGCGCTCCCGGCTCTAGTAATCAAAACCCTCGGCAGCATCGACGCGATCATCAACAACGCCGGCATCATCCAACCATTCGTCAAGATCAACGACCTGAAATACCAAGACGCAACTCACGTCATGAACGTCAACTTCAACGGCCCCCTGCATGTGGTCAAGTCGTTCTTGCCAGAGCTTCTGAAGCGTGAAGAAGCGCACATCCTGAATGTCTCATCGATGGGTGCCTACGCGCCAGTCCCTGGGCAGAGCGTTTACGGAGCCTCCAAGGCTGCCATCAAGCTCTTCACCGAAGGACTTCGTTCTGAACTCATGGACACCAATGTCGGAGTCACAATCGTCTTCCCCGGCGCAATTGCCACCAACATCGCAGCCAACTCTGGCATGTCAAACCCTGGTGGCTCAGGCGCAGACGCCCCAAAGTTCAAGATGACCTCAGCCCCGGACGCAGCTAAAGCGATGGTTGACGCGATTGAGAAGAACAAGCCGCGAATTTGCATCGGGCAGGATGCCAAAATGATGGACTTCCTAACCAGGCTCAACCCGGTCATGGCCGCTGGAATCATCTACAAACAGATGAAGTCACTGCTCGGCTAAACTAACCCCATGGGGAAAACAGAAAACGTTGATTTAATTCAAAGCAAAGTAACGGACCTAGTTGTCCAGGCAGTAAAACTTCCAGGGGTTCACGTTGATCGCGAGCAATATCTACGCGCTCAGTTCGATAAACACTGCACACCCGAAATGCTCGACAAGATTGTTGCCTACGGGCCGCACACAGCGGGGGTTCCGACAAAGACAATCAACGCCTTGGCAAACAGCACAATCAAACATGAAGTCGCACTGGCGACCTCGCTCTCCGCTGCTGCCGGGATTCCAGGGGGCTGGGCAATGCTAGCTACAATTCCAGCGGACCTTATTCAGTTTCACGGCGGGCTAATCCGTACCGCTCAGAAACTTGCCTACCTGCACGACTGGCCAGAACTTTTCACCGTAAAAGGTGACAAAATCGACGACGAAACAAAGAACGTAATTCTTCTCTTTGTTGGCGTAATGTTCGGTGTTCAAGGTGCTATCGCGGCAATCACGAAACTTGCGACTCAAGTCGAGATTCACGTCGGCAAGCAACTAGCCGCAAAAGCACTGACAAAAACGGCTTACTACCCAATAATCAAGAAGGTTGTTATTGGTATTGGTGGCAGGATGAACAAAACAATCTTCGCAAACGCTGCAGCTAAGTTTGTTCCGTTGGTTGGCGCTGCCCTCTCAGGCGGGCTGACGTTCTTCACCTTCCGACCTATGAGCCAGCGGCTAAATAAACACCTTTTGAAAGTTGCACAGACGAAAAAGCGATCACTCAAGAAAGCCCAACTAGCAGCTGACTAAAGAACCTTCTTTACGATGCTCGACTTTAGATACATCGAACCGAAACCATCAACCTTGGCGTCGATGTCGTGACCGTCCGTGGCACTGATTAGTCGAATGTTGCGAACCTTAGTACCAACTTTTATCGCCGACGAAGAGCCTTTTACCTTGAGGTCCTTGATGATTGTCACGGTGTCGCCGTCTTGCAGGATGTTCCCGACTGCATCTTTGACGATTCGCTCGGTCTCAACTTCTTCGACCTCAGGCGTCCACTCGTGAGCGCATTCCGGGCAGACCAATATTGGATCTAATTCGTAGGTGTATTCGCTTGCACACTTTGGGCATGGCGGAAGTTGATCGGACATTTTCTCCTTGACGGGCCTCGATGTTGCTCGAAGGCACCTCCAAGACACTACAGGCAATAAAAACATCAGGATTTAAGCGCCAATATGGCGTTTCTCGGCGTGTCGCGGTTTCCAGATATGCCAGACTTTCCAATACGCCAACGCTGGATAACGGGACTAAAAGCCCACAGATAAATGGCGCATCTAAACAGCTCTATCTCACCTGCAAATTCCATTTGAAAGGTTACTTAAGTGACTTCACCAAAAACCGGCCTTAAGGGTCGAATCAAGGCTTTTGCCGCCACTATGGCGGTAGCTGCTCTTGCGCTAACCGGTTGTGCACCCGCTGCAGAACCAGCCAACTACGGCGAGCTAAACATCCAGCTCTCGTGGATCAAGAACTCCGAGTTCGCCGGCCAGTTCTTCGCAGTCGAAAACGGTTACTACACCGAAGCCGGCTTCTCGAGCGTCAACCTAATCGCTGGCCCAGCTGCCACCGAGGCTGAGGTTCTCTCGGGTAACGCGCTTGTCGGTATTGCTAACCCAATCTCGACCGCTCCAATCATCCTCGAGGAGGGTGCACCGCTGAAGATCATCGGTACCACCTACCAGAAGAACCCGTTCACCATCCTTTCGCTAAAGGACGGCGGCAACATTCAGACCGTTCAGGACCTAATCGGTAAGAAGATTGGTGTACAGGCTGGCCCTAACGAGACCCTGTTCGACGCATTGCTAAAGGCAAACGGCATCGACCAGTCTCAGGTCACCAAGGTTCCCGTCCAGTACGACCCAGCCCCGCTAGTAAACGGTGAAGTCGATGGCTTCCTCGCATACGTCACCAACGAGTCGTTCGTTGTTGAGAGCCAGGGCTACGAAGTAACCAACCTGCTATTCGCCGACAACGGTCTACCGTTCGTCACCGAGAGCTTTGTTGTTACTCAGGACTCGATCGACAATAACCGCGAAGCCCTAAAGGCATTCCTTTACGCAACCATCCGTGGTTGGAAGGACGCGATTGCTGACTCAAAGGGTGGCGCTGACCTAGCTCTAACCAAGTTCGGTGCAGACCTAGGTCTGAACGCCGACAAGGAGTACTACCAGTCGAAGACTCAGAACGACATCCTCGTTCAGACCGACGAGACGGCAGCTAATGGTCTATTCACCATCAGCGAAGCGATGATCGACCTAAACCTAGCGACCCTAAAGTCGGCAGGTTACGAGATCACCGCTGACCAGTTGTTCGACCTAAGCCTCCTAGCCGAGGTTTACGAAGAGCACCCTGAGCTAAAGGGCTAGTCAAAATTGTCTAACTCGGTCGATGCTGCTGCTCAGGGCTCTAACGCCCTGGGCAGCGGCATCACCATCTCCGGACTAAACAAAACCTTCAAGATCGGCAAAGAGACTCTCGTTGCCCTTGAAGACGCAACACTTCACAGCGATAAAGGTAGCTTCCTATCGCTTCTCGGCCCATCGGGCTGCGGCAAGTCCACGATTCTTAGAATCCTTGCCGGATTAGAAACACCAACCTCGGGCTTTGTAACCGTTGACGGCAAAGACCCCCAAGAACTCCGACGCAACCACGAGCTAGGCATCGCCTTTCAAGACTCAGCTCTCATGCCTTGGCGCAGCGTCATCTCCAACATCAAACTCCCGCTCGAAATCTCTGGTGAAAAGGTTGATGAGCAAGCACTCAAAGACCTGATCAAACTCGTTGGCCTCGAAGGCTTCGAGAATGCCAAGCCAGCCCAACTTTCTGGCGGAATGCGCCAGCGTGTCTCGATTGCTCGCGCACTAATCGTCCAGCCTTCGGTTCTGCTACTCGATGAACCCTTTGGTGCCCTCGACGACATGACTCGCCAGCGCCTAAACCTCGAACTCCTGCGCATCTGGACCGAGAAGCCAGCAACCACCCTCATGGTCACCCACGGAATCTCTGAAGCTATCTTCCTAAGCGACCAGGTGGCTGTGATGAGTGCTCGCCCGGGTCGCATCAAGGAAATCATCGACATCGATCTTCCGCGCCCACGCACAATCGAAATGATGCGCACCCCCGAATTCCACGCGCTTCACGACAAAGCATCTGAGCTTCTTTTCGGTGTCCACGGGGAGAACGCCACCGATGACTAACTCTCGCCCCAAGTGGATCGGTGGAACCATTGGGTCGGTTGCAGTTGTAGCCCTTTGGTGGGTTGGTGCCGTTACGGTTTTCGCAAGAACAAACTCGGCGGGCGAAGCATTGCCCGGCGCAATCCCCACTCCCCTTGAGGTAATCCAACAACTTGGGGTCGATGGTTTTGAGTTCTACTGGAAGAACGCATCGCTAACTCTCGCCGAAGCCGGGCTAGGGTTTTTGTTCGGAAACATCAGCGCGCTGGCCCTAGCTGCTCTCGCACTCATGCTGCCGAAACTCGAAAACCTCGCAACCCAAATAGCAGTGATCACCTACTGCATCCCCATCGTCGCAATCGGCCCCATAATCCGCCTTGTCCTCGGCGCTCCTGGAGAGGGCGAACCAGCCGGCGCTGCTGTAGCGCTCGCAGCACTCAGCGTCTTCTTCACCACAATGGTTGGCGCTCTAACCGGCGTAAAGTCGGCCGACAAAGCCAGCCTCGACGTAGTCACCGTTTACGGAGGCAACAGCTGGCACCGACTTATCAAAGTCCAACTGCTTGCCTCGCTACCCGCGATCTTTGCAGCCCTTCGAATCGCTGCCCCGGCAGCCTTCCTCGGTGCCATTCTGGGCGAATACGTTGGCGGACCCGACCTCGGCTTCGGCCCAGCGATGGTGAACGCTCAACAGAGCCTCGAAGTTGCCCGCGTCTGGGGCTTGGCACTAGTCTCGGGAGCCATTGCCGGCCTCGCATACGCCCTTTTCGGCCTCATCTCACGAGTTGTTAGCCCATGGGCTAAACCGACCTCAGGAGGCGCTAAATGACCTCCCTACCTAAGCGCATTCTCAAGACCGGCTACAACACCCTAATCTCGCTAGCCGTAGTGACAGTGCTTTGGATTTTCGCACTCTGGGCCCTCGACGTCACCCCCTACATCGGCAAAAACCCGATCGACGTTTTCAACTTCATGTTCACCGTCGAGAAAGCTGCTGAAAACCGCGACCTAATCTTCAGCGCACTCGGCCAAACCATGATTGACGCCTCAATCGGCTTCGGTTTCGGTATCTTCTTCGCCACACTAATCGCAGTGCTCTTCACGCTCTCCAAAGGCATCGAGCAGGCGCTAATGCCGATCGCCATGCTCCTTCGCTCGGTTCCGCTGATTGCAATGGCCCCGATCATCATCCTCATCTTCGGACGCGCCGAGGTGACCGTCGCGGTGATGGGTGCCATCGTGGTGCTCTTCCCGGCCCTCGTGAATATCGTCTTCGGCCTCAGGTCGGCATCGCCGGCCATGTATGACCTCGTGAACGTTTACGGCGCTAACAAACTCACAGCCCTCAGAACCGTTGCCTTCCCAACCTCGCTACCAGCCTTCTTTGCAGCGCTCAAGATCTCAGTTCCAGGCGCAATCACCGGAGCGCTACTCGTCGAATGGCTCGCCACCGGTGGCGGAATCGGCTACGGAATCGTCTCAGCAGTTGGCCGAGCAAAAGCGAGCGAAGTCTGGGCATACGTTGTCGTAATCACCCTGGTCTCGATCATCCTCTACAACCTGGTCGCGCTAATCGAGGACTCAGTCTTGGCTAAGTTCGGCCACGCCTCGAAGAAATAACACCAAAGATCCGAATTGCGGAAACTTACTCTGGCGCTAGCGCTTGCTGTCCTAGCAGCGCTAGGTTCAGCCTCACCGAGCTTTGCGGTAGGAGATTGGGCTAATTCTGGAACCGACGGAAGTGGGCCTCGGAAGTCTTTTCAGAGAATTGAACTTTACCCATGAGCGCTGGGAGACGTGAATCTCATGAAGAACGACAAGTGAGACTCGAACAAGAGGCTGAGTCTGAGATCAGAAATGAAGAAGCAAAAGAACTCCGCAACCGCGTCCAGGACCCAAAAACTCAAGAGACTAAGCGGGGAATCCGCGGATTTATTCAGCGATTCTTTGCCGGCGGCCTGGTTGTCCGGTCTAGTGACGAATGGACCGATTGACTGCCATACCTAGACAGTAGTGATCAAATCAAAGACCTTTATAGGAAACGATCGACGCAATTAGACCGTCCTCGGTAAAAGTGAGGACGTCAACAACTCTCAAAACCTCAGAGCTGTTTACGGTTATCTCAATCTCCGCCGCGACACTCTCAGCTGAAATGTGAAGTTGCACTAACTCGATAGAAAGAGAAGTTGCGTCTTCAAAATTCTTTGCAAATGTCTTTAGTGCGTTTGCTTTTCCGACAATCTCAATGTTCCAGTCTCGGACGACAACATCCTCTGAGAATTGGTCGGAAACGGACGCAAGGTCCTTGGCCTCATAGGCGGCTAAGAATTTCTTTGTCTGAGTTTCAAGTTCTCTTTGATCCATATGACTCCTATGAAAGAGCGCCCTCGGTAGGAATCGAACCTACGACCAAGAGATTAGAAGGCTGTTGTCGCTTCAATCCCAAATGTGTCAACATAATCCGGTTGCCGAATATCAGGCCAGGCTACCAAGCAGCGAGGCTTACGTTGTCAGCAGTAGATGGTCTTGCTCTGAGTTCCAATCTTGTAATAAGTTTGGTGCGCTTTACTAAAGCCTCTTGATAGTCAAGTTCTTGCTTCCACGTGGGTCGAGATTGAAGGCCCTTTATTAGAGGCCTAGGCTCAGGCTGGGAAATAATGGCTACAAGCTCTTCAGGCACAAGCCTCTCAAAAAATCTGTCAGCGTAATAAGAAAAGCCATTCAAGTCCCTAAGAGCTATTTCGGTGCAGGAGGACGCGTCAAAAAATCCCAAACAGCCAGCGGGGCAAGAATTCCACGGCTGGGATTCTATGGAATAACGCTTTACTGGGCAGGGAAACCAAACAAAGTGCTTCGCATCGAAATGGTACAACCGCTCTGTCACATGTTGCGCGACAATAGGGAAAAGTTCACTTGGAAATTTGAAGTACTGGAGGAATTCTTGGGGGCTCGAAATGTAGGGAGATTGCTGTAGTTCAAAGAAACCATACCAAGGTTCCATGAGCGGATCCGTGAAGGAATTGAGTGTGAAGAGATCTGCCTTCGCGTTCTCAACAACCTGAAGCCTCTGCTCATCAGTCTGCGAAAGAAATGAAGCAATATCTCTCGACAAAAGAGTGAAAGCTATTCCTAGGAGTCTCGAAATGGGGTCCAAAGCTATTTCTCGGAGCCAATCACTTCGTGCGCGCGAAGCAGGTTGCAAAGTCAACGTTAACAATCGCACTCTGTCCACCACGGCTGGCGCGATTCCCCATTCCAGTAGATTATGCGAATAAATTTTTGGCCAACCGTGGTCACTTAGTTTCTCAACATCAAGCGCAAAAATTAAGTCTGCCACTTGTTTACATACTTGCCTGGAGTAGTGCCCCAGAAGCTCATATCCGGGTACGGTCTCTACTAGCAACCCGAGTTGAATTGACAATCGATAATCGCCGAGGAAATCCGTGTCTTCGGCTCTATCTTCACCGAAAAGCATTTCCAAAATTCTCGAAGCCCTATGTTCCGGAGCTTTGGCAAGTACTTCATTTACTGAGTCATGTTGATCAAATGTCAAAAAAGTGAAATTGTCGGACAAACCTGGAAAGATAGTCGCCGCTTCCGCCAGAGATATGGCTGACAGTGCCTTGAAATCATGGTTTTTGTTCCAGTTATTGTTCAGTGCGTTTTCCGGACATTCCTCAATCCAAGTCCCATCTCGAAATTCAAGCGGGACGCCACCCAACGGAACCGCACCAAAATCCCAGAGTCGTTGCGTCGGCTTTCCTCCGCTGTCGTTTTGGCGCGAAATCCTGAGATCATCTAACAAGATTCTTAGCCCTCCCATAAATCTGTTACAACACGAGAAGCGCCCTCGGTAGGAATCGAACCTACGACCAAGAGATTAGAAGGCTCTTGCTCTATCCACTGAGCTACGAGGGCAATGCGACAAGTTTAACCCAGTAGCGAGTTGAACTGTGCTTCAAAGGCTTTCATGAATGCCTCTGGCTGTTCTTCATGAGGAAGGTGACCAGACTTCGGGATCACCACGAGTGAACTGTTTGGAATTAGGCCGTCGAGTTTGATTGTGTCGGCAGTGGGCACAATTGTGTCGTTCGAACCGGTGATCAAAAGCGTGGGTGTTTTTAGGTTAGATAAATTCTCTTTGAGTTGGTTGTCGCGTGGCGCTGTGACGAAGTTCCAGAACGCGAGCTCCCAACCTTTCACTTTTAGTGGTTGCCGATAGCCGTCAAGAACGGCTTGAGTGACTTTAGTTTGGTCGTAGAAACTTTCACGGATCACGTTTTCTCCGGAGCTCGAAATTGAGCTCACCAGAATCGGGCCGAGGCGCTGGATTTGCGGGATTCCGTAGAGCCAGCTGAGGCCACTCGAGTCACCGCCTGTGGTGAGGATCGCTGGATCGACCAGAACTAAACCGCTTACCTTCTTTGGGTTCAGCCTGGCGTATTCGGCGGCGAGTTGGCCCCCTGCAGAGTGACCGACGAGCACGACTTGTCGGTTTTGCCCGTACTTAGTTAGCAGGTTGTCGAGGATCGCAAAGTTGCCTTCTAAACCGTATGGGTTGACCTGCGCCCACTCGGTAGGGCGCTCGGTTAGCCCGAAGGCAGGTCGGTCATAGGCGATTACTTCGCCATACTTACCGAGCGGTTCGATGACCTCGCGCCAAGAAAATGTGCTTGCGCCGAAGCCGTGCATAAGAACGATTAGCGGAGCTTCGCAGTTGCAGTTGCCCGTGTATTGCCTTCGTTCCATGTGAACGTCGAGATTTGCCAGGGTTACGAACTCGGAGTTGGTTCCTGCGGCTTCGCGGTTGGTCAAGGTTCCCGAGTTTGGTTGAGGTAGGAGGAAGGGCACAATTAGGAACGCGAGGACACCGGCAATGAGGGCTCGAACCATGAACTTGCGAAACTTCTTCATCAAGCCCACTATACGTATCTGACTGCGTTAGCCTTGCGCTATGAACTCCAAGCGCACCTTAGCTGCCTTTCTCCTCGCACCGCTTATTGCAATAAGTGCATGGGCTTTGCCAGCGAATGCAATGCAAGTTTTTGTAAAAACCCTGACTGGAAAGACCATCACGCTGGATGTTGAGGCATCGGACAGCGTCGAAAACATCAAACAGAAGATTCAAGACAAAGAAGGCATTCCGCCAGACCAGCAGCGACTGATCTTTGCAGGCAAACAGCTTGAGGATGGCAGGACTCTTTCCGACTACAACATCCAGAAGGAAGCTACGTTGCACTTAGTTGTGAGAGTAGTAGCGCCAGAAGTTGTTGAACCTAAATTCCTTAAGGGTCGATCCTCGATCAGCTTCGATTACCAGACAGCTAAGCTGACTCCGTCAACACGCGCTACGCTCAAAAAACTTGTGGCGAACGCCAACTTGGGAAAGTCCATCCGCGTTGTTGGATACTCGTGGTCGGGCGGAACAAAGCCGGCATGGAACCTTCGCTTGGCTAAAACTCGGGCCGAGGCGGCTGCAAAGCTACTGAAACAGTATGGCTACAAGGGCAAGATTGACGTCTCCTGGAAGTTGGCGAACGCCGGCGGGACTTCCGAACCTAACCAGAAAGTTGTCGTAGTCGTTTCCTAAGCGGAGACGAGTTCGCGGATAGCGGCTGCGAACACCTCTTGGTGTCTGTCAACATCGGCCTTGGTTGTGGTTGGGCACATCAGGGCCATGTTGTGGAATGGGGTGAGCAGTATTCCGCGGTTGGCAAGATAGAGGTGCAGGTAATCCTCCAGCTCGGCATCGGCAGATTCGTAGGCAGCTGTTCCGGTGATTGGGTAAGGCTTTGCGAATCGGTATTCGGCTCTGGCTCCGAGTTGGTTGATCGCCCAGGGTAGGTCGTATTTCTCGAACAGTTCGTTGACGCCGTCGGTGAAGTAGGTGGCCAGGTCGATCATGTACTCAAAGTTTTCTTTGGTCAGCACGTTTTCGAGGGTTGCCCGCATGGCAGCTACCGAGAGCGGGTTACCGGCTAGGGTTCCACCAACACCACCCATGTCGACGAGGTCAAGGTCGGTGCGAGAAAGAACCTTTTCGGCTAGCTCGGCGCTAAGACCGTAGGTTCCGGTTGGGATTCCGCCCGCGATCGCCTTGCCTATGACGAAAACGTCTGGCTCGAGGTTGTCGCGCATGGTCATGCCGCCCCAACCAGCAGAGAAGGTGTGGGTTTCGTCGATGATCAGCAAGGCGTCGTATTTGCGAGTCAGTGCTCGCACGCCTTCTAGATAACCGGGTTCCGGAAGGACGATGCCGATGTTGGTCAGAGCTGGTTCCATCAGCACCGCAGCGACGTCTCCCCTGCTGAGCTGGCGCTCAAGCCCCTCGAGATCGTTGAACTCGGCAACTCTTGAAGTCTCGGTGACGTCAACTGGTGAACCGACGTTACCTGGGCGACTCATTCCTTCGCCGTCGGGGCCAACGACGATCAGTGCTTCGTCAACCGAGCCGTGGTAACAGTAGGCATTGAAGAGGATCTTGGACTTGCCGGTGATGGCGCGCACCAGGCGGATAGCCCATCGGTTGGCATCGGTCGCGGTTAGCGAGAAACTCCACTTGGCCATACCGAAGCGGTCGGTGAGGTTCTTTGCCACCCACTGAGCGTCTTCGGTCGGGAGCATGGTGGTCATGCCGCCTTCGGTCTGGACGCGGTTCACGATTGCTTCGACAACGGCGGGGTGAGAGTGGCCCGCCATAGCGCCCGTGTCTCCTAGAGCGAAGTCGATGTATTCGTGTCCGTCAATGTCCCAGATGCGGTTACCCACGGCTTTGTCGAAGTAGAGCGGGAATCCGCCGGCTTTCTTATTCATCCAGGTCATCGGAACGCGTCCGAAAAGGTTGTCGGCTGCCTCGTAGGCCGCCTTTGACTTTGGGTTGCGCTCTAGAAAGAGCTCCTGCTCCACGGCGTGAAGTTTGGCTAGTCGATTGCGATCAATCATGTTCACTCCTTATGGGTCCCCCGCCGAAGCTACTTCGCTTCGACTACTGCCCGAAACCGGAGGATATTCGACTCTATTTTCACACTAAGTGTGCGGAATAGCGCGCTTTGCGGGCGGGTTACCCTTGTATAGACAACATAGAAGAGGTCGTTTTGCATCGTCTTGCCAAAATCAGCTTGGGGAACCGTTCAGTAGTAGCCCTAGCCACCATCATCATTGCCCTGTTCGGCTTTGTTTCGCTCGGATCGCTGAAGCAGGAGTTGATTCCTTCCTTCGAGACTCCACAGGCGGCTATCGTCACCTCCTACCCCGGCGCCTCGCCAGAGGTAATCGATGCCCAGGTCAGCAAGCCGATCGAAGATGCTGTTCGTCAGCTTGACGGACTGGTTTCGTCAACCTCCACCTCACAGAACAACCTCTCGGTGCTGCGCGTTGAGTTCGATTACGGCACCACAACCGCAAAGGTGAAAGAAAACCTTGCGGCTGCCTTGGCAAGCGTCGAGAACACTCTGCCGGCAGAAGCCAACGCCCAGGTGATTTCGGGCTCGTTCGACAGCGTTCCGATCATTGCCCTCGGTGTTTCTTCGGCAGACAACGCGAAAATCAGCAAGCTTCTTGAAGCCGTTGCGCCAACCCTCTTCGGTGCGATTCCAGGAGTTCGCGAAGTTGCCGTCTCTGGTACCGAAGAAAAGCGAATCAACCTAGACCTCGACACTTACGCTCTGGCGCAGTACGGCCTCAGCCAGCAGAACATTGTCAGCGCTCTAAAGACCAATGGCTTCATCGTGCCGGCCGGAAGCATTACCGACTCCAAGGGCTCGATCTCGGTTGAGGTGGGCACCCCGGTCAACTCGATTGAGGACTTCAAGAAGTTGCCACTAATCGGCACTCAGAGCAGTTTCGGCCCGATGGGTCCATCGGTTACAACCGTTGCGCTAACCGTTGCGGACATCGCCGAGGTCACCTACGAGAAGTCTCCGGTTACCTCGATCGCTCGTGTCAATGGCAAGGACGCCCTATCGGTTTCGATCACAAAGACTCAGGACGGTAACACCGTCGCAATCTCACACGCCGTCAAAGACAAGGTCGATGAGCTAGCCAAGCAGCTCGGTGGTGGCGTTACAGTGACGACCATCTTCGATCAGGCACCTTATGTTGAGGAATCCTTGAAGGACTTGAGCACCGAAGGTTTGCTCGGCCTGACCTTTGCCGTGTTGACGATTCTGCTGTTCCTGATGTCGGTTCGCCCAACACTGGTCACCGCGATTTCGATTCCGACCTCAGTGCTAATCACCTTTGTCGGCTTGAACATGTTCGGCTACTCGCTAAACCTGTTCACTCTCAGCGCTCTGACCATCGCAATCGGTCGTGTTGTTGACGACTCGATCGTGGTTATCGAAAACATTAACCGTCACCTGTCGTACGGTGAACCGAAGAAGAAGGCAATCCTTCGCTCGATTCGCGAGGTAGCTGGCGCGGTTACCGCTGCGACCATCACTACGGTTGCGGTCTTCCTACCAATCGCCCTGGTCGGCGGTTTGGTCGGAGAACTGTTCAGACCGTTCGCCTTCACGTTCTCGATCGCCTTGGTTGCTTCGCTGTTCGTGTCGCTGACTATCGTCCCTGTTCTCGCCTACTGGTTCCTCAAGGACCCAAAGACCTCCGAGGACGCCGAAGCGGCTCGCTTGAAGGAAGAAGAGCGCGAGCGTAAGTCGCTGCTTCAGCGCGCTTACCTGCCGATCATCAAGAGCACCCAGAGACACCCGGTCTGGACAGTTGTCGCTTCGATTCTGATCTTCATTTTGACCCTCGGAATGACTCCGCTCCTAAAGACCGACTTCCTCGGTTCATCGGGCTCAGACTCTGTCGTCGCTACCCAGACCCTCAAGGCTGGCGCAACCCTCGAAGATCAGTCCGAAGCCGCGGCCAAGCTCGAAGAGAAAATCGTTGCAGAAGACGGCGTTGAGGTTGTCTTGACCACAATCGGTTCCTCGGGTGACGGACGGGTTGCTTTCGGCGCATCTGCCGGCGGCATTTCACACCAGATCACCGTCGGTGACGGCGTCGACTCTGCTGCTCTGCAGAAGAAGATCGAAGAGTTTGTCGCTGCCGACCCAACGCTCGGAACCATCAAGTTCCAGGGTGGCGGCGGCCCAGGCTTTGGCAACTCTTCGACCATCGACATCAAGCTCGTGGCCAAGACCGACGCCGGGCTCGAAGAGGGCATCGTCGCTGTTGAGAAGGCCATGAAGGGCACCGCAAACGTGTCTGAGATCACCAACTCGCTAGCCAACAAGCAGCGCACCCTCAAGGTGACCGTTGACCGCCTTGCCGCGGCTCGTCTCGGACTCACCGAAATTGCTATCGGTGGCATTGTCTCTAACGTGATGCAGCCGATGAGCATCGGTTCGATCAACATCGACGAGGTCAAGACCAACATTTTCGTGGTGGGCAACGACAAGCCGCTCACTATCGCGGAAGTAAAGGCGATCTCGATTCCAACCGCACAGGGCTTCGTCTCGCTTTCGAGCGTTGCCGATGTTGAGCTAACCAACGTGCCGGTGAGCATCACCAGCGAAAAAGGTGACCGAACCGCAAAGGTTTCGCTGACCCCTCAGGGCGACAATCTGGGCGCGATCACCGCTGATGTAACCACTCGCCTTGCCGATGTT
Source organism: Actinomycetota bacterium (assembly GCA_041158585.1). GTDB lineage: Bacteria > Actinomycetota > Actinomycetes > Actinomycetales > Microbacteriaceae > Rhodoluna. The sequence continues at coordinate 18,978 of JBEBBA010000037.1, forward strand.
GAACTCCCAGCGGGTGTCACCGCGTCACTCGGCGGAATCAGCCAGTCGCAGCAGGAGTCGTTCGCTCAGTTAGGCGTTGCCCTGCTCGCGGCGATCGCTATCGTGTTCATCGTTATGGTGGCTACGTTCTCCTCGATTCGCCAACCGCTGATCCTGCTGGTTTCGATTCCGTTTGCGGCAACCGGCGCCCTGGCGCTACTGCTGATCACAAACACCTCTCTGGACATTTCGGCAATTATCGGAATGCTCTTGCTGGTGGGAATCGTGGTAACTAACGCGATTGTTCTGATTGACCTGATCAACCAGTACCGCAAGGAAGGCAGGCCAATGCAGGAGGCCATCATGGACGGCGCTAGACAGCGTCTACGCCCGATCTTGATGACCGCACTGGCAACCATCTTCGCGCTAACCCCGATGGCTCTAGGTGTCACAGGTGGAGGCGGATTTATTTCGCAGCCGCTAGCGATCGTGGTTATCGGTGGCCTGTTCTCATCGACAGCTCTCACCTTGATCATCGTCCCGACCCTGTACTGGATCGTCGAGGGCGGTAAAGAGCGTAAGGCTGCTCGTCTAGCGCTGAAGAGCTAGAGCGCAACTTAGAATAGGTGGGTTCCCGATTAAATGTCGGGGGCCCACCTTACTTTTTGGAACGTGATTACTATTTCTGAACACTTGGTCTGGATTGACTGCGAGATGACTGGGCTCGACCCAGAGAAAGACTGCCTCGTAGAGATCGCCGTTGTGATCACGAACTCCGACCTCGAGTTAGTCGATGAGGGCATCGACCTAGTCATCAAACCTCGCGAGGACTCGTTAGCCAACATGGGTGACTTTGTTCGCGAGATGCACACCACCAGCGGGCTAATCAACGAGTTCGAAACCGGCTTGTCGCTAGAAGAAGCCGAAGCTGAGGTTCTCGAGTACGTAAAGAAATTTGTGCCAGAGGCTCGCCAAGCACCTCTGGCCGGCAACTCGATTGGCACCGACCGCATGTTCATCAACCGCTACATGCCAAAACTAGACCAGCACCTGCACTACCGAAACGTTGATGTTTCATCTATCAAGGAGCTAACCCGCCGCTGGTACCCGCGCGTTTACTTCCAACTACCGAAGAAAGAAGGCGGTCACCGAGCGCTTGCCGACATCAAAGAGTCGATTCAAGAGCTCCGTTACTACCGTGAAACAGTTTTTGTTGCGTTGCCCGGGCCATCGAGTGCCGAAGCACTTATAGCGGCCGAGAAGGTTTCTGCTAAACTTTCTTAGTTGCTTGTGCAACACATGGTGGGTATAGCTCAGCTGGTAGAGCGCCTGGTTGTGGTCCAGGATGTCGCGGGTTCAAGTCCCGTTACTCACCCCAAAGAATAAAGCCCGATCTTTCGATCGGGCTTTTCTCATTTCGCGATAGTCGGTATTTTGCCGTCGCCGTAGGTTGCCGTTATCTCGCTGATGACCACCTGGTAGCCGTTGTACCAGTTCTGAACCTTCGCCTTGGCTTCTCGGTGGTCCTCGAAGCGAGCGAACTTTGTGATTGTCGCCATGTCTTCGAAATAGTAAATCGAGTTTTTTGTTTCGCCGTCGGCACTCACCCAGCGTTCGACACCCAAGAAACCAGGCAGCGTGAGTGCGTATTCATCAATCGATGCGTCGAGTCGATGAAACTCTTCATCGTAGTTACCCGGTTTGAAAATGAACTGGGCGGCAAACAATTTAGGAGTTTGCTCTCTCGATGATTAGCTCGCGAACACGACCCGCGTCTGCCTGACCCTTCATGGCCTGCATTACAGCGCCAATCACGGCACCGGCAGCCTGTAGCTTGCCCTCACGAATCTTGTCGAGTACGTCGGGTTGTTTGGCTAGGGCTTCGTCGATGGCAGCCATCAGCGCACCGTCATCAGAGACGACCTCGAGTCCGCGATCGGCAACGATCTTGGCAGGGTTACCGGCGCCTTCGAGAACTGCCTGCAGGACCTCTCGACCGATGCGGTCGTTGATCTTGCCCGACTCCACCAAGGTTGCCAGTTCGGCAACATCGGCTGGAGTGATGGCTAGGTCGGAAACGTCTTTGCCTTCGGAGTTTGCCAATCGGGCAATCTCACCAGTCCACCACTTACGCGCCGCCTGAGGCTTTGCACCAGCGGCAACAGTCTCTTCGAGTTCGTCCAGCAGGCCCGAGTTGACGACATCGCGGAACTCGAGGTCGCTGAATGCCCACTCCCCCTGCAGGCGCTTGCGGCGGTCGGCAGGCTTCTCTGGAAGGCTGGATCGAATCTGCTCGATTAGTTCGCGCGAAGGCTGAACCGGCACAAGGTCAGGCTCTGGGAAGTACCGGTAGTCGTCGGCATCCGACTTGGGGCGACCAGCGGAGGTTACCCCGCGGTCCTCGTGCCAGTGACGAGTCTCCTGGGTGATTGATCCGCCGTTGGCGAGGATGTGTGCCTGACGCTGAATCTCGTAGCGAACCGCACGCTCAATCGAACGAAGCGAGTTCACGTTCTTAGTCTCGGTACGGGTGCCGAGTTTCTCTTGGCCGTGAGGGCGAATCGAAACGTTGGCGTCGCAACGCACGTTTCCGCGCTCCATACGTGCGTCCGAGACGCCTAGCGCCTTCACTATTTCGCGGATGCTGCGAACATAGGCGGCGGCGAGCTCAGGACCTTCAGCGCCAACACCGAGAATCGGCTTGGTGACGATTTCTACCAGCGGCACACCGGCACGGTTGTAGTCAACTAGCGAGTACTCGGCACCGTGAATTCGGCCCGTGTTACCTCCAACGTGAGTCAGCTTGCCGGCGTCTTCCTCCATGTGAGCGCGCTCGATGCCAACGGTGTAAACGTTGCCGCTCGGTACTTCGAGGTCGATGGTTCCCTCGAAGGCGATCGGTTCGTCGTACTGCGAGGTCTGGAAGTTCTTGGCAAGGTCTGGGTAGAAGTAGTTCTTGCGAGCGAAGCGGCCGGTTGGGGCAATCTGGCAGCCAAGCGCGAGACCAATTGCGATGCTCGACTCGACGGCCTTCTTATTGACGGCTGGTAGCGAGCCTGGCAAGCCAATGCAGATCGGGCAAACGTTGGTGTTCGGTTCGTCACCAAAGTCGTTTCGGCAACCGCAGAACATCTTGGTGTTTGTGTTGAGCTCGACGTGAACCTCGAGGCCGATTACGACCTCGAACTTCTCCAGCGCCTGCTCGTAGTTCATTAGTTCGGCTTTAGCCATGATTACGCACCAGCCTTTACCTCGGGAGCGAAGTCAATCATTCGCTTGCCCCAGACGCCCTCGTGCAAAGCCTCAAGAGCCGCACCAATTGCGTAGAGACGCTTGTCTTCGCGAGCCGGAGCTAGCAACTGGATGCCAGAAGGCAGTCCATCTTCGTCGGCAAGACCGTTCGGAACCGAGATTCCAGGGGTTCCGGCGAGGTTGGCAGGGATGGTGGCAATGTCGTTCAGGTACATAGCCAGCGGGTCTTCCAACTTTTCACCGAACTTGAATGCGGTGGTTGGAGCGGTTGGCGAAACCAGCACGTCGGCCTTCTCGAAAGCTGCGTCGAAGTCGCGCTGAATGAGAGTGCGAACCTTTTGAGCGCTGCCGTAGTAGGCGTCGTAGTAACCGCTGGAGAGCGCGTAGGTGCCGAGGATGATTCGACGCTTAACCTCTGGACCGAAGCCAGCCTCACGAGTCGCAGCCATGACGCGCTCGATGGTTGGGTTGCCTTCCGGGGTTACGCGCATTCCGAAGCGAACGCTGTCGAACTTAGCCAAGTTGCTCGATGCCTCGGCAGGCAGAATCAGGTAGTAGGCAGCGATTGCGTACTCGAAGGACGGGCAGGAAACCTCGACGATTTGGGCACCGGCCTTGACCATTAGCTCCAAGCTCTCGTTGAAGCGCGCCTTTACGCCAGGCTGGAAGCCTTCGCCGTTTAGTTCCTTGATAACGCCGACACGCACTCCCTTGAGCGAGCCGTTTTCGGCGGCTTCAACCATCGAACCGAGCGACTCAGGCAACGAAGTGGAGTCGTGCTTGTCGTAACCGCTGATTACGTCGCTGAGCAGTGCCGCGTCTAGAACGTTGCGGCTTACCGGACCGATCTGGTCCAGCGAAGAAGCCAGAGCGATGAGACCGTAACGCGAAACCGCGCCGTAGGTTGGCTTGGTGCCAACCGTGCCGGTCACAGCGGCTGGGAAGCGAATCGAACCACCGGTGTCGGAGCCGATCGCCACCGGAGCCAGGAAGCCGGCAACAGCCGACGATGAGCCACCACCAGAGCCACCGGGGATGCGCCCGGTGTCCCAAGGGTTGCGGCTTGGCCCGAAGGCAGAGAATTCGGTTGACGAACCCATAGCAAACTCGTCGAGGTTGGTCTTGCCTAGAATCGGCATCATTTCGTTGCGAAGTAGGGTCACAACGGTTGCGTCGTACTGCGGCACCCAACCATCGAGGATCTTTGAACCAGCGGTGGTCGGTGCGTCGGTTGTGGTCAGGTTGTCTTTGACGGCAATAGGCAAACCGGCAAGTTTCGGCAGGCTTTCACCGGCAGCGCGCCTGCGGTCCACCTCAGCGGCAGTAGCCAGCGCCTCTTTGGTGTTCACGTGAAGGTACGAGTTGAGCACGGGGTTCAGCGCTTCGATGCGATCAAGAAACGCCTGAGTCAGCTCAACCGAGGTGATTTCACCGCTCTGCAGCAGCTTGACGAGCTCGCTGGCGTTCTTTTTGACTAGTTCGCTCATGGTTTACTCCTCGTCCAAGATTGCTGCGACACGGAAACGGCCCTGGTCGCTGTCTGGCGCGCCCGAAAGTGCCTGCTCCTGGGTCAACGAAGGCTCAACAACGTCTTCACGGAAGACGTTCGCCATCGGAATCGGGTGACTCGTGGCCGGCACATCACCAGACACAGCGCTGTTTACAGTAGCCACCGACTCGACAATGAGGCTCAATTGTTCGGCGAAACGATCAACTTCGGCATCACTCACTTGGATGCGTGCGAGACTCGCTAAGTGGCGAACCAAATCGGGGGTCAATTCAGACATAAACAGGCTTTCTGAGGCTTTACAGAGGCAACCTGATAAGTCTAACGAATTACCTGTCCCCAAGAATTCCAAGGGAAAACCACTAAGATTAAGGCTTCGGGCAGTTTGAGAAAACCCCGACCCAAACCAACTAGGAGCAGCGTTGGAAGACGAGAACTTTTCACTCGAAATGCGTGGCTACAAGCGCGACGAAGTTGACCGCGTACTGGCCGAACTTCGCGCCGAACTCGAGCACGTCCGCGACTACAATTACACCGCTTCTGCCGAACTTGAGCAGGTAAAGAACGAGCTAGAAACCCTCAAGCGAAAGAAGACCGCCACCCCAGGCTATGCCGAACTTGGCGCTCAGTTCGAACAAACCCTTCGCCTTGCTGAAGAGCAGGCCAAGAAGCTCGTCTCCGACGCCGGCCAGGACGCCATCCGAATTCGCGAAACCGCCAAGGCAGAATCTGAGCAGGTAACCCGTAAGGCCCAGCAGAAGGCCGACCAGCTCGTCAAGGAGGCCGAGGCCAAGCTTGCTGAGGCAAAGCTAGAGGCAGAGCGTCTAAGCACCGAGATCCTTAACACCGCCAAGAACCGCGAGGCAGAGGCTCTAGAGAAGATCGGCACCGCACAGCGCGAAGCCGCAGCCATTAAGTCGGAGGGTGAGCGTTACGCCGCCGAACTTCGCGCTCAGGTTCACCGCGAGACCGAGGAAGCCCGCGCTCTTGCAACCGAGCTCAGCCAGCGCACCGCCCAGGCTCGCGTCGAACTCGAAGCCGAACTCAAGACCAAGCGCGACGAAGCCGAACAAGAAGGCCTTCGCATGTACCAGGCCGCAGTGGCTCAGGCACAGCAGATCACCGACGAAGCCAACGAGAACTTCACCGATGCCTCAAACCGTGCATCGGAGCTGCTCAGCGAGGCAGACCGCATTTCACGCGAAACTCAGGCTCAGGCTGCCGCTCTTCTCGAAGACTCGCAGCGCACCGCTACGAACCTCATCAACCAGTCGCGTCGCCGCGCCGAGATGCTCAGCCGCAAGGCAGAGTCCTTCGCCAACAACGCAATCCGCGAAAGCGAAGAGCGCCTAAACCGCATGAAGTCTGAGCGCCTCGAGATCGACGAGTTCCTAAACTCACTGAAGTCGCTGATGTCTACCGAGAGCATGGTTGCCGCCGACGAAAACTCGGCAAGCGAAAAGTAAGCCTTAGAGAAGTTCTAGGAACCTCGCCTCGTCGATAACCTCGATACCGAGCGCTTCGGCCTTGGCTAACTTCGAACCCGCACCCGGCCCGGCTACGACGAACGACGTGTTCTTTGAAACCGAGCCAGAGGCCTTACCACCACGCGAAATAATCGCTTCTTCGGCTTCCTCACGAGTCATCTGAACTAATGTTCCGGTTACGACGATGGTTTTGCCGCTGAACGGCCCCTCAGCCACAACTCCCCCGGTGAATCCCGGTGTTGATAGCTGCACGCCAGCCACGCGCCACGCCTCAACGATGCGCTGGTGCCAGTCAACAGAAATCCATTCCCTGAGGCTCTGCGCAATAATTGCGCCCACGCCGTCGACTTCAGAAAGTTCTTGTTCCGAGGCGCCGAAAATCGCATCGATCGAACCGAATCGGTTGGCCAATGCTCTGGCCGCGACGGGACCAACATGGCGAATGTTTAATGCGACCAGAATTCTCCACAATGGACGGGTTTTGGCGTCCTCAAGGTTCTTGAGAAGTTTGAGCGAAACCTCGGCCGGTGTTCCATCCTTCTTTTTGAAGTA
>JBEBBA010000038.1:0-3006 GCA_041158585.1 Actinomycetota bacterium
GTGCTCAACAAGAATTTTGTCTTCAAGGACGCCGATCTGGATCTTGCCGTCCTTCGAGCGAACAACCATGGTACGGTCAACGGCTTCGCGACGAGCTAGGAACTCGGATTCGGTAATGACACTGCGTCGGCGACCTGCATCGCGACCATCGCGGCGACGCTGACGCTTAGCTTCAAGACGCGTAGAGCCGCGAACCTTCTGTGGTTCATTGCTCGGCTCTTTTGGTTCGCGAGGTGTGCGAACCTTCACAACCGCGTTTGGCGGGACATCGCCAGGCGTGTCTTCGCCGGCACGTCTGCGCGTTCTGCGGCGAAGGTGAGTCTCGCCGTCCTCTGCAGGTGCATCGACGATACGTCCGCGCTTTGGGTCTACGGTCGGCGTCGGTAGATCTGGCGCTTGGAATAGCAGTGAGGTAGCCGAAACTGGAACTAGAACCTGAGCCTCAGGCTCTTTTTCCTCGGTCTTCGGCTTGCGCGAGCGGGTGGGCTTCTTTGCCTCTACAGGTGTTTCAACCGGTGACTCGACCAGCTCTGGCTCGACGGCCTTCTTTGTGGTCTTGCGGGTTTTTGGGGCTGGCTTTTCAGCCGATTCGTTCTTTTTCACCATTTCGGTGTACTCCAAGCCGCCTTGAGGCTAGGCCACACACTCTAGCCCGAAGGCTTACATTCACTGTTTCCAAAGGTTGGAAACAAAATCCAGGTTCGAGTCATCATTTAGGGCCCTAGCTGCCGTGTTAGGTCTTACGCATTCGCCTGGTGCTCGATAAAACTTTCGCTTGCGGCGTGTGGAGCCGTTCGCTTCTTCAAGTATGGCACCTGATCTACTAAAAGTCACCTAAGCCACGTGGCATACTTGAGCCGTGGACAATGAAAAACTCGTCGCTAGCCCGAACCGTAAGTTCGCTTTCACGCTAATTTGGACGGGCATTGTCGGCTGGTTTGCCGCTTTCTCGCTCACTCTCGAACGAATCCACCTCGCCGCTGATCCGACCGCATCGCTCTCCTGCGACATCAACGTTTGGATTTCTTGCGCCAAGGTCATGCTCACGCCTCAGGCAAAGCTATTTGGTTTTCCAAACCCCATCATCGGGCTGGGCGCCTTTGTGTTTCCCATTGCAGTAGGTTTTGCCATCTTGGCAGGCGCTCAATTCAAAATGTGGTTTTGGCGCTTGTTCACGCTCGGCGTCACACTGGGTTTCGGTTTCGTCGTTTGGCTATTCATCCAAACCAACTACGTAATCCACGCGCTCTGCCCCTACTGCATGCTTGCGTGGATCGCGATGATTCCGATGTTCTGGAAGGTCTTCACTTGGGCTGGGGCCGAAGGAGTCATCGACGTTCCAGTAAGAACTGTCAAATGGTTCGTGAACGCTAGCGAATCTTCTTGGTTCTACGCAGCTTTGACCGAGCTGCTAGCCCTAGCGCTAATCGTGATCGCATTCTGGCCACTCATCGTGGCAATGTTCAAAACCCTCTAAAACCAAAGAGCAAGTTCACGGTTTGCCGACTCAACCGAGTCGGAGCCGTGCACGAGGTTCTGCTGAACCGGCAGGCCCCAATCGCGACCAAGGTCTCCACGAATGGTTCCCGGCAGAGCAACTGTAGGGTCTGTTGCACCGGCGAGAGCCCGGAAGCCTTCGATAACGCGGTTACCTTCGACGCGCATCGCTACGACCGGACCCGAACCCATGAACTGAACTAGGGGCTCAAAGAAAGGCTTGCCAACGTGCTCGGCGTAGTGTTCGCTAAGGAGTTCCTGGCTAGCAGTCACCTTCTTGATGTCGGCAATCACGTAACCCTTGGCCTCGATGCGCGAGACAATTTGCCCGATCAGGTTTCGAGCCACGCCATCTGGCTTGATAAGTACGAGTGTTGCTTCGGTCATTAGTTGCCTCCTAGAAGTTCATTCTGCCTTGCCAGTGCGCGCTTAGCCGCATCGACCGTGGATCCGGCAATCATCGCCCAGAGCCAGAGGCCGATGAAGATGATCGAAAGGATCAGAAACACGTAACCAGCGGTGTTTACGGTTATCACGAGAATCGAGAGAAAAAGCGTGATTGCCTGCAGAGCAGACCCGAAAATGTAGCCGCCCTTGCGGCCGAGAATCGCCGGAGTCAGAATCATGATTACAGCGAGACCTAGACCAATAGCCCAAACCACCTCTGGGGCAGCGAGCTTGAGTCCGAACGAAACCAGAGTGGCAAAGAAAACCACAAAAGACTCGAATGCCAAGACAATCGCCCCCAGTGCGCGTTGCAGCGACTTATTCTCCATCTTCACTCTTTCTATCGGTGGAATCGTCTTCATAATCGTCATCGAGCTGAATGCTCTTTAGAACATCACCGGCGAGACTGATTGAACCGGCCACGACAATCGCTTCAGGGTTGAACGAACGAGCCTTGTCTAAGGCTGCGGACACACTGGCTTCCACCGACACATCATCGAGGTGCTTTCTGGCAACCTCGGCCAATTCTTCGGCTGGCACGGCGCGTGGTGAGCTCGATTGAGTCACGACAACTCGTTCAAAGGAATCTGCAACGGTTGAGAAAAATCCTTCTGCATCTTTGTCGGAGAGCATCGAAATCACGCCGACAGCTCTTGGTGCTCCGAAGTCCTGCTTGAGTGCCTGAGCAAGGGTGACAGCACCGCCCGGGTTGTGGGCCGCGTCCAGGATTGTCAGAGGTTCGCGGTCGATAATCTGCAAACGCCCAGGCGAGGATGCATCGGCCAACGCGGCGCGAATGACATCGTCGGCGATTGGGAGGGTTCCTCCACCTAGAAATGCCTCGACAGCCGCGATGCTCATCGCCGCGTTCTGCACCTGGTACTCGCCGTGCAGCGGAATGAAGAGGTCTTCGTAGTCTCGCGCCAAGCCTTTGTAATTAAACCGCTGCCCACCCTGTTCGTTGCGGATGGCACTCGCGCCAAAGTCTTTGCCAAACTCACCGAATTTCTCTGCGAGCCCTTCGGCTTTTGCTTTCAATACATCGAGGGCCGATGCCTCTTG
>JBEBBA010000039.1:0-10191 GCA_041158585.1 Actinomycetota bacterium
TGTGCGCGTTTCCGATTAGCTCGACAACCTCGCGGCCGATTGCCGTCTGGTGTGCCAAGGTAGGGTGATCGCTCGCCGTGGTTCCGATGCCAATCGGGCGAGGAACCAGTTCAACCGGCTGCTGCATAGCCTCGTGAACCTCGGTGAAGGCGCTCTCTAGGCGGGCCTGGAAGCCTGCGTTGGCTGCTTCGAACTCTTCGCGAGTGATGTCGCCTCGGCCGACAAGCGATTCTAGGTACAGGGTTCGTACCGAACGCTTCGCCTCGATGAGGTTATACATCAGCGGCTGAGTCATCGACGGGTCGTCGCCTTCGTTGTGACCGCGGCGACGGTAGCAAACGAGGTCAATGACCACGTCTTTCTTGAACGCCTCGCGGAACTCGAATGCCAGCTGCGCTACGCGAACAACAGCCTCTGGGTCGTCGCCATTCACGTGGAAGATCGGCGCTTGGATACCCTTGGCGATGTCTGTCGAATAAACCATCGATCGTGACTGGCTCGGTGGGGTAGTGAAGCCCACCTGGTTGTTGATCACGATGTTGATGGTTCCGCCAACCTTGTAGCCGCGAAGCTGCGACATGTTTAGGACCTCAGGGACTACGCCCTGGCCGGCAAAGGCGGCGTCTCCGTGAATCAAAATCGGTAGGAACGGGTAGGTGTCGGTTGCCGAACCGTTGACCGAGTCAACCTTCGCGCGAACAATACCTTCGAGAACCGGGTTTACCGCTTCTAGGTGCGACGGGTTGGCGGCCAAAGTCACTCCGACGGTAGAGCCGTCTGGGGCGGTGAAGGTGCCTTCGGTGCCCAGGTGGTACTTGACGTCTCCCGAGCCCTGAACGGTCTTGGTGTCGGTGTTTCCTTCGAACTCACGGAATACCTGTCCGTAGGTTTTGCCGGCAACGTTGGTTAGGACGTTGAGGCGTCCACGGTGGGCCATACCGATGTTGACTTCCTTGAGACCGGCGTGTGCCGCGGCCTGGAGGATTGCGTCTAGAGCGGCAATCGTCGATTCGCCACCCTCGAGCGAGAAGCGCTTCTGGCCTACGAACTTGGTCTGCAAGAAGGTTTCGAATGCCTCAGCCTCGTTGAGCTTCTCGAGAATGCGCAGCTGCTCCTCACGGGTTGGCTTGGCGTAAGGGCGTTCGAGTTTGTCCTGGAACCACTTACGCTGTTCGGGGTCTTGAATGTGCATGTACTCCACACCAACGGTGCGGCAGTAAGAGTCACGCAAAATCTTGTAGATGTCGCGGAACAGCATCTTTGACTTGCCACCGAATCCACCGGTCTTGAACTCACGGTCAAGGTCCCAGAGGCTGAGGTGGTGGTTGAGGATGTCTAGGTCAGGGTGTGAACGCTGGACATACTCGAGTGGGTCGATGTCGGCCATCAGGTGACCGCGAACGCGGTAGGCGTTGATCAACTCCTGAATGCGAGCAGCCTTTGAGCGGTCGTCGGTGTCGTCTTGCGAAAAGTCGCTAACCCACTTGACCGGCTCGTAAGGGATGCGCAGGTCGGAAAAGATTTCCTCGTAGAACCCGCGCTCGCCGAGAAGGAGCTCGTGGATCTTCTTGAGGAACTCACCCGAGCCAGCGCCCTGAATGACGCGGTGGTCGTAGGTTGAGGTGAGGGTGATGGTCTTCGAAACACCCATTTTGGCCAGCTGTTCCTCGGCCATACCCTGGAACTCAGCCGGGTACTCGAGTGCGCCAGCGCCTACGATGCAACCCTGACCCTTCATGAGTCGAGGCACAGAGTGAACGGTTCCGATACCACCGGGGTTGGTTAGTGAAATAGTCGAACCGGCGAAGTCCTCAGCGGTTAGCTTGTTGTCGCGCGCTTTCTTAACTAGCGCCTCGTAGGCGGCTAGATACTCAGCGAAGTTCAGTCGCTCGGCCTTCTTGATGTTTGGTACGAGGAGAGCTCGGGTGCCATCTTCCTTCGGGATGTCGATGGCTAGGCCGAGGTTGACATGTGCCGGAGCGACTACCGCTGGCTTCTCGTCGATTACGTCGTAGTAAACGTTCTGGCTCGGGAATTCCTTGATTGCTCGAATAATCGCGTAGCCAAGGAGGTGAGTGAAAGAGACCTTGCCACCGCGAGTGCGGCCAAGGTGAGAGTTGATGACAATTCGGTTGTCGATTAGGAGTTTGGCGGGAATGGTGCGAACGCTGGTGGCCGTTGGCACTGTAAGCGATGCATCCATGTTGGTGGCTAGAGACTTTGCCATTCCCTTGAGGATGCTTACGGTGTCTTCGCCGTCTTCTACGACATCGATAGAGCTGGTTATTGGGGCCTGTGCCGGCACAGGCTGCGCCTTTGGCTCAACGCGGGTGGTTTTTGCGACAAGCTGCGAGTCCGTTGCTGGCGCTGTTGGAACTGTTGGTGCTGGCGCTGCTGCCGGGGCTGGAGTTGGTGCACCTGTCGAAGGCACCTGAGCCTTCATCGAGTGGATTCGCTCCAGAATCGGCCACCATTCGCGATCTACCGCGTCTGGGTTGACTTTGTACTGTTCGTACATCTCTTCGACGAGCCATTCATTGGCTCCGAATTCGCCATCTGCTTCGGGATTTTGGCCTGGAGTCGACAGAGTAACCACCTCATTGTTTTTATCTGAACATCGTCGTTCCTGCCATACAGCCTACCGCTAGTTTTCAGGGGGCTATGCTTGATAAACGTATGGACAATCCCTGGTTAATGTTGGCCGTTGGCGTTCTGCTAACGGTCGGTACTGGTGTCTTTGTGGCCAGCGAATTCTCGATGGTCAGCCTTGAGCGCAATGAGCTTGAGGCTCGCGCGGCCAAAGGTGAAAAAGGCCTCGGAAACACTATCCGCGCCCTTCGCCGAACCAGCACTCATCTCTCTGGAGCTCAGCTTGGCATTACCCTAACCACGATGCTTACGGGCTTTCTTGCCGAACCTGCCCTAACTGTTTTGCTAGCTCCACTTTTTGAGGGTTTCGGATTTAGCGAGGCCACTAACGAGGCGATTGCTGTTGTCGTGGGAATGGTCATTGCCACCCTGGTTTCGACAGTCATCGGTGAACTCGTGCCAAAGAAACTTGCCATCACAATCCCGCTCAAGGTGAGCAAGGTGGTTGCCGGTTTCCAGCTGGTTTTCACATTCACTTTCGGTTGGATGATTTACATCCTCAACCAATCGGGCAACGCCATCGTTCGACTATTCGGCATCGAGCCTAAAGAAGAGTTGAGCTCAACTAGAACCGCGGAGGAGCTAACCGCATTGGTGCGCCGATCGGCAAGCCTCGGTGCGCTCGATCAGCAGACCGCAACTCTGCTCACTAAGACGCTTGCTCTAAGCCAACTAACCGCCGCAGACGTAATGACTCCGCGCCCTCGAATGCACAGCATCGACCGCGAATCAACCGTCAGCGATGTGATCGACCTCTGCAACAAAACCGGGCACAGCCGATTCCCCGTCGTTGATGGTTCAAGCGATGATGTGACCTCACTTGTTCACGTCAAGCAGGCAGCCGCAGTCCCTCGCGAAAAACGTTCTTCTGTTCCGGTCAGCGCGATTGCCACCGAGGCGCTGCGCGTTCCTGAAACAATGCCGCTCGAGGCGCTCATGGTTGAACTGCGAGCCAAAGGTTTGCAGATGGCAATCGTCATCGACGAATACGGCGGTACCGCCGGACTCGCGACCCTCGAAGATCTGATTGAAGAGCTAGTCGGTGAACTGGTTGACGAGCACGACCGCGCCAAGGCCGGAATCACTCGAGGAGCTAACTCGTCCGTCCTGTTCCCTGGAATGATCCGCCCAGACGAACTTGCCGAGATGGCCATCAAGGTGCCGGACGATGGGGCTTACGAGACAGTAGCCGGCTACATGATGAGCCAGCTCGGCCGTATCCCTTCGGTTGGTGACGAAGTACAAATCGCCAATGGTGTTCTTCGCGTTGAGCGAATGGATGGTCGCCGGGTTGATCGCGTTCGATTCACTCCAGAGGTAGAGGAGGCGAACGATGACTAATCCATGGGAAGGAATCGGTTGGTTCTTCTTGCTACTGCTTGGCAACGGCTTCTTCGTTGGCGCTGAGTTTGCACTTATTTCGGCTCGACGTGCCCAAATTGAGCCTCGCGCCGAAGCAGGCAGCCGTCCTGCGATTCTCACCATCAAGGCGATGGAAAGCGTTTCACTAATGCTGGCAACGATTCAGCTCGGTGTGACAATTTGTTCGCTCCTGATCTTGGTCATCGTTGAACCGAGCATTCACCACCTGCTCGAGGGACCTCTCCACGACCTGGGTCTATCCGAAAGCGCTACCTCCGCGGTTGCCTTCGGAATAACGCTTGTGGTCGTGTCTTTCATGCACGTTGTCGTTGGTGAAATGGTTCCAAAGAATATTTCGTTCTCGATTCCAGAGCGTGCCGCCCTGGTGCTAGTGCCTATTCTCTATTTCGTTGCACAGTCATTGCGTCCAGTAGTTTTCACCTTGAATGTGATGGCCAACGGCATCCTTCGTTTATTTGGTGTGAAGTCGGCGAACGAAGCAAACAGTGCTTACACCCTCGAACAGGTTGAAGGCATCGTCGAACACTCGACCCGCGAAGGTGTTCTGAACGACGCTTCCGGAACCATCAGCAACACCTTCGAGTTCACCGAGAAGAAAGTTGTGGACGTCGCAGTGCCGACCGCCAAGGTGATTTCGTTTAGCGAAACTGTAACTCCGCGCGAGATCGAGCAGGCTGTGGCTAAGTATGGCTTCTCGCGTTACCCGCTAACTGATGACAGCGGCGACTTTGTTGGCTACCTCCACCTCAAGGATGTTCTGGATCTCGACGAAGATGAGGTCGATGACCCGTTCCCGGCAAAGCGAATTCGCACCCTGATTTCGCTGCCCGCCTCGATGGAACTCGAAGACGCTCTCGCCTCTATGAGACGCGTTGGTGCTCACATGGCTCGTTCATTTGACCGCAGCGGCCGCGTTAAGGGTGTTCTGTTCCTCGAGGACATCCTCGAAGAGCTCGTCGGCGAAGTTCAAGACGCCACGAGACGCGATTAGTTTTTCGGAAACTTGCCGCGTTCGTACTGGACAGGCCAAGAAACCTCTTCATCGACTTCGGCCGCGGCACGAAGCGCCCACTGGGGGTCACGCAGAAGCGCGCGTCCGAGCATGATTACCTCGACCTTGCCAGCCTGAAGGATGGCTTCGGCTTGAGTTGCCGTGGTGATTTGTCCAACCGCGCTGACCGGTTCTTCAACGCGATCTGCAACAAACTCGGCCAGGGGCACCTGGTAGCCAGGGCCAGACGGGATCTGAACCCCTGTGATCAAGCCGCCCGAGGAGATGTCGAACAGGTCGGCACCGGCAGCCGCGCACCATCGCGCAACCTCGGCACACTGAGCTTCGTCCCAACCGTCCTCTCGGTAATCGGTGGCTGAGAAACGAATGAACAGTGGCACTCCATCGCCAACTGCAGCGCGAATCGCAATAACAATTTCGAGCAAAATTCTCGCTCGGTTTTCTAGTGACCCGCCGTACTCATCGTCTCTTTTGTTACTGATTGGCGAAAGGAACTGGTGGATCAGGTAGCCGTGAGCGGCATGGATTTCGAGAGCTTCGAAGCCAGCGTCTATCGACCTCTTTGCGGCGGTCGCAAAAGTAGTTACAACCTCTGCCACCTCTGCCGTATTGAGTTCTCGGGGAGCTGCGTAACCATCAAAAGCTTCAGACGTTGAGGAGACGCTCTGCCAACCACCTTCGCTAAGGGGCACCGTCCCTGTTCCGGAACCAGATCTGTAAGTTGACGCCTTTCGGCCCGCGTGTGCGAGCTGAATCGCGGGTACCGCTCCGTGCTCACGAATGAACGCGGTTACCGGCTTCCAACTCTCGGCCGTTTCGTCGTTCCAAATTCCGGTGCACCAAGGTGTGATGCGCCCTTCGGCGGTCACAGCCGTGGCCTCGACCATCACGAGTCCGGCACCGCCAAGCGCCCTTGCTCCGTAGTGAACAAGGTGAAAGTCGCCGACGACACCGTCCTTTGCTTCACAGCTGTACATGCACATCGGGGCCATCCAGACTCGGTTTTTCACCAAAGTGTCTCGAATTTGGATTGGCCTGAAGAGCATGGTCATCGAATTTTCTCGCTTCTAAGGACGCCGGCGCTAAGTGCCACGACTAGGCAAAGCACACTTCCTAAACCTAATGCCAAATTGAGTGGAATCCAGTTGGTTAGGAATCCGATGATCGCAGGCCCTGCCATGATTCCGAAGTAGGTCAGACCAACTACCTTTGCCATGTTGCGGCCCGAATAGGTTTCTTCGCCGATGTTGCCGCCGGCGATAAAGAGTTGGGGGATTACCCCAGATATTCCTATGCCGAGTAGCGACCAACCGATCACAGCCTGCCAAGGTGCAGCAGCCAAGACAGCGAACAGAATGCCAACGCTGGCGATGAATGAACCGAATCGGACGATTGTGAGTCGGCCAAACTTATCAACCAGCCGGTCGCCAAAGAACCGCATGATCGCCATCATCGCGCTAAAGCCACCGACACCCAAAGCCGCCTCGGCATCGCTCCCAGCGAGAACTGTTTTGATGTGCAGTGCCGACCAGTCAACCGCGCTGCCTTCTGCGATAGCGGCGAAGCAGGCCAGCAAACCAACGAAGAGAACAAGACCGAGAGACTTCCTGTTGTTTGATTTCCCGAGTCCCTTTTGTTCTGAAGTAGAGGAAACTGTTGGTCGATCCTGTGCGAGTGGCTTGTAGAAAAACGCCGATGCGAATGCCATCGCGATACCTGTCGCAGTCAGGGTTAGCCACATTGGTGAGTTGAAAGTTAGAGCCACGCCACCGATTACTGCGCCAACTATGCCGCCCACTGACCACATCGCGTGAAGCGAGGAAAAGATTGAACGCCCGTAGTTTCTTTCGATGACAACACCGTTTGCATTCATTCCGACGTCCAAAATGCCAACGCATGCGCCCAGAATGAAGATTCCAACCGCGAGAGTGGCCACGTCATTGGCGAAAGCAGGAATGAGTAAACCGAAACCGGTGGCCACTCCACCAAGTGCGGTTACTAGTTTTGAACCGTAGTGGTCGATCACCCAGCCCATGGCTTGCATGGCCAGGAAAGCGCCCAAACCGAAAAGCAAAATGATCGAGCCAGTGACGGTGTGGGTTATGCCCAATCGCTCTTCAACCTCGGGAATGTGTACGCCCCAGACGGCAATCGCGGTGCCGCCAATTAGAAAGTAGGCGGAGACCGCCACTCTTGAGCTTCTCTTGCTTACTTGGGTACGCACAGCACAAGCCTAGACTTGCGACGTGAAGAAGTCCTTGTACCTCGGTCTTGCCGCTCTAGGCGTTTACGCTTTCTTGGCTTACTCAGGTTTCAACGGAGCCGGCATGCCGATGGGCGATTTGAGCCTTGCCTACCAGCAGTGGGTTGACTCTGGTTTCGCGTTCGGGCTGACCACTGACTGGGTTTACCCGTATCTCGCCATGTTGCCAATCGCACTGGCGAACCTGGTTTCGCCAGGTGCTCTGAGTTGGCCTTGGCTTATCGGGTCTGCGCTAGTAACGCTGCTAGTGGTCCTATACGTAACCATCAAGGACAAAAGCGACCGCGCAGCAATGGCCATGGCCTACTACCTAGGCGCGACACTCATGCTGGGTCCGGTCGCTATCAGTCGCCTCGATACCCTAAGTGTCGCACTGGCTATCATCGGCGTTTTCTTTTTGGCTAGGAGCAGTGAACTGACCGCAGGGGTTTGGTTGAGCATCGCAACCTGGCTGAAGGTTTGGCCAATCGCCCTGCTGATGGCGGCTTTCGCTGCTTCTAAGAAACGATTAACCTTTGTCACCTTTGTCCTGGGTGTGAACGTTGTGATTCTCTCGATTGGTTTCATAGTCGGTGCCGACTCGAGCATTTTCTCGTTCCTTACCTCCCAAGGCGGAAGAGGAATCCAGATCGAAGCTCCTGTGGCGGGGATTTGGCTCTGGCCAGCGGTGCTGGGGAGCGCCGGTACCGGAGTTGCCTACAGCGCCGGAATGATGACCTTCGAAGTGTTTGGTCCCGGGACCGAGGTCGTTGCTAACCTCATGTCGCTCGTTCAGTTGGGTGCGCTCGCGATCACACTCGCTCTTGGTCTAGTCGCTAGGCGCAAGGGCGCTCGGGTTCAAGATGTAATCTTTTGGATCGGTTTTACCGGCATTCTCGACCTGATTGTTTTCAACAAGGTCGGTTCGCCGCAGTACATGACCTGGCTCGTCGTGCCAATCGTGTACGGCCTTCTGGCTGGTGTCAGACGCATCAATGTCGTTGCCGTTTCACTCTTGTTTACGAGCGGGTTGACCTGGTTGATTTACCCGGTGTTTTACAACGAAATCCTGCAAAGTGAGGTTTTTGGAACATCGCTGCTTACCCTGCGAAACATTGTTCTGCTGGTAGGTCTCGTTTACGCGAACCTAAGACTTCAAGAGCTTGGCAAGAAGAGGCCCGACGATCTGAGACTCGATCAAGAACCCGTCGTGGCCAAACTCTGAGTCAATTACGTGAAGTTTTCCGCCGACCAATTCACCACCGATGTTTTCGGCGATTACCTTTTGACCGCTCAGTGGGAACAAGCGGTCTGAAGAAATACCGACAACCAGAGCTTTTTGTTTGATCTTGCCAAGGGCCTTATTTACCGAACCGCGGTCGCGACCGATGTCGTGCGAATTCATGGCCTCAACCAGTGTGATGTAGGAATTTGCGTCGAATCTGCGGGTGAACTTATTGCCGTGGAAGTCCAGGTAAGATTCAACCGCGAACCTACCGCCACCTCCGAGCGGGCTAACCCCAGACTGCCAGGTGCGCTCAAATCGGTCGTTGAGTTCGTGGGGGCTTCGGTAGTTCAACAGAGCCATGCGGCGAGCCAACGCCAATCCGCGGTGTGGCCCAAATCCCGCTTTTGCATCGTAGTAGTGCCCCTTGGCAAAAGCAGGGTCGGTCTTGATCGCCTCGATCTGCACCGAGTTCAAGGCGATTTGGTCGGCTGTGGTAACCGGGGGAGCGGCGATGACTGCGATGCGATCCGTGCTCTTCGGGTAGGCGATGGCCCACTCAAGCGTGTGCATTCCGCCCATCGATCCGCCGATGACGGCAAAAAACTCTTTGATACCAATTGCGTCGGTAAAGGCCTTGGCGGCCGTGACTTGGTCGCGAATGGTTAGGTACGGGAAGCGCGAACCGTATTCTCGGCCCGACTTGTCCAGCGAACTTGGCCCGGTCGAACCCTGGCAACCGCCGAGCATGTTCGGAGCGATTACATAGAAGCGATCGGTGTCAATGGCTAAGCCTGGACCGATAATTTCGCTCCACCAACCCTCGGTTGGGTGTGCCTTCGACGCCTTGCCCACAGCGTGCGAATCGCCGGTCAGGGCGTGGAACACGAGAACTGCCGGGTTACTAGGTTCGCCCCAAGTTTCGTAAGCAATCTTCGCCCCGGAAAGCTCGCGGCCGCTCTCCAGCTGCAAGGTTGGGAGAGGCGCGAACTGACGGTCACCCGATGCATCGCCGTCGCGCCAAGCCCCGGTCGCTGGTGGGCGACCGACGAGCTGGCGGCTTAGTTCATCGGTGATGAACGCAGACGGGACTGTGTCTTCGGGTGTTTGAAATTCCAACTACTTCTTGACTACCTCAAAGCCGGCCTTTAGGTCGGCAATTAGGTCATCCACCGACTCGAGGCCTACTGAGAGGCGAACGAGCCCTGGTGTCACTCCGGTGGTCAACTGCTGCTCTGGAGTGAGCTGCGAGTGAGTGGTGCTAGCCGGGTGGATAACGAGCGAACGTACATCACCAATGTTAGCCACGTGACTAAACAATGACAGCGATTCCACTAACTTTGAGCCAGCCTCGACGCCACCCTTGATCTCGAACGAAACGATGGCACCGGCGCCCTTTGGAGCGTACTTCTTGGCGGCCTTGTGCCACTTCGAACCCTTTAGGCCCGCGTAGTTGACCGACTCCACCTGCGGGTGCTTGTCGAGCCAAGCGGCGATCTTCTCTGCGTTCTGAACGTGGCGCTCGATGCGAAGGCTGAGAGTCTCGATTCCTTGAATCAACTGCCAAGCGTTGTTTGGAGCAACAGCAGAGCCTAGGTCGCGAAGCAATTGGACGCGAGCCTTGATGATGTAGGCGATGCCGTCTCCGAGCGCATCGCTGTAAACGACGCCGTGGTACGA
>JBEBBA010000040.1:0-3137 GCA_041158585.1 Actinomycetota bacterium
AACCCGATGGCTTTCCAGGGAGCTTCGACTCTTCATCGACGAGCGCGTCTTCATCTGCAGAGACGAAGAACTCTTCGGTCGGCTGGGGTGCAATAGGCTCCTCGACTGGCACGGAAACAGGAATGGCCGAAGTTGCCTCGGTCGCTGCTTCAGCTAGAAGTGCGTCGAACTCATCGTTGGCCTCTTCGGTCACTGCTTCAGCGATGGGTTCTTCAACGGGCCCTAAGGTTTCGAGAACGAGCTCTTCGACTTCAACTTCCTCGATGATCGTTGCGTCTGACTCAACGCCGACCTGACTTGGTGAACTGTAAGCCTCGTTGAGCGCTGCGATGATCTGATCTTCACTGACCAAGCTTGGGGTCTGCGACTCTTCCATCAGCTCGGTGATTGGCAGAGGCTCAAGACCCTGTTTGGCTCTTTCGATGTTCTCAAGTGCGACTTTGGCCTGCGGGCGAGAGTCCGCCTGCATGCGAGCAATCCACTCACCGAGTACTTGATTGTCATGCTCTCGCAGGTTGGCTTGTTCTTCAACAATGGCCATTGCCTTCGCGATGCCATCTTCGGTGGCCTGAGCATCACCGAGGGCTTTATAGATCTCCTCGTCCGTCATTGAAAGACGTACGGGAGGCTTGAATTCAGACAGATCCATGTGGCAATCCTACCCACGAAACGGTCTGATAGTGGGCCCTACCGGGCTCGAACCGATGACATCCACGGTGTAAGCGTGGCGCTCTACCAACTGAGCTAAAGGCCCTCTAACTCCGACAACAATACACGATTTATGAGTGGAGTGCAGCCAATGCTCGATCGTACTCATCAAGCGAACGTGCCTGACCTGGAGCAGTGATGAACTTCGCCGTTAGAACGCCGTCTTTGTCGACAACAAAGGTAGCTCGGTTAGCGAAGCCAAGCTCTTCCAGAAACACTCCGTAAGCCTGCGCGACACCACCGTGTGGCCAAAAGTCGGCGAGGACTGAGAATTTGTAGCCCTCTTGCTCTGCAAACAACTTTTGAACGTACTTCGAGTCAACACTTACAGCAAGAAGCTCGACACCCTCACGTTCGAATCGACCGAAGTTGTCTCGCAACTCGCAAAGCTCACCCGTGCAAATTCCACTGAAGCTGAGTGGATAGAAGACAACGACGACGTTCTTTTTGCCGCGGAAGTCCGCGAGTGAAACACTTTCGCCAAATTGGTTGGTGAGGGTGAAGTCTGGGGCTTGGTCGCCGATGATTAGAGACATTTTTCGAAATCCTTTGTTCAAGTCAATCTTGCCAACTAGAAAGACGCGCGAATACTTCCCAAGAGCATAAACTTTTAGAAGCCCTAACAAAGGGCAACCTAACTTGAATCCCCCACGAAAGGGAATGTCGGTGTCCATTTTCAACAACGACTTAGCATCGCTCACGCCAGACCAAGACCCTGAAGAGACTCGAGAGTGGCTCGAATCCCTTGATGCCGTAGCCCGCGTTCACGGACCAGCCCGAGCAAGAGAGATCCTGCTCAGTCTCATGCGCCGATCGCACGAACTGCACATCCCTGTTCCAACCTCGCTCAACACCGACTACATCAACACGATCTCCACACAGGATGAACCGGAGTTCCCCGGTGACGAGGCAATTGAACGCACCTACCGCGCTTGGATGCGCTGGAACGCAGCCATGCTTGTTCACCGTGCGCAGCGCCCTGGCATCGGTGTCGGAGGTCACATCTCGACCTTCGCCTCCTCTGCCTCGCTATACGAGGTTGGCTTTAACCACTTCTTCAAAGGCGCAGACCACCCACAGGGCGGCGACCAGATTTTCGTTCAGGGTCACGCCTCACCTGGCCCATACGCACGAGCTTTCCTTGAGGGTCGGCTTAGTGAAGGTCAGTTGGATGGTTTCCGCCAGGAGCGTTCACACGCGGCCGGCTCGCTTTCTTCCTACCCTCACCCGCGTCTCATGCCAGATTTCTGGCAGTTCCCAACTGTGTCGATGGGTATTGGCCCGATCAACGCCATCTATCAGGCACAGTTCAACCGCTACCTGGCTGGGCGCGGATTCGCCGACACCTCGGGTCAGCACGTTTGGGCCTACCTCGGCGACGGCGAGCTTGACGAAGTTGAGTCACGCGGCGCGCTTCAATTGGCCGCAAATGACGGACTGGACAACCTCACCTTCGTGGTGAACTGCAACCTTCAGCGCCTAGACGGTCCGGTTCGAGGCAATGGCAAAATCATGCAGGAACTCGAAGCATTCTTCCGCGGTGCTGGCTGGAACGTCATCAAGGTTGTTTGGGGACGCGAGTGGGACGACCTGCTGTCTCGAGACACTGACGGAGCGCTCATCGATTTGATGAATCAGACTCCAGACGGCGACTACCAGACCTACAAGACCGAGAACGGCGCGTTTGTTCGCGAGAACTTCTTCGGTCGCGACCCTCGCACCGCCGCTCTTGTTGCCAACATGACCGACGACGAGATCTGGGGCCTCAAGCGAGGCGGTCACGACTACAAGAAGATCTATGCGGCTTACAAGGCAGCAATGGAGCACAAGGGTCAGCCAACGGTAATCCTGGCTAAAACCATCAAGGGATACGGTCTGGGCAAGAGCTTCGAGGGCCGTAACGCCACCCACCAGATGAAGAAACTCACGCTCGAAAACCTCAAAGACTTCCGAGACGAAATGCGCGTTCCGATCTCGGACGCCCAGCTCGAAGAAAACCCATACCAGCCCCCTTACTACCACCCGGGGCAGGACGCACCCGAGATTCAGTACATGCACGAACGCCGTCGAGCTCTCGGTGGATACCTTCCGGAGCGCCGTTCGAAGTATGTCTCGTTTGATCTTCCTGGTGACAAGACCTATGAGATCGCGAAGGCGGGCAGCGGTAACCAGGCAGTGGCTACAACCATGGCCTTCGTTCGCTTACTAAAAGACCTCCTACGTGACGGCGAATTTGGTAAGCGAATCGTGCCGATCATCCCAGATGAGGCAAGAACTTTCGGTATGGATGCATTCTTCCCAACCGCGAAGATCTACAACCCGAAGGGTCAGCACTACCTTTCGGTTGACCGCGACCTACTGCTCTCATACAAAGAGTCGGAGGCTGGTCAGATCATTCACCCGGGTATCAACGAGGCGGGCTCGATTGC
>JBEBBA010000041.1:0-5424 GCA_041158585.1 Actinomycetota bacterium
AAACGCGCCCAAGGAACTAGAAGATTCAGCGGGGCCGCAGTTCGCCCAGCTCGTCGGCTTGCTCGTCGCTGGAACCGGCGTGGTTTTGGGGTTCTTTGGAATCGTAGCTGGAGTCACCTTCGCGGCAGCAGGAGCCTTCGTCGCTGCCTTCTTGAACGCCGCATTTGACTACTGCCTCGGTTGCCAGATGTACATCGGCCTCAAGCGCTTGAAGGTTATTCGCTAGCCTTCAAAAGGGCTTCTCGCATAGCCTTTCGGGCTCTCGAGCGATCGCCGGCAGCGTCGTAGGCGAGCGATAGAGCAAACCATTCACGCCAGTCATCGGGGTTTTGCTCGGTCTTGGCCTTTTGCTCCTGAAAAACTCGATCGGCCGAAGCGCGAATCACGCGACCGCTGGGCCTAACCTCTAGGTCAAACTGAGGCCAAGCCCCTTCTTCGTTTAGTCGGCTGGCAAGTTTCTCGACTCGAATTCCGAAGCGAAACTCCTGGACCATAAACCAGAGACCAAAGAGCGGAAAAATCAGTACCAACGAGCCCATAACGACACCAACCGGCGTCGCCGATTCGATCATCTTCAGGCCGAACTGGCCGAGAACCACGAGGTAAACGAGGGTGAGAACACCGGTGGCAAAAGCCCCGACCTTGGCTCGCTGCATTAGCTGAGAACCGACTCTAGCCCGACTGAGATTCCGGTTGACTTGAGCCCGAACTGAATGCTGGCCAAAATGCCAGCGCTGTAAGCCGCAATAGAACTGGTTTCGTGATTGATTGTCAGCACTTCGCTGTCGCCACCCAAGAAAACGCTCTGCTTGGCGCTGACGCCTTCTAAACGGAGGCTGTGGATTGGAACTCCGGCAACAACCTCTCCCCTGGCCTCTTGACCGACGCCTGGGATTAGCTTGGCTTCGCCGCGGTTTGCCGAAATCAGCTCGGCGGTTCTAACCGCAGTGCCCGAGGGTGAATCAACTTTGCCGGCGTGGTGTGTTTCGACAATCTCAATCGAGCCGAAGTACTTCGCCGCTTCAGCGGCAAACTTCGTGGCAAGCATCGAGCCAATAGAGAAGTTCGGGATAATCACGACCGCGCTGCCGTCGGAATCCAGCCCAGCAACCTTATCTTTCGACCAGCCGCTCGTACCTACGACAACCGGGATCGAGTTGGCTTGAGCAAAGGCGACCACCGACTCGCTGACATCTAGTCGGGTCAGGTCGAGAATTAGATCTGCCCCTAGAACCTCGCCGAGTTCGCTCTTCGAATCGAGTGCAGCGAAAACTTCAAGATCTGAAGAGTCCTTGATCAGTTCGAGCGCGAGCTTACCCATGCGCCCTGTAGCGCCTACGACTGCAATCTTTTTGGTCACGTGACTAGGTTAGACCAAGCCCTCGAAGACTTGCTCATCGAGGTCACCAACCGCAACAATCGAGCGTTCGCGCGACGCTATGTCGGCCGCGAGCGACTGAACATCCTCGAGCGAAACAGCCTCAAAGCGACGAAGCGATTCGTCTAGGTCCACAAAAGTTCCCGAACCGATTTCCGAGCCAATCAGGCGACTCATTCGGGCCTGAGTACTTTCAAACTTGAGTGCCAGCCCGCCCGAGATATTGCCCTTGGCTAGGTCCAACTCCGCCGCCGTGACACCCTGCGTTGCCACCTTGTCGAACTCGGCGAGCATCAGCTCGGTGACCTCGCGGCTCTTGGCAGGCGAGCAGCCGGCGTAGAGACCAAAGTAAGAGGCGTTCGAATAACCCTGGTTGAACGAATAAACCGAGTAAGCGAGGCCGCGCTTTTCACGGATCTCCTGGAAGAGTCTCGAACTCATGCCGCCACCAAGGATGGTGTTCAAAACGCCCATTGCGTAACGACGTGGGTCCTCGGCGAGGATTCCCTGGGAACCGACCAAAATGTTCGCTTGAGCGTGTGGTCGCGTAATCACCCTGAGGGCTTGGCTGCGTTTAATCACCGCTGGAGTTTGATCGCGACGAGCGACCGGATCGGCCTCCAGAGCGAGGTCCCAGCCTGCCTCGGCTAGGCCTTTCTCAACCAGAGCGATAAGTTCGGCGTGGTCTACCCCGCCGGCGGCCGCGATCACTAGATCTTGCGGGCGGTAGTTCTGCTGGTAGTAATCCCAAACAGCGTCTCGGGTTACGGCGTTGATGGTGTCGTTTGTGCCACCGATAGGACGGCCAAGTTCGTGGTCGCCAAGCACAGCCTCGGCGAAAGCTTCGTGGACGACATCCTGCGGGTCGTCGTCGTTCATTGCGAGTTCTTCGAGAATCACCGTTCGCTCGTTTTCAAACTCGACAGGGTCGATTAGCGAGGACGTGAGCATGTCGGCGATTACGTCAACGGCAACAGGAATCGACTTGTCCTGCACGCGAGCGTAGTAGCTGGTGTATTCCTTGCCGGTTGCAGCGTTGCTTGATCCGCCCACGCGGTCGAACTCGATGGCGATCTCTAGCGCTGTTCGTTTGCGGGTTCCCTTGAAAAGCAGGTGCTCAAGGAAGTGAGTCGAACCGAAGTGGCCGTTTGTCTCGTCTCGAGAACCAACCGCCACCGAAAAAGAGACCGAGGCGCTCTGAGCGCCCGGAACGTTTTCGGTTAAAACACGAACACCGCTCGGAAGGATAGTTCGGCGAACCGAACTACCTCCCGAAGCGGTGAACGAAAGGTCGTTTTGATCTAAAGGAAAAAAGATCTCAGACACGAAATTACTCTGCGTCGTCTTCCTCGGCAGGAGCGTTTTCTTCACCCTCAACGACTGGGCTCAGCGAAAGCTTGCCGCGGTCGTCGATCTTGGTGATTTCAACCTGAACCTTCTGGCCAACCTCGAGCACGTCTTCAACGTTCTCGACGCGCTTGCCACCCGAGATCTTGCGAAGCTCGGAGATGTGCAGCAGGCCGTCCTTGCCAGGAACCAGCGAAACGAACGCACCGAAGGTGGCTAGCTTCACAACGGTACCTAGGAAGCGCTCGCCAACCTTTGGAACAAGTGGGTTGGCGATTGCGTCGATGGCAGCACGGGCAGCATCGGCCGAAGGGCCGTTGGTTGCACCGATGTAAACGGTTCCGTCGTCATCAATCGAGATGTCAGCTCCGGTGTCGTCCTGGATCTGGTTGATCATCTTGCCCTTAGGGCCAATGACCTCACCGATCTTGTCGACAGGAATCTTGATCGCGATTACGCGAGGTGCGGTTGGGGCTAGCTCGTCTGGGCCATCGATTGCCTGGTCCATGATGTCCAGGATCGAGAGGCGGGCCTCTTTAGCCTGAGCGAGAGCGCGACCGAGCTCAGACGACGGAATGCCGTCTAGCTTGGTGTCCAGCTGAATCGCGGTGATGAAGTCGCGGGTTCCGGCAACCTTGAAGTCCATGTCGCCAAGGGCGTCTTCGGCTCCGAGGATGTCGGTGATTGGCTCGTACTTCATGACGCCATCGATCTCGTCCGAGATCAGACCCATCGCGATACCGGCAACCTTGGCGCGCAGTGGCACACCAGCGTTTAGTAGCGAAAGGGTCGATGCGCAAACAGAACCCATCGAGGTCGAACCGTTCGAACCGAGAGCCTCAGACACCTGACGGATTGCGTAAGGGAAGTCTTCGCGCTTTGGTAGAACTGGAACGAGTGCACGCTCAGCCAGAGCACCGTGACCGATTTCGCGGCGCTTTGGGGTGCCAACACGGCCAACTTCACCAGTCGAGTAAGGCGGGAAGTTGTAGTTGTGCATGTAGCGCTTGGTGGTTTCTGGGCTCAGCGAGTCAATCTGCTGTTCCATCTTGAGCATGTTCAGAGTGGTGATACCAAGGATCTGAGTTTCACCGCGCTGGAAGATAGCCGAACCGTGAACGCGTGGGATTACCGCGGTCTCTGCGTCGATGACGCGGATGTTGCGAGGGCCACGGCCATCGATACGGATCTTCTCTTTGAGAACACGGGTGCGAACAACCTTCTTGGTTACCGACTTATAAGCAGCCGAAATCTGGCTCTGCTGCTCTTCAGTCAAGGTCTCTGCAAGCTTCTCCTTGACCGATGCCTTCAGGACGTCGTCTTCGTTCTGACGCTCGACCTTGTCGGCGATTAGGTAGATGCGGCCTAGCTCTGCCTCGGCAAGAGCGGCAACCGCGTCGTAAACCTCATCGGTGTAAGGCGGGAAGGTTGGGTACTCGGCTAGCGGCTTTGCAGCCTTGGCAGCCAGGCGAGCCTGTGCCTTTACTAGCTCTGCGATGAACGGCTTGGCAGCCTCTAGACCGGCAGCTACAACGTCCTCGTCTGGAGCCTTAGCGCCAGCTTCGATTAGGTCTAGTGCGGTGTCGGTGGCCTCAGCCTCAACCATCATGATTGCGACGTCTTCTGAGCCGTCCTTTTCGGTGATTACGCGACCAGCAACGACCATGTCGAATACTGCGTGCTCAAGCTCCGAGTACTTAGGGAATGCAATCCACTGACCGTTGATGAGTGCAACGCGCACACCACCGATTGGGCCCGAGAATGGAAGACCAGCAAGCTGGGTTGACATCGATGCTGCGTTGATCGCAACAACGTCGTACATCTCGTCTGGCTCGATAGCCATAACGGTGACGACAACCTGGACCTCGTTGCGAAGACCATCGACGAACGATGGACGTAGCGGACGGTCGATTAGACGGCAGGCAAGGATTGCATCGGTGGTTGGGCGGCCTTCACGACGGAAGAACGATCCTGGGATGCGACCCGCTGCGTACATCTTCTCTTCAACGTCGATAGTCAATGGGAAGAAGTCGAACTGATCTTTTGGCTGCTTGCTCGCGGTGGTTGCCGAGAACAGCATGGTTTCGCCGTCGATGTAAACAGCTGCGGCACCCTGTGCCTGCTGAGCTAGACGACCGGTCTCAAAGCGAATAACACGCTCGGTACCGTTTGGGTTTTTGATGATGGCGTATTCCGCCTGCGAACCATCCATTGGCTCTACTTTGTCTGGACCTACCATGGTCCCTCCTCTTTATTTCTTCTTTAGCGAGCATGGCAAGTCAAACTTGCCCACATTGGAGGGATGCCCTGGTCTGCAGTAGAAAACCTTGGAAGAATTCCAAGATCCACGACCGAAGACCAGCAAAACCTGCCACGTCGCTTCTCTCAGGGTAGCAGAGGCCCGCGACAAAGGCTAGTAATGAAAAAACCGCCCGAGTCGTTACGAGTCGGGCGGTTCTTTTCTAAGACGCTTAGCGGCGTAGGCCGAGGCGCTCGATCAAGGCACGGTAGCGTGCGATGTCTACCTTCTGGAGGTAGCCAAGCAGACGCTTGCGCTGACCGACTAGAAGTAGCAGACCACGACGCGAGTGGTGGTCGTGCTTGTGCTCCTTGAAGTGCTCGGTTAGGTCTTTGATGCGACGCGAGAGCACTGCAATCTGAACTTCAGGAGAACCGGTGTCACCTGGGTGGGTTGCGTA
>JBEBBA010000042.1:0-20135 GCA_041158585.1 Actinomycetota bacterium
TTGAGTCCCGCCGCAATGACTGTTTGATACATCGAACTGCAACTACTTGCACCCGTTCTAGTGTTAATCGAAGACTCTTCACCCATCAGAGACATTCGATAGTCAGCGGCGGCTTTCATGGCGTAGGAGCGCCCTGCGTAACTGTATGTGTTAGCGGCAGTCATTATCGAGTAATAGAAACCTCCAGCCGTATAGAAATACGCGGAGTAACTGTTGCGAGAGTCGGCATATCCTGAAAGGCAGGTTCTCCAGTTTGCGGCGGCGGTGGTAATTGTCGACATCAAGGTCGCCGAGTTGATGGCATTTACCATGGTCTGCTCGTAGGAATCGCAGCCATTGGAGGCAGATGCTGGTGGCGTAGCGTGGATATTAAGCGCGAGAAGAGTTGCAGTCACTGCAGCAACTAAGAACTTCTTCAAGTCGACCCCAAACTTATGTGCAGTTTTAGTTTCTCACTCTTTAGCGAGCCGGTCTAGTTAGCGAACGCGCTCATGAGTTGCTCTCTGAGCATGGCATCAGCGGTGAAGACATATGTTCCTTTTATGCCTCGAGTGAGAAGAACACGGTAAACATTCAGTACGTACTGCAGTAGATCCGCGTCGGAATACACAATTCCTAGTTTCGGATTGTTCTCTTTACCTTTTACGTCGAAGTATTTGTCACGCTTGAAGGTGATGCGCCCTGTGGCTTCGTCATAGCCCAATTCAGGGCCGATGATTACGCCGGCGTAGTTGAGGTCGTAGCCCTGGACTGTGTGGATGCTGCCGACTTCTTCGATGGAGTTTGGCGAGTTGATCCAGTCAGACGCGGTGCTGTTCCACCGTAACTTTAGACCTTGAATTTCGATGTCGTGTGCCAACTTGTCGCGCTTAGAAGCCCAAGGCCACGCAAATCCCGCAACGAGGCGTGAAAGCCCGTGCTCGGCGTTCTTCTTGAGAATTTCATTTCGCATTTCAGCGAAGTCATCGAAGAACTTGAATTCATATTCACCGAAAGATGGCAGCGGTTTGTTCCAAGTTTGGTTTAGTAATTGCCGGATGAAGTCGATGTAGTCAGTGCCACCCATTACTCGCATCTGAGATGTAAGTCTGAAGAAGTTGTGGTCTTTCTTTGCCTCGGTAACGAGTGCTTCAAGGTAGTGACTTGGCACGTCAGCCGGTCTTACGCTCTGAGCAGAGTCGACAAGGAAGATTTGGTGTGTGCTGCACGCCTTTATCCAGTCGATTTGGGTCTTTTGGATGTCGTCTCTGCCAAAGAGTT
Organism: Actinomycetota bacterium; assembly: GCA_041158585.1. Taxonomy (GTDB): domain Bacteria; phylum Actinomycetota; class Actinomycetes; order Actinomycetales; family Microbacteriaceae; genus Rhodoluna. The sequence continues at coordinate 1,261 of JBEBBA010000042.1, forward strand.
TGATGTTGATCTCGCGGTAATCCTTGTTTTGAGAAGCAGCGGGCTGATTGGCGCGTTGTTGTAGTCGGTGGGCCTCGTCGACAATCACTACATCGAACTTCTTGCCCGACTTGGCTAACTCGAATGGGCTCATGACTGCGTCTTGGCTAAGGCCAGGGGTTCGTTTGAAAACCTTGCGAATCGAACTGCGCAATGAAACTTGAGGAATCACTAGGGCGATGTTCAAATCTTTGAACGTTTCGCGGTAGCCCTCAGCAAAGAAGTCTGAAAAGAGTGAGTCAACATCTAGGACGTCATCGGCTGTGCTTTGGCGGATGTCCTCGATAAGTTTCAAGAGGTAGATGGCGACAATTGTTTTTCCAGTGCCCGGGTCACCCTGAATGACAATTGGTGTCTTCTTTTGGTTGTCGATGTCTGAAGTGAGCTTTTCAAGGACGCCTTCGACCGCGGCAGCTTGGTCATGGTTCAGAGCTTTGAACGGGGAGTATTTAAAGAAGTCACTATTTACGATCTCTGGAATAGAGCGTGTGAGCATTCCGGACTTGTGAAGTTCATCGAATATCTCCTTGAAGGACTCTCGGTACTTGTCCCTCTGGTAGTAGTCCGAGTCGGTCAGCCCGCCATTGCGGTTGAGTACCTGATACTTGCCATCGGCGTGAAAGTAACTAATCAGGTGAGACTCGAGGTCTAGGCAAGCTGACTTGTTGTAAGTGGCATCGAGAATTACGGTTGCAAGCTTTAGTTTTTGTCTCTCGGCACTTTGCAAGTGCTGGCGCATTCGCATCTCGACGTTCGTGGTTTCACCGATGTAAATCTGTTGCTTGTCATTTAGCGTGTAGACGACCGGCCAGTTGTTTAGCTCTTCAGCCTGCAGTGAAAGTTCGCTGATCGACTTTGTGTTGAAAGGGATTTGGTTGATTTTAAAGCTGGTCATACTTCACGCTCGATCCACGTGCTTTCTCAACCGGGTACTTGGCCTTCGTCTCTTCGAGTTTTTCCGCGACAATCTCAAGCGGGTCAAGGCCCAGTTTGTCGGCTAGTAGAAGGCAATAAGTCAAAACGTCTGCCAGTTCGTCGGCTACAGCTTTGTTGCTAGGTGTCGATTGCCACTGAAAGCACTCCAGCAGTTCAGCGGCTTCGATTGAGATGCTCTTCGCTAAGTTCTCGGGTGTATGGAACTGTTGCCAATCGCGTTCAGCGACGAAATTTCGTAGCGCTTTGAGTGTCTCGTCTATCCCCATAAGCCGAGTCTAATTTCTACCCAAGACGTGTTTAGGCAAATAGTTCAGGCAGAGTCGCCTTGTGAGCCTTAGATAGCTCGGCTAGTTCCCAGTTGGCGATGCCTTGGATCTCTAGGTTGGTGCCGTCGGTGACTCCGATGCGGTGGACGGGGATTCCTCTTGCTTCGCAGAGGCCTACGAACTTGACGTCGTCTTCGCGGCCTACTGAGACGAGGACTCGGCTGGTGCTCTCTGAGAAGAGGGCGGCGGTGTCGTCGATGTTGTAATCGGCTTTGAGTTCGTCGAGGAAGATTCTTGCGCCAACGCCGAATCGGAAGCAGCTTTCGGCTACTGCTTGGGCGAGGCCGCCTTCAGAGAGGTCGTGGGCGGAGGCGAGGAGCCCTTGTTCGCTGGCTGCGTTGAGGGCCTGGGCGAGCTTCTTCTCGGTTTCGAGGTTGAGGGCTGGGGGGTTGCCGCCGAGGTGGTCGTGGATCACACCGGCCCAGACGGAGCCGTCGAGCTCGTCTTTGGTCTCACCGAGGAGGTAGATGTTATGGCCTTCGTCTTGCCAGCCAGACGGGATGCGTCTTGCAACATCGTCGATAACACCGAGGACGCCGACAACCGGGGTCGGGTGAATGGCGACATCGCCAGTCTGGTTATAGAACGAGACGTTGCCTCCGGTGACGGGGATTCCTAGTTCGAGGCAGCCGTCGGCAAGGCCAGCGGTTGCTTCTTTGAACTGCCACATGACCTCAGGGTTTTCGGGAGAGCCGAAGTTGAGGCAGTTGGTGACGGCGAGGGGCTTCGCTCCGCTCGCCGCGACATTTCTATATGCTTCGGCGAGGGCGAGCTTGGCGCCTTCGTAGGGGTTGAGGTAGCCGTAGCGACCGTTGGCATCGGTGGCGAGGGCAACGCCCAGGCCGGTTTCTTCGCTTACGCGAATCATGCCCGAGTCGTCTGGCATTGCGAGTGCTGTGTTGCCGCCAACGTAGTGGTCGTACTGGTCGGTGATCCAGCTCTTCGAGGCCTGGTTTGGGCTGGTGATGATTTCGACGAACTGGGTGGCGAGGTCGCCCGAGTCGGTTGCGCGGGGGAGGCCCTTGCTGGTTTCTTTGTTCAGCTTGTCTTGGTAGCTCGGCTTCTTGACCGGGCGGTCGTAAACCGGGCCGTCGTGGGCAACCGAGCGCGGTGGCACGTTGACGATTTCTTCGTCGCCCCAGTTGATGTAGAGGCGTGGTTCTTTGATTACTTCGCCGAGCACCGAGTACTCGACTTCCCACTTGTTCACGATTGCTTCGAAGGCCTTGAGGTCCTTCTTTGGCACAACGGCCATCATGCGCTCTTGGCTTTCGCTCATCAGAATTTCTTCTGGGGTGAGCGAGTCATCGCGCAGCAGCACGTTCTTGAGCTGGATTCTCATGCCGGCGTTGCCGTTTGAGGCGAGCTCGGAGGTTGCGCAGCTGAGGCCGGCACCGCCGAGGTCTTGGATTCCGCTAACGACTCCGGCTTTGTAGAGTTCGAGGCAGCACTCGATTAGCACCTTCTCGGCGAACGGGTCGCCGACCTGAACCGCCGGACGCTTGGTTGGGCCGGTTGAGTCGAAGGTCTCGGAGGCGAGGACGCTCACTCCACCGATTCCGTCGGCACCGGTTCGTGCACCAAACAGGATCACCTGGTCGCCGGGGTTGTTGGCGCTGGCGAGGTGAAGGTCTTCGTGGCGCAAGGCGCCGATGCTGAGCGCGTTGACCAGCGGGTTGCCCTGGTAAACCTTGTCGAACACGGTTTCGCCACCGATGTTTGGGAGGCCTAGGCAGTTGCCGTAGAAGCTGATGCCGGCGACGACGCCATCGACGACGCGACGGGTGTCGGGGTTGCTGACGTCACCGAATCGCAACTGATCCATTACGGCGATCGGGCGCGCGCCCATGCTGAGGATGTCGCGGACGATGCCGCCGATGCCGGTTGCGGCACCCTGGAACGGCTCGATGTAGCTCGGGTGGTTGTGGCTCTCGACCTTGAACGTGACGGCCCAGCCCTCACCGATGTCTACGACACCGGCGTTTTCGCCCATGCCGACCATGAGGTGCTTCTTCATTTCGTCGGTGACCTTTTCGCCGAACTGGCGGAGGTAGATCTTGGACGACTTGTAGCTGCAGTGCTCAGACCACATCACCGAATACATGGCGAGCTCGCCAGAGGTCGGGCGGCGACCGAGGATGTTTTTGATCTCCTGGTATTCGTCCTCTTTTAGGCCGAGTTCCTTCCAGGGTTGCGCTTTGTCTGGCGTCGCTTTGGCTTCTTTGGTGGTGTCAACGTGGATGCTCATGCTTATGCCTCGACTAGCGACTTGACGACAGAGGTGAAGAACTTGAGGCCGTCAACGCCCGAGCGCATGGCGACCTTGGTGTCTGGGCCGAAGCCAGGCTCGACGGCGTGCTCTGGGTGAGGCATTAGCCCGACGACGTTGCCGCGAGCGTTGCGAAGACCGGCGATGTTGTTCATCGAACCGTTCGGGTTTACCTCGCTGTAGCGGAAGGTGATTAGCCCTTCGCCCTCGAGGCGCTTGAGCGTTTCTTCGTCGGCGATGTAACCGCCCTCACCGTTTTTGAGCGGGATGGTGATTTCTTCACCGATTTTGAACTCGTTGGTCCAGGCGGTGTCGATGTTTTCGACGATCAGTTTTTGGTCGCGGCAAACGAAGTGCTGGTGTTCGTTGCGAATCAGGCCGCCTGGTAGCAGGTGGCTTTCGACGAGGATCTGGAAGCCGTTGCAGATGCCCAGAACCGGAAGGCCCTGGTTGGCCTTCTCGATGATGGTCTGCATCACTGGTGCCTGAGCGGCAATCGCTCCGCAGCGCAGGTAGTCGCCGTAGCTAAAGCCACCCGGCAGCACAACTGCATCGACGTCGTGGAGGTTGGTGTCTGCGTGCCAGAGGCTCACTGCCTCAGCGCCTGCGAGCCGCACGGCTCTAGCTGCATCGCGGTCGTCCAGGGTGCCGGGGAACGTGACTACACCGATCTTCATCGGTTACGCCTCGACTGTTACTGCTACGACGTCTTCGATCACGCCGTTCGAAAGAAAATCAGCCGCCGCCTGTTTAGCCTTCTCGATGTCGGCTTCGGTCGGGGTGTTCTCATAGTGAAGTTCGATTCGCTTGCCGATTCGGACGGTCGAAACCGAGTGTCCGGCGCGCTTCAGGCTGTTGCCGACTGCTTTGCCCTGAGGGTCTAGAAGGTCGGCCTTTGGCATAACCTCAACGATGATTTTTGGCACGGATAAACTCCTGCTGGTTGGTGGCTTTTGCGCGCGACAGCGGTGGCGAACACCTCTATTTTAGACCGAACTTGACCTCGCCCACGCCGTCAATCGAATAGACACGCACGCTCTCGACCTGCATCTCTGCGTGGTTGAGGGTTGGGTCGATGTCGCCGGTGAAACCGCCGCCCATGGCGAGGTTCATAATGATGTAGAACGGGTGGTTGAATGCCCAGTGGTTGGGGGCGACGCTCTCTGGGGTGACGGTGTGGAAAGGTTTGCCGTCGAGGTGCCAGGTGATGCTGTCTTCGAGCCAGTCAACGCCGAAGGTGTGGAAGCCTTCATTGAGTGGCGGGCACGGGATCTCGGTGCCGCAACCGAATTCGCCGCAGTAGCCGGGGCCGTGGACGGTGCTGACAAGAGTCTCTGGGTCGCGTCCGCGCATTTCGAGGATGTCGATTTCGCCGCATTCGGGCCAACCGACGGTTTCGAGGTCGGTGCCGAGCATCCAGAAGGCAGGCCAGGTGCCGTTGCCGGTTGGGGCTTTGACGGTGGCTTCGACCCGTCCGTAGAGAACGTGCACCTTCTTATTGGTGTGGATTTTGCCGCTCGAGAACTCTGCGCTGCCTTCGTAGTAGGCGTCGAAGTCGTTTGGCTGTGGCAGGCGGGTCGCGGTGAAGACCAGCTTGCCGTCTTTGGTGGCTATCGAGTCGTCGGTGTACCACTCGCGCTCTTGGTTACCCCAGCCAGGGATTCCGGCTTCCGTGCCATCGCCGATGTCGTGGCTCCAGAACTCGGGGTTCGGGCGGGTGCCATCTGGCTGTTCGAAGGTCTGTTCCCACAGAAGTTCAAGTCTGGGAGAACTCTTAGAGTTGTCGGCTTGGGGGTTCATAGTGTCCAACCTACGCCATAGCATTGAGAGGTGAAACTTTTCCGGCATGCCAAGCGGGGGCTGGCAGTGGCGCTAAGCGCCCTGTTTGTGGTCTCGGGGGTTTCGGCTACGCCGGCTCAGGCGGCCACTGGGCGATCCGAATACGTTGAGGGCTCGGACCCGGCAGCGTTTCTCTACGATCCGCTAAAGATCAACCGCATCGACATCACGCTTCCGCAGGAGTCGCTTCGTGCGCTCGCCGCCGACAGCTACAGCAACCAGGTCAAGTGGCAGAACGGTACGGCGGTGTTCACCACCGACGGCGTTCAGTCGGCTGCGATGTCGATCGGCACGCACATCAAGGGTGGCTGGGGTTCGCGTCGAAAGTTGGCGGTTTGCAACTCGACCAACTGCAGCGTCGTCACCGACCAAAAGCCAGGCCTGAAGGTCAAGTTCAACTTTGGCGACGCCAACAAGAAACAGCGTTTCTACGGCCTGAAAGAAATCACTCTCAACTCGATGGTTCAAGACCAGTCGATGTTGCACGAGACGGTTGCCTACCGTATCGCTCGTGCTGCGGGCATCCCGGCTCCGCGCACGGGTTACATGAGGCTCTATGTGAACGGCCGCGACCTTGGGTTGCACATGCTCCTCGAGACTTACGAGAAACCTCTTTATAAGAGGTGGTTCACCACTGGCACCCAGCACTCCTACGAGGGCGCTTACTGGCAGGACGTCATCAACTCGTCCTACGGTGCAATGCAGATGCACGAGGGCGATGAAACCCAGCGCGACGACCTCGCGAACATCGCCCAGATCAACTCGCTTTCGGGCAAGGACTGGTGGGACTCGATAAACCGGTTCGCCGATATGGGCGAAATGACGAAGATGTGGGCGTTCGAGCATTTCATCGAACACTGGGACGCCTATTCGTGGTTCATCATCAACAACTATCACGTGCACTTTGACGGCGCCGGAATCATGACGATGCACCCTTGGGGTCTCGACAACACGCTTCGCGAAGCAGGTGTTGGTTACACCAAGACGGTTGCTGGCAACGGCCAGAGCGCTGGTTCGATGTTTGTTAAGTGCATCGAATACCCGACCTGTTTGCAGCTTTACCAGTCGTCTTTGGCGCAGGTTGGTGAGGCTGCGAAGGTGAGCAACGCCGTTGGTTTCTTGGACAAAGTCTGGAACACCATCAACCAGGACGTCATGAACGACCCGATCTACTGGGGTGGCGGCGCTGAGTGGACCAAGAACGAAGCGCGCAACTTCTTGAACAACCGTCACCTGACCCAAAGCTTCGTGACAGCTGCGACCACCCGCAAGATCACAAACCTTTCGCTCTATTACGAGCCGCCAACCGAGTTTGCCTACGGCACACAAATTGAACCGCTCGCGGGAAGCAACTCCGACAAAGCACCGCGCTTCGCCGTGCTCGGCGACCCGGCGAATGCAAAGTGCAGCGTTGACCCGGCGACTGGAACCCTGACGACCCTCGCGCCCGGCACTTGCGTCGTGAGCATGACTACGCCTACCGGCGAACACCGCCCTGCCGACGGAATCATCGGCTACCACTACGGCTACACGCTCGCTCACGTCAATGTTGGCCGCCTGCCGGCTCAGCTCGAGATTTCGCCGATCAAGCTGCTGACCCCTGGCGTCGGGGCCGATGTGACCGTCGCGACAAACTCGACCGGTAGCCGTAGCTTCAAGACCACAGCCAACTGCGACTACACCGATGGCGTCCTCACGACCTACGTTGCCTCGGGAACCTGTGAGCTAACCGTCACAATTGCCGCCGACGCTCAGTACAACTCGGTGACCAAGACAATCAAGGTGCCGATCGGCAAGCAGGTTGTGACGAGTTATAAGGTCAGCAAAGACCCGGAGTGGACCACCACAACCAAGTTGCCTAAGGGCGCCACTCTGACCCTGATTCGCAAGCCATCGAAGGTTGTTGGTTCCTGCTCGATCGTGGCGACCGGAGTGAGGGCCAACGCGTCAAGCGGCTACTGCACCGTGACCTTCGCATCGTGGACTACATCGACCGCGACTTACGCTGCCAAGACTTTCAGAATCAACATGTCTCCGAATCCTCAGGTTTGGGTGAGCAAGGTTGCAGCTGTTACCTACCGAAAGAAACTAGGCGCAGGTAAGTTCACGTTGGCGAACACCGATACGCCGATGACTTCTGCCGGGCAAGAAGGGTTCTTCAGCTACCTAGGCCCATGCGAGGTTGCGCAGACTTCAAAGGCAACCACCGTGAAAATGAACGGCACCGGAGTTTGCAAGGTCATGCTCGTTGCCTCCGAGGGTTACAAGGTCGCCGAGCTAACCCGCACCTGGACATTCACCAAGTAGCCGACCTTTGCCTCAAACCTCACCTACAATCGCCCGTATGAAACGTGTGATTCGACTTGCTGCTCTAACCGGAACCCTTGCTCTTTTGGCAGGATGCGCGGCGACCCCAGACGTCGCCCCGACCCCAACCGAGAAGCCGAAGGTTTATGTGACGGCTCCGCTGACCGGCATCAAGTTCGAAGAAGGCACCAACAAGTTCCTCGCTGGCCCGTCGGTGGCCTGCAAGATCGACAATCTCGATGTCGCTCGCCCGCAGGCGGGCATTGACCGTGCAGACATCGTCTTCGACGAAATGGTGGAGGGCGGATTGACTCGCTTCGTGGCGGTCTTCCACTCCGACCTACCCAACGCCGTCGGCCCAGTTCGCTCGATTCGACCGATGGACCCAGACATCATCAGCCCACTTGGCGGAATCGTCTGCTACTCGGGCGGCCAGCTCAAGTTCGTGAACATGATGCGAGCGACTGACGTTTACAACGCCAGCGAAACCGCAGAACAGGGCAAGGGCACTTTCTCGCGCGACAAAACCAGAACGGCACCGCACAACGTGATCGTTGACGTGGCGAAACTCGCTGGCGCTCACCCAGATCTTGCAGCTCCGGCCGGCATGTTTGACTTTGCCGCCGACGCGGCTTCGGCGACCGCCGTTAGCGATGGTGTTGAGGTCCTAAGTTTCAAGGCTTACTACCCTTCGGCGCTTGCCGAGTGGACTTGGAGCGCTTCGAGCTGGGTTCGCAAGCAGGACGGCAAGGTGCACGAATCAGTTGGCGCTGGGCAGCTCAAGGCAGACAATGTGGTTGTTATGCGTATGAAAATTGATCACCAGTACGGCAAGGTGCCAAAGACCGTGATGGTTGGCAGCGGCCTGGTTTCGGTGTTCACCGGCGGCAAAGTCGTCGAGGGAACTTGGTCGAAAACTAACCAGACCGCACCGATTGTCTTGACCGATGCTAAGGGCATGCGCATCAAGCTTGCACCGGGCAAGACCTGGGTGGAGCTCAACCCGGTGAAGGCCGAGGGTGGCAACCTCAAGGTGACTCTGGCACCTAAGCCAAAGCCGACCCCGACGAACTAACTACTTGATCTTGTTGAGCTTAAGCAGTGCTGCGACCTTAGCCTGCTGCTTCACAACCCATGCCTGAGTTCTAGCCTGCTCCTGCTTGGTTGCGTCGTTCGAGTACGGCGCAATCAGAGTCGAAGCGTTCTTCATCAAAGTGGTTAGGCGAATGCTGGTTGCCTTAGCCGAAACGGCTTTGAGCTGAAGCAGGTATTCGGTCTTGCAGGGTTTGTAGGCGAGGCACTTGCGGAACAGCAAACCGCGGTTCATGGTCTCTTTTTTGAAAGCCTGCCAAACCCATGGGAACCCAACTGCGGCTCTATCCATCGGGAAGAAGTAGTCGTCGTTTGGGGTAGATGTCTGACGGTTTTCACCGAAAGTTTGGTCGGTGCCCCAAGGAATCATCGAGAACTTGCCCGAGACGTTGCTTCGCCAGTAGTGGTTGTTGATGATCGGGCCCGAGTAGCCGTCCCAGTGGCCGACGAAGTTTTCGGTCGCCCACATCCGGATCAGCTGCGACCGGTCGGTTACAGTCGCGAGTTTTGCCCACCAGCTGGCCTGGCTTGAGATGTTGGCGGCATTAATCAACGCCTGAAGGTCTTTCTTGTGAGGGGCGGCTCGCCAACCTTCCTTCACGAGGTAAGCGCCATCGTTCTCGAGTCCGTTGGCGTTGCCCGGCATGAGGTCTTTGAGGGCGACAGCCTCGTATAGGTGTTCGGTGGTGTCTTTGAAGCGAGTCCCCAAGAAGATGTCGTCCACTGACTCCACGTTCACGTAAAGACCGCGGTCAACACCGTTGACCTTTACGGTCGCCCAACCGGTGCGAGGGGCAGCGACGTTCATCGCGTTGAACAGTTTGTATGCCGCAAATTCATGCAGTTTCGAGGTGTCCTGGGTCATGGCGTTTAGCGTCATGTTTTTGAGCCCGAGGAAGCGCTGGCCCTTGAGCGCGCTCCAGTTGAACGCCACCTTGAATGACGGGCGCTGGTTCAGGAGCTCGAGTGACGTGCTTCCTTTCAGGCGCAAACCGATCTGAATCGGACCCATAGTCGTGCCGTTAGCTGTAATCGTAACCGAGGCAGCGGTGTAGGTTTTCGCGCTGTTGCGGTTGGAGAGAGCGTTCACGCTAGCGGTAGGAATGTTGAAGCTGATCGCGTTGATTCGAGCAGGGTTGTAGATGTCTGCCTGGGTCAAAGTCGCGGCTTGCGCGCTTGAACCGGCAAGTAAGCTGACCGTCGCTAAAAGTACCGCAGTCAAAACTCTCGAGATTAGTCGCATGCTGTTCCTGTTCATTTGCCGTTAGTCTAAGTCCTGTGATTAGTTCAGACCTTGGGAATTTCCTGTTATCTTTTGCCCTCGACCTCGCGTCGGTAATTCTTCTCTCCTACGGTCTGTACTACCGCAGACACAGAAACCGCGACATGGCGGTTGCTATTTCATCGATCAACATCACACTCTTCGCTCTAACCGGCGCACTCAGCGCTGTCAGCCTTCCTCTCGGCGTCGGTTTTGCGCTCTTCGCTGTGATCTCGGTCATTCGCCTGCGTTCAGACGAGGCCGGCTGGATCGAAATGGCTTACCTGCTCGCTGGTCTCGGCATCGGTCTGATCATCGGCCTTTTGGGTGTTGAGCTCTGGATGAAGTTCGCCTACACCGCGTTCCTAATCTCGATGATTGCCGTGATCGACAGCGCAAAGTTCTTGACCCGCAGCCGCACTCGCACAATCGCTGTGACTCTCGAAGGCACAAACATCGCCGACGACAGCGTCAAGCCGAGAGTCGAAGCCCTGCTCGGACGTGAAGTGGATGCAGTCGTGGTTCGGAACATCACTGCGATTCCGGCCGCCACTAAGGTCCAGGTTCAGTACCGGGAGAAGTCGGCTAAGTGACAAAGCCCAGCTACAAATACGAGCCTCACCCGCATGTTGAGAATCGTAAGAAGTCCGGGCAAAACCAATTCGGACTTAACGCTCGTATCGGGCTAGGGATCACCAAGCGAGTCGGCACCATGTGGGCCGCGTACCTGTTCTTAGCTATTGCACTGGTCAGCCTCCCGGCTTCCATCATGAGCGGTGATCCGATCACTATCGTCGGTTGGGTTGCCCAAACCTTCTTGCAACTTGTTCTGCTACCCGTGATCATCGTGGGCCAAAACATTCAGGCCGCCGCCGCCGAGAAGCGAGCGATTGCCACTTACGAAGATGCCACGGCGATCCTCGAGGAAGCCCGCAAGATTCAAGAGCACCTAGCCGACCAAGACAAAGCGCTAACCCACTTGGTGGAGCGCATCAATGTTCTCGAGGCAAAGGCGAAGCCGAAGAAGTAAATGCGTCTCGTTATCGCCCAGTGCACCGTTGATTACGCTGGCAGGCTCAGTGCCCACCTGCCGATGGCGACTCGGCTACTCATGCTCAAGGGTGACGGCAGCATATTGGTTCACAGCGACAGCGGTTCTTACAAACCGCTCAACTGGATGAACCCACCGTGCACGATCACGACCATGGAACCCGACGAAACTCAGGTCGAGGCGGGCGTCAAAGAAGTTTGGCGAGTTAGCCAAACCAAGACAGCCGACATCCTTTATGTGTCGATTTACGAAATCTTCAGCGATGTCGAGCACCACCTGGGTGACGACCCCGGCCTCCAGAAAGACGGCGTCGAAGCTCACCTTCAAGAAATGCTCGCAGAGCAGTTGCACCACGCTGGGGAGGGCATGACTCTGATTCGCCGCGAATACTTCACGGCGATTGGCCCGGTGGACATCTTGGCCAAGGACGCCAACGGCGAAACCGTTGCGATCGAGCTAAAGCGACGAGGTGACATCGACGGCGTCGAACAGTTAACCCGCTACCTCGAACTCTTAAATCGTGACCCGCAACTACGCCCGGTTCGCGGAATTTTCGCGGCTCAAGAGATCAAGCCGCAGGCCCGCACGCTTGCCGAGGACCGAGGCATCGAGTGTCTGGTGCTCGACTACGACCTGATGCGCGGAATTGACAATAGCGAGAATCGACTCTTCTAGATACGCTAGGCAAATGCCTCGAATTCTTGTGATTCAACACAACCTTGACGACCACCTCAACGAGCTGGCCGCACCCCTAATCGAAGCCGGTCTAGAGATCGACACCTGGGACGTAGAGAACGCTCCCCCACCGACCACACCGCTGGCCGAATACGACGGTCTCATCTCGCTTGGCGCGATCGCCGGCGTGCTCGAAGAAGCTGAACACGAGTGGATGCCGATCGAGCGAAAACTGTTCAACCAGGCCCTGGATCTCGAGATGCCTCTGCTCGGAATTTGTTTCGGTTCGCAGTTGCTCGCATCGGCTGCTGGCGCAGAGGTTTACAAAACCCCAACCCCAGAGGTTGGCTGGACCAAGGTTGACATGCTCCCCGAGGCAAGTGCCGACCCGATCATGAAGGCGCTCGGCAGCAACCCAGACGTGTTCCACTTCCACTACGACACCTTCACGATGCCCGAAGGCGCGAAGCTGCTCGGCGTGACCGGCGACATCAATCAGGCCTTCAAGGTTGGCCCGAAGGCATGGGGAATGCAGTTCCATATCGAGGTTGGCCTTGCGGCGATGCACTCGTGGTTTGCCACCTACCCTCGCGCTTTCGAAAAACTCGGCGTTTCGGTGGAGGGTCAAAAAGAAGTAACACTCAAGAACTGGCGCGGCTACCGCGACCGCTCGGTTGCTGTCGGCGAGGCATTTGCCAAAGAAGTTTTGAAATACAATGCCTTAACCAAGTGAATACTTGGAAAACTTGGTTGAATCTTTGAATTGATTTGCCACACTGTTAGGCATGGTAACTTCAAGAAAAGCGCCGGCCACTGCCGCAGCCAAACCAACCACCCGTCCATCAGCAGCTCGTCCTGCAGCTACTCGTGCACCTCGCGCAGCCCTAGCAAAGACCACAACTGGCCGCCCGGCCGCAAAGCCTGCTGCCAAGCCTGCGGCTCCAAAGGCAGCCCCGAAGGCTGTTGCAAAGCCAGCGCCAAAGGCGAAGAAGGCAAAGCCAGAGCCGAAGAAGGCTTACAGACTTCTTACCGGTGTAGATGACTCAGCGTTCTGCCAGAAGGTTTCGGACGCACTAAAGGACGGTTACGAGCTTTACGGATCGCCTTCGGTCACCTTCAACGGCAAGCAGGTTATCGCTGCGCAGGCAGTGGTTCTGAAGAAGAAGCCTGCCGCCAAAAAGAAGAAGAAGTAGTTCTACTTACCGAAAGGTAGCCCGGCTACCTTGATGTACTCGCGTGCGGCGGTGACCCTCGGGTTGCCGCCCGCGTCTGGGTCGATGCCCGCTGCGATGAAAGCACGCTTGACCAAGTTTTCTACCGCGCGAATCGTTGTGTCTCGCTCGGACGCGATTTCGGCGTTGGACATTCCCAGTGCCACCATTTGTAAAACAGCCAGCTGAGAACGCGAAACGTTTTCGAGGCTGTGGCCACGCTTGTCGTCGCGGAATTCTTCTTTGACACGGTCGCGAAGGGCTGCTTCGATGGCGTCACGCAGTACGCCTGGGTCGGCGATGCGTTCCTTGTTCAGGTAGGCAGCGTTCTTTGGAATCTTCTTGTTGTCGATTCCGACGACGCGTGGTTCAGGAATGTGAGTCAGGAAAACCAAAGCGATGGTCGGCAGTTTCTTGCGAAGGATCAGTGCGAGATCGACACCGGTAGGGCCATCTCCGAGCTCGATGTCGAGCAGGGCAACGTCTGGGTCGAAATCGTCAAACACCTTGCGTGCAGCAGAGGCCGAACCGACCGAGGCGACCTGGAATCCCTCGCGCTCAAGGTTGTCGGCGATGAGCGAACGCAGCAGTGGTTCGTCCTCGACGATCAGAACTTTGCGACTAAAAGAGGTCATGCCTCAATCGTGGCACTACTAATTAGCGTTTTCTGCAGAATGTGCGCGTGTGCGAACTAAAAACCCTCGCAACGTTTCTCCTAGCGTTCAAAAACCCCCCTTCGGCTAGAATTGGCAACCATGAAGGTCTTTCTTACTGGCGCTGACGGTTTTATTGGTTCTCACCTTGCAGAGGAGTTGGTGCGTGCTGGCCACGAGGTCAAAGCACTAGCCATCTACAACTCGATTGGTTCTTGGGGTTGGCTAGACACCCTGCCTGCAGAGGTTAAGAACTCGATGGAAGTCGTCATGGGCGATATCCGCGACCCGTACCACATGAACCAGTTGGTAAAAGGCCAGGACGCCGTGCTGCACCTAGCCGCACTGATCGCGATTCCTTTCTCTTACGTCGCACCTGACCTTTACGTTCAGACCAACATCACCGGAACCCTCAACCTGCTAAACGCAGCGCGCGATGCAGGAGTTGAGCGCTTCATTCACACCTCGACCTCCGAGGTCTACGGCACCGCTCAGTACGTGCCGATGGACGAAGGCCACGTGCTTCAGGGCCAGTCGCCGTACTCGGCTTCGAAGATCGGTGCCGACCAGATGGTCCGCGCTTTCTATTCGTCGTTCCAGCTACCGACCATCACGATTCGCCCTTTCAACACCTACGGCCCTCGCCAGTCGGCTCGCGCAGTGATCCCGACCATCATTTCTCAGCTCGCCGCTGGCAAGAAAGAAATCAACCTCGGCTCGCTAACCCCGACCCGCGACTTCACTTACGTGACCGACACCGCGAAGGGCTTCGAGAAGGCACTGCACGCGACCACCGGTTTCGGCGAGGTCACCAACCTCGGTGTCGGCTTTGAGGTCACCATTGGTCAGACCTTCGACATCATCAACGAGATCATGGGTGCTGGCGCAGTTGCGACCGAAGACCCAAACCGCGTTCGCCCGAAGAACTCTGAGGTTGAGCGCCTGTTCTCAGACAACACCAAGGCCAAGTCGGTTCTGAAGTGGGAGCCTGAGATCAAGGGTGTCGAAGGATTCCGCGCCGGCCTAGAGAAGACAGTCGAGTGGTTCACCGACCCGGTCAACCTAGCCAAATACCGTCCAGACGAGTACACCGTCTGATGCCTATCGACGTCACAGACTTCGTCGCCCGAATTCGCTCGGTCGTCGGTGAGTCTTCGACGCCGATCGGTTTGCACGAACCAGAGCTCGGCGAACTCGAGAAGCAGTACCTCAACGAGTGCATCGACTCGACCTTTGTTTCTTCGGTTGGCGCGTTCATTCCGCAGTTCGAGCAGAAGATCCAGGAAATCACCGGCGCTAAGTACGCCATCGCTGCTTCCAATGGAACCTCTGCTCTGCACATTGCACTCTATGTAGTTGGTGTTATGCCGGGCGACGAAGTAATGGTGCCGAGCCTCTCGTTCGTCGCCACCGCAAACGCGGTTGCGCACGCCGGAGCGATTCCACACTTCATCGACAGCGAGCTTGGCACCATGGGCATGAGCCCGGAGAAGCTGCGCGAACGCCTCGAGCAGATGAGACGCGAGGGCGGCAAGGTTTACAACCCCGAGACGGGCGCTCGCATCGCGGCGATTTCGCCGATGCACACCCTCGGCCACCCGGTTCGCATTCGTGAGATTGTCGCGATTGCCGACGAGTTCGGAATCCCGGTTGTCGAAGACGCCGCCGAATCGCTCGGTTCTTTCGTCGATGGCAAGCACACCGGAACCTTTGGACTCACCGGCATGATTTCGTTCAACGGCAACAAGATCGTCACCACCGGTGGCGGTGGCGTGATCCTGACCGACGACGAAGCCATCGGTAAGCGCGCCAAGCACATCACCACAACGGCCAAGCTGCCGCACAAGTGGGAGTTTGAGCACGACGAGGTGGCCTGGAACTACCGCATGACCAACCTCACCGCGGCCATGGGTATGGCTCAGTTGACGCGACTCGATGGCTTCCTAGACGAAAAGCGCGTTCTCGCGCTGCGTTACGCAGAGGCCTTCGCGGACTTCGAGGGAGCCAAGTTCGTCTTTGAACCGGAGGGCACCAGCTCGAACTACTGGCTCTGTGCCGTCCAGCTCGACGAACCCTCGCTCGAACAGCGTGACGAACTTTTGCAGGCTTGCCACGACGTCGGCCTCTTGGTTCGACCGATGTGGAACCTGCTACACACTCAGCGCATGTACCAGTCGGCGCCGGCAGCCGACCTAGCTACCGCGACGGCTCTGCACGCGTCGCTGATTTGCCTGCCGAGCACCCCGCGCCTGGCCAGAAGGTAGTTTTGATGCGCAAGATCGCGGTGATGACGGGTACCAGGGCCGACTTCGGTCTGCTGCGTAACCTGCTCGCCGAGCTCGATGCGCGCCAAGACACCCAGCTTCAGCTAATCGTCACCGGATCTCACCTGAGCAAAGCGCACGGTATGACCGTCGCCGAGGTTACCTCCGCCGGTTTCACCCCGGCTGCCGAAGTTCCGATCTGGGGCGAGTCAGACTCCTCGCTCGAGGCAGCAATCGACACCGGCGAAGCGGTATCCAAGTTTGCTCGCGCACTAAACGAACTGAAGCCTGATGTTGTCGTGGTTTTGGGAGACCGCCTCGAAGCCTTCGCGATGGCGACAGCGGCGACGATCCTGTTGATCCCGGTTGCGCACATCCACGGTGGCGAACTCACCGAGGGGGCGATGGATGACGCACTGCGCCATTCGATCACAAAGCTCTCGTACCTGCACTTCACCACCACCGAGGGCCACCGCCACCG
Source organism: Actinomycetota bacterium (assembly GCA_041158585.1). Taxonomy (GTDB): domain Bacteria; phylum Actinomycetota; class Actinomycetes; order Actinomycetales; family Microbacteriaceae; genus Rhodoluna. Next base: position 17,665 of record JBEBBA010000042.1, read on the forward strand.
CGTTGAGCGCCTCGGCGAAGCACCAGACCGCGTGTTCAACTTTGGGGCGCCGGTGCTCGACGCTCTCGAGTCGCTCAACCTGCTCAATCGCGCAGAAGTTGCCGAGCGCTTCGGCATTCGCTTTGCCGAGAAGAACCTAATGATGACCTTCCACCCAGCCGCATTCGACGAAGCGCCGGCACAGGTGCTGATCGACGAACTCCTTGCCGCGATGGGCGACTTTGCCGACCAAGAGGGCGCGCAGCTGATCATCACCGGCACCAACAACGACATCGGTTCGGCAGAGGTTCGCGCCGCAATCGCCGCTTTCGCAGCCGAGCGCCCTAACCAGGTGGACTACGTCGAATCTTTCGGGCAGCTTGGCTACCTGAGCGCCATGAAGCAGATGAGTGTCGTGACCGGTAACTCTTCTTCCACAGTTTTAGAGGCACCCGTCCTCGGTGTTCCCGCCGTCCTGGTTGGTAACCGTCAAGAGGGACGCCCGATGTCGGCAAGCGTGATCAAGCCGATCGCGAAACGCGCAGAGATCCTTAGCGCGCTAAAGCACGCGGTTAGCCCAGAATTCTTGAAGGCAATCGAAGGCGTCGGAACGCCTTTTGGTTTGCCGGGCTTCGCCAAGAAAGCCGCCGAAGTTTTGGCCACCTACGAAATACCTAAACCACCGAAGAAGAAATTCTGGCAGGAGTCACATTGAGTGAGAAAGTACTGATCATCGCCGAGGCCGGAGTGAACCACAACGGTTCGCTCGAGAAGGCCATCGAAATGGTCGAGGTTGCGATCAAGGCGGGTGCCGACATCGTCAAGTTTCAGACCTTCTCGGCCGACAAGCTCGCTCGCAAGGACGCACAGCTTGCCGAGTACCAAAAGACCGGTGACGGCGACACCCGCAGCCAGTGGGACCTCCTCAAGGGTCTAGAACTCAGCCACGCCGAGTTCACCGCGATTCGCGACCACTGCAAGAAGCGCGGAATTGGGTTCCTCTCGACCGGTTTTGACCTAGACGAGCTCGCCTTCCTGATTGACGAACTGCACATTCCGCTCGTCAAGGTTGCCTCGGGTGATCTCACCTTCGCTCCGATGCTCGTCGAGGCTGGTCTAGCCAACCTGCCAACCATCCTCTCTACCGGCATGGCAAACCTTGAAGAGATCGAACGCTCGATCAAGTTCATCGCGTTCGGTTACGCCATCTCGAACGGCCTAGTCTCGTCCGAGCTAAAGCCAACTGAGCAGGCACTCGAGAACACCTTCAAGTTGCCGGCCCTTCGCCCGATTCTCGAAGAGAAGCTGACGATCCTTCACTGCACCACCCAGTACCCAGCCGAGCTGGACATCCTGAACCTGCAGGCAATTCGCGTAATCGCCGAGCGCTTCGGCCTGAAGGTCGGTTACTCCGACCACTCGGCCGGCACCTTGGCCTCGGTCGTCGCCGTTTCGCTTGGTGCAACAGTGATCGAAAAGCACTTCACCCTCGACAAAAACATGGAAGGTCCGGACCACGCGGCATCGCTAGACCCGGCAGAACTCACCGAGCTGGTGAGCCTGATTCGCCAGGCGTCCATCGCGATGGGCGAACCGGTCAAGGAATGCCAGCCGATCGAGGTCTCCAACCGTGCAGCGGTTCGCCGTTCGCTCGTTGCAGCGCGCCCGATCACTGCTGGTTCGGTGATCACCGAGGCCGACCTCGAATGCCGTCGCCCGGGTGCCGGACGCACGTCCTTCGACTTCTACGAGGTAGTCGGCACCGTAGCCGAGCAAGACTACGAAGTTGGCGAGTACGTTGGCTAAGACTCCTCTGCTCGTAATGCTCGGCGCTGGCGGCCACGCCCGCATCTTGCAAGAGCTTTTGGCCGAGAAGGGGCACGAGCTGCACGGCTACGTCGCACCGGCCGAAGAGGTAACTTTTGAGGCAACTTGGCTGGGCGACGACGACAAATTCTCGTTGAACGACCCGGAGAAGTACCTGCTGCTCAACGGCATAGGCTCGGTTGGTTCAACCCGAGCGCGCGCCAAGGTTTTTGAGAATTACAAGAAATTGGGTTTCAACTTTTTGGCAATCGAGGCCAACGAATCGATTGTGGCTCCGAGCGCTGTGGTTTTGGAGGGCGTCCAGGTTTTGCGCGGGGCCATCGTGAACACTGCGGCGATCATCGAAGAAAACACGATTGTGAATACCGGGGCGATCATTGAGCACGACAATCTGATTGGGCAAAACTGCCACGTTTCGGTGGGTGCCAAGCTTTGCGGCGACGTCCGAATTGGATCGGGCAGCCACATCGGTGCCGGGGCAACTGTCATTCAGGGCGTCAAAATCGGGCAAAACTGTATCATTGGGGCAGGTGCGGTGGTCTTAACCGACGTGCCAGACAACCACACAGCCGTTGGTGTTCCAGCGAAAATTCGACCGAATAAGGCTCAGTAATGTTTACGGATCTCAAAGCGCTAATGGTGGGCACGGACGCGTCCCTGCTCGA
>JBEBBA010000043.1:0-10466 GCA_041158585.1 Actinomycetota bacterium
TTCTGTGCTTCGGCCTCCCACTGAGCGGCTAGGTCAGAAAGGAACCCGGTGCCTTTGGGGGAGTTTTCGTCCAGCCATTGGTCGCCGCAGTCGCCGTAAAAACCGGATGCCGAACCGCTAACCAAAACCGCTGGTTTGCGCTTAGAGCCGTTGATGGCTGAAACAAGTTTCTTTGTAGTTTCAAGTCTTGAGCTGACGATTTCTTCTTTGTACTTCTTTGTCCAGGGAATCTTGCCGGTGGTAGCACCGGCGAGGTTGACGACCGCGTCGATGGTCTCGATGAGTTCGGCAAGGTTTGGTTCGTCCCGCTCGAGTTTGATCGCTTCGTGACCTGCGGCTCTAAGTTGCTTTGCCACCTCTGTTCCCACAAGTCCCGTGTAACCAGAAATTAGTACTCTCATGTCTAGCTGAACTCCTCTGGGTTTGGCCCGGTGCGAAGCCCGGATTCAAGTGAAGCGATTTGTTGCAGGTCTTCGTGGTCGAGGCTGAAGTCGAAAACATCGATGTTTTCAGCCAGGCGGTCGGGATTCGATGTTTTTGGAATTACAAGGTTTCCGAGTTCAATTTGCCAGCGCAGAATCACTTGGCTAATCGAACGTGAATGTTTGTAAGCGATCCCGAGAAGGGTTTCGTTGTCGTTGAATCTTCCTCGAGCTAGCGGTGACCAGGCCTCGGTGGCTATGCCCGCACTCGCGTTGAACGAACTTAGTTCCCGCTGTTGCAGGCCCGGGTGGAGTTCGATCTGGTTTAGAGCCGGAACAACGCTCGAGTTTGCTATCAGCTCCTCCAAGTGGTTTTGATGGAAGTTGCTGACCCCAATGCCGCGAACTTTGCCGCTCTCTAGCGCCTTTTCGAGAGCCTCCCAGGTTTCGACGAATAGACCCTTCATCGGGCAAGGCCAGTGGATCAAAAGCATGTCGATGTATTCGATGTTTAATCGATCAAGGGACTCGTCAATCGCTTCGGTTGCGTTATCGAGACCGTGACGGTCGTTCCAAATCTTGGTAGTGACGAACAAGTCTTCGCGCGGCAGGCCACATTTGCGCAGTCCAGCACCGACCTCGAACTCATTGTCGTAGAGAGCAGCAGTGTCGAATCGTCTGTAGCCGGCTTCGACTGCCGCCTGAACCAGCTCGACACCGATGTCCTGGCCAACCTTGTAGAGTCCCAGCCCAAGCTGAGGGAGAACTTGTCCGTTGTTTAGAAGGATTCTCGGATTTTGGTCGGGGCTGAAAGTCATAAGGTTCTAAACCCACGGACCAATCACTGGATTCCATCCGTTGATAACTCTTTCACCAATGAATCCGGCGATGTCGAATGGGTCGTTATCTAACAGAGCGCTAAGTGCCTCAGCGCTTTCGGCACGAAATATCAGAAGTGCCCCGGGAGTCTCGATAAGAGGCCCGCTGGCTAGTAGAACGCCCTGCTCGTGCAGCGAAGCCAACCATTCGCGGTGCATCGGCCGAATTTCGGCAAGCGCCTCTGGTTCGGCGGTGTAGAAGTAATTCACGGCGAAAGTGTTCAATGGTCTGCCTTGTTCGTTGATGGAGGGGTGGGGGTGAACGGAAGGGACAGCAGCGCGACAATCAACCCGAGCACGCCGCAGCCAGCTGCGACGGCAAATGCTGAGGTTGCCGAGATCGTGTCGACAAAGATTCCTGCCATAGCTGCTGCCGAGGAGTAACCAATCAGCTGCCCAGTTGAGATCCAGCCGTAAGCCTCGACGCTTTCGCCAGCGGGCAACTTGATAGCGATGATGCTGGCTAGCGCGGCGAAAATCGGGGCGATTCCGAGACCCGCGATAAACCAGCAAATCGCAACCCAGATAGCTGATGTTGGGGCGAAGAAAATCATTAGGTAGCCGACCGCGGTTAGCGCAAAGAATTTGCTCAAGGCGTACTTGGTTTTTGCGCGGTGACCGAAGGCGAATCCGCCGATTAGAGACCCGGCTGAAAGAGCCGCCAAAACAAGACCTGACACGTTTCGGTCGGTGATCACAGCGACAGTTCCAACTTCAGCGCCACCAAAGGACCCAACTAGGAGTAGTCCCATAATCACGTTGCTGAAAACAACGCGACTCTTCAGAACTCGACCCATACGTTTGGCGGACTTGTTGATTTGTGCGTTGCGCACTTCGGGGTTCGAAATGAAAAGGTAGCAACCGACAATCTGAATGGCTGCCATGGTGAAGAGCCCGACGTCGGAACCCGCGTTGGCTGCGATGAACGTTGCCACAATTGGGCCAACAACCCAGATGAGTTCCTGCAGGTTGGCGTCCAGAGCAAACAGGTGGTTTGTTTGCTCTTTGCTAATCAGGCTTGGATAAATCGGTCGGACAATTTGCTGAATCGGGGGCGAGGTGAGTCCGATTATGAGTCCTAGGAAAATCAAATAACCCGGCATCGAGCCATCAGCCATGCCGAGCAGAACCATCGCTCCCGCGCCGATAGTCGATGTTGTGAAAACGATTGGCCGCACGCCAATTGAGGGAATCAGGCGCCCGAGCATTGGACCGGCGATTGCGGCACCGAGGGTCTCTGCACCGAGGGCGATGCCGGCGATTGCGTATGAACCGGTGATGGCCTGGATGTGCAGAACAAACCCCAGGCTGATCATGCCGAAAGCCCAGCGAGCAGCTAACTGCGAAAGCAGGATGCGGGTCACGCCCGGTCGTTTAAGAACAGCGGTGTATGAGCCCATGAGGCTTCTAGCCTAAATCCATGAGGGCAACCACATGTGCGCCTGCCAAAACCAGAGCGGAATCTTGACGCCCCACCAAACGGGGATGAAGAAGATTGAAACTGCAGCCGCGAGCCAGAGGTAAACCCAAACCCAGTTCTTTGCTCGACTCGGACGGGTGGCTAAAGAGATGTTGCGTTTGAAGAGGAGGGCAATCGCCATCAAAATCCAAACCTCGAAAGCAATTGTGTAGAACTGGAAGACAGTGCGGTTTGGGTAAAGCAGCCAGGGCAGAAGGCCTCCCGCGAGACCGAGGAGGATGAGCGAGGCATTGCGTTCGAACTTGGTAATCCAACCGAGGAAGACGGCGATTACGGCGACAGCACCGACCCACCAGATCACGGGGTTTCCGATTGCTGCAATTGCCGTTGAGCAGCCTTGCCCGCAACTTTCGTAGAAGAACGAAGTCGGGCGAATCATGAACAACCAGGTGAGCGGGTTGGCCGAGTAGTCGTGGTGTGAGCTCAGGCCAACGTGAAACTTGTATGCCGAGACGTGGTAGTTCCAAAGAGCGATTAGCGGGTTGGCATCGGTGTCGCGAGCGTAGCCTCCAGAGGTAAAGAGCCAGCCACTCCAGGTTGCAACGTATGTGAGGAGTGCCACCGGAACAGTGAGTACGAATGTGGCAAGAGCCTTCTTAACTGAAGGCCAGACCTGCTTGCTACGAATTGCATAGCGACCGACAGCGTAAAGGCAGAACGCAGCCAAGAAATAGACACCCGACCACTTGACCGCTGTCGCAGCACCCAAACTAATGCCCATGTAAACCAACCATGGTCGGCGCCAGACGGACTCATTGAAACGCTCGTGATCTCTCAGCAAGAAATAGAAGCCGAGCAGGGCGAAAAAGGCTAGGAAGTTATCGAGTAGGGCGGTTCGAGACATCACGATCGCTTGACCGTCGATAGCTAGTAACGCGGCGACGAACAAACCCCAACGGCTTGAATCGAGGACGCGTCGCGCTACGGCGTAGGCGAGATAAACCAGTGCGATTCCCACGATTGCTGTCGTGATTCGCCAGCCGAAACTGTTCTCAGCACCAAAAGCCCTCATGCCCAGCGCAATTAGCCATTTACCGAGCGGTGGGTGAACTACGTAGGCTGGCGAGGTGAGAAAGCTATTGACATCGCCGGCTTCGAAAGCCTCGTTTGGGTTAGTCGGCCAGGCCAGTTCGTGGCCGGCTTCCGAGAGAGTCCAGGCGTCCTTGACGTAGTAGGTTTCGTCGAACACGAGTTTGGTTGGGTAACCGAGGTTCCACAGGCGCAGAACCGCAGCGACCGCGAGGATCGCCCAAATGCCAAACCGATCGAGAAACTTCACCGCTCCAGCCTAGTTTGCGAGAATAGAGCGTGCTCATAATCGCTGCAACACCTATCGGCAACCTCAAAGATGCCAGCCCGAGGCTCGTCGAAGCGCTGACAACGGTCAAATTCATCGCAGCTGAAGACACCAGGACACTGCTTAATCTCGTTCACAGCCTTGGGGTTCGTCACGAAGCCAAGTTGTTCAGCTTGCACGAACACAATGAAGCTACTCGGCTAACGCAGCTCGTCGAAATTGCTCAGGCCGATGACGTCCTACTGGTGAGTGACGCTGGCATGCCAACCGTTAGCGACCCAGGCTTCCTGCTGGTTCGTGCGGCGGTTGAGGCCGGGGTCGAAGTCACCGTGATTCCAGGCCCGTCCGCAGTGCTCGCAGCGCTCGCCGTTTCTGGTTTGCCTACCGATCGATTCACCTTCGAAGGCTTCCTGCCTCGAAAGTCGGGTGAGCGAAAGAAGGCTTTCAGGTCACTGCTCGCAGAGGCGCGCACCATGGTGTTCTTTGAGTCACCGCACAGAATCAAGGAAGCGCTGGAGGACGCCGCCGAAATCTTCGGAGCCGACAGGCTGGCCACGGTAAGCCGAGAGCTGACCAAGAAGTTTGAGCACACCGAACGAGCACCTCTGGCCGACTTGATCGAATGGGCGAAGACCGACCCGAAGGGTGAGATGGTCTTGGTTGTGGCAGGCGCTGTTGAAGAAGTCAGACCGCTCGAAGACATCGTTGAAGAGGTCCTGGCAGATCAGGAAAACGGCCTAAAGCAGGCGGTTGCAATTTGTGCTGCGAAATACGGAGTCTCGAAGAGCGCGCTCTACCAAGCAGCGCTTGAGGCCAGAGCGTTAAGATAGGTAAATGCCAACCTCGTCAACCGGATCGTCGTTCTATGCCACGACGCCAATCTTTTATGTGAACGATGCACCGCACATCGGTCACGCGTACACCGAGGTTGCCGCCGACGTACTAACCCGTTGGCACCGCCAGCGTGGCGAAAACGCCTTCCTACTCACCGGCACCGATGAGCACGGCGAGAAGATTCTTCGCACCGCCGTCGCTAACAAGACAGAGCCGCAAGACTGGGCCGATCAGCTGGTCCGCGATTCTTGGCTTCCACTTCTGGAAACAATCGACATCGACAACCAAGACTTCATTCGAACCACCGAACCGCGCCACGAAAAGAACGTCCAAAAGTTCTTGCAGCACCTTTACGACACCGGCTTCATCTACCGCGGTTCATACGAGGGCAACTACTGCGTTGGCTGCGAGGAGTACAAAACCGAGGCCGACCTGATCGACGGTGAGGGTGCGTTCGAAGGTCAGCCGGTTTGCGCGATTCACACGCGTCCGGTTGAAAAACTCGAAGAGACCAACTACTTCTTCAAGCTAAGCGAGTTCGAAGACCGCCTTCTCGCGCTTTACAACGAGAACCCAACCTTCATTCAGCCGGAATCTGCGAAGAATGAGGTTGTCTCGTTCGTTCGCCGCGGACTCGAAGATCTCTCAATCTCACGCTCGAAAGAAAAATTCGACTGGGGCATCGACATTCCTTGGGATGACTCGCACATCACCTATGTGTGGTTTGACGCGTTGCTCAACTACATCACCGCTATCGGTTACGGTGAAGACCAAGCCAAGTTTGAATCGCTCTGGCCCGCCTCAGTTCAGGTTGTCGGCAAAGACATCCTGAGATTCCACGCGGTAATTTGGCCTGCGATGCTAATGGCTGCGGGTCTAGAGACACCGCGTCAGGTCTTTGGTCACGGCTGGCTCCTGGTCGGCGGCGAAAAGATGTCCAAATCCAAACTCACCGGTATCGCCCCTGAGCAGATCACAGACACCTTCGGTTCGGATGCATTCCGCTACTACTTCATGAAGGCAATCGCCTTCGGCCAGGACGGTTCGTTCTCGTGGGAGGATCTCTCGGCTCGCTACCAGTCGGAGCTGGCCAATGGATTCGGTAACCTCGCATCGCGCTCGATTGCGATGGTGAACCGTTACTTTGACGGTGTCGTCCCTGCACCTGGCGATTACACCGACGCCGACCTTCAAGTTCAGGCAGTCGCGGCGAAAGCTGTGGCCGATGCCGACGCGGCTATCGAGAAGATTGCGATTCACGATGCAATCGGTGCCGTTTGGACTCTGGTTGACGAGTTGAACAACTACATCACCGTTCAGGAGCCGTGGGTGCTTGCCAAAGATGAGGCAAACCGCGAGCGTCTGGCAACCGTGCTCTACACAACCATCGAAGGTCTTCGTTCACTATCGATTTTGCTGGCCCCGGTTATGCCAAAGTCCACCGCAAAGCTCGCTGGCGCACTTGGCGTAGCAACCGATTCGACAATTGCCAGTGCGGGTGTTTGGGGCGGAATTGTTCCGGGCACCAAACTTGGTGAGCCTGAGGCGTTGTTCCCGCGCATCGAAACCGCCGACGAAGGTAAGTAACCGGTGTCGGAGCACATTCGTGCGCGAAATGCGGGCGAAAGCACCCGCGACCTTCGTTACCCGCCACTGCCCGAGCCACTCGAGATTGGCACGTACGACAACCACACACACCTTGACATCGAAGATGGCGACGAACCACTCAGTGTGCAAGAGCAGCTGGATCGAGCAACCGCGGCAGGAATCGTCGGAGTTGTTCAGGTTGGTGTCACACTCGAGTCGTCGAAGTGGTCTGCCGACTTAGCGGCAAAGCACGACCGAGTGCTCGCGGCCGTTGCAATCCACCCCAATGAAGCTCCGCTCTACGAAACCCGTTCGGCACTCGACGCTGCCATCGCTGAAATCGCCGAACTTGCCACCCAACCGCGAGTGCGTGCAATTGGCGAAACGGGGTTGGACTTCTTCAGAACCGAAGGTGACGAGTCAATCGCTCTTCAGAAGCACTCTTTTGAAGAGCACATCCGAATTGCAAAAGAAAACAACCTGGCCTTGATGATTCACGACCGGGATGCTCATGCCCAGGTGGTCGAAACCCTCAAACGGGTAGGCGCTCCGGAGCGTGTGGTGTTCCACTGCTATTCGGGCGACGTTGACCTTGCCGAGATTTGCAATGAAAATGGCTGGTACATGTCATTCGCCGGCAATATCACAATCAAGCGAAACCAGCACCTGCGCGACTCTTTGGCTCTTGCTCGGAAAGAGCTAATTCTGGTCGAGACGGATGCCCCATTTTTGACGCCGGAGCCTTACCGCGGACGCCCTAACGCGAGTTATCTGGTGCCAATCACAGTTCGTAAGATCGCCGAAGTGCGCGGCGAGCGAGTCAATGATGTCGCGTCCCAGCTGACGACAAACACCAAGGCTGTCTATGGTGAGTGGAATGGTTGAGCTCCTCGGTGGCACCGACATCCGTGAACTAGCGGCACGGCTCGATGTTGTGCCGACCAAAAAGCTCGGGCAGAACTTTGTCACCGATCCGAACACCATTCGTAGAATCGTCGCAGCCGCCAAACTGACAGGCGATGAAACAGTTGTGGAAATTGGACCCGGTTTGGGTTCGCTGACCTTGGGTCTTCTAGAGGTTGCCGCAAAGGTGGTTGCTGTCGAAATCGACCCGAAGATGGCTGCCGCTTTAGAGGAAACCGTCTCCAAGCGTGCGCCGGGCAAGGACTTCAAACTGGTTCACCAGGACGCTCTAAAGCTCAGTGAACTTCCAAGTTCCCCAGACGCCCTAGTAGCCAACTTGCCTTACAACATTTCAGTACCCGTGCTCCTGCACTTTCTCGAGCAGTTCGGCACAATCAAAAAGGGTTTGGTTTTGGTCCAGGCCGAGGTCGCTCACCGTCTAGCCGCTGCACCCGGATCCAAGGTTTACGGGGTTCCGAGCGCAAAGCTTGCCTGGTATGCGGAGGCGCATCTCGCAGGAAACGTTGGGAGAAACATTTTCTGGCCGGTTCCTAATGTTGATTCGGCGTTGGTGTACTTCGCAAAGCGAGAGAAGCCTCTAGGTGACGAGGCCCTGCGGTTGAAAACCTTTGCGGTAATCGATGGCGCATTTGCCCAGCGTCGCAAAACTCTGAGGCAGGCGTTGGCTGACTTTGCGGGGTCGCCGGCTCGCGCAGAAGAACTCCTCGTGGCTTCTGGGGTAAACCCAACTTTGCGAGGCGAAGCACTTTCGATTGATGACTTTGTGAAGATTGCCAGGGCTCATGCTTAAGAAGATGCCCGAGATAGAGCTAAGAGTTTTGTTTGCTGCGGAAGCTTCGCAACTCTTTCAGATTTTCAAAGACCAACAGCGTTGGCCGGAAGCTTCGATTCTGCGTCTTCTAGTTGTGCGCGACCCGGGGTTCGTTCAGGTTTCCATGATCGATCGTTCCAGAGTGAGTGTGACGATCAACTCGCTCGGCCTAGGGAAGTGCGAACTTCTGCTGAAGCACGAACTGATCACCAGCTCGCAGGCCCTCGAGGGCCACCAGAAGTTCTGGGCCGACTACCTCGAGCAGGTCAGAAAGTTGGTCGAGCGATGAAGGTGACGGCCAGCGCCCCAGGCAAAATCAATCTATTCTTCACTGTTGGCGAGCTCCTCCCAGATGGTTTTCACGAGGTGGTTTCGGTGTATCACGCGCTCGACCTTCGCGAAACGGTCACCGTAGAGCCCAGCGAAAACTTCTCGCTATCGGTTGATGGACTAACCGAAGGTGTGCCACTCGACGGGTCGAATCTGGCCGCCCGAGCAGTCCGCTACATAGATCCAACGCCGGTCGCAATTCACATTCACAAGCAGGTTCCGGTTGCCGGTGGTATGGGTGGCGGATCGGCCGATGCAGCTGCAGCCGTTGTCGCAGCGGCCAAGCTCTTTGGCAAAGATTTTTCGATCGAAGAAACGGTTTCACTCGGTTCGGACGTGCCCTTCGCCATTCTCGGCGGGACGGCGCTCGGGAAGGGGCGCGGGGAGCAGCTAACCCCGATCCAGGCCTCGGGAGCGCTGCACTGGGTCTTAGTGCCAGCCGGTTTCGGTCTGAGCACACCACTGGTTTATAAGACGCTCGACGAAATCCGACCAATTGCTACAGAGCGAGACGCAAAGCCGCTCATCGAGGCACTGGCTAAAGGCAATCCAAGAGAAATTGCCCCGCTTCTGCACAACGATCTCGAACAAGCGGCTCTTCACCTGAGACCCGAATTACAAGAAACTATCGATCGCTTGGAGGCGGCGGGTGCCCTCAAGGCGATGGTTTCGGGTTCTGGTCCAACTGTTTTGGCTCTAGCAGAATCAGCCGAGGCGGCGGCACGAATCGCCCTAGAGGTGGGCGGTATCGCTACGAGCGGCCCTGCCAGGGGTGCCGAGCTCTAATGGCGCATCTTCTCGGGGCCGAGAGCCTCTCGCTGGACTTTCCGACCAAACGCGTGTTCGACAACCTCACCATAGGTATCAATGAGGGTGATCGAATCGGCGTGGTTGGTCGAAACGGTGATGGCAAATCAACTCTCCTAAAACTCCTGGCCAAGAGGCTTGAACCAAATCAGGGGCAAGTCACTCACCGGGGCGGAATCCGAATCGGTGTGCTCGATCAATCCGATGTGATCGACCCGGGACTAAACATCGGCCAGGCGGTAGTCGGCGACACCCCGGAACACGTTTGGGCATCTGACCCGCGCGTCCGCGATGTAATCGTCGGCCTGCTCAATGACCTCGACTGGAGTAAGCAGGTTGCCGAGTTGTCTGGCGGTCAGCGCAGGCGAGTAGCGCTCGCAGCCCTGCTGGTGCAAGATTTCGATGTCATCATGCTCGACGAGCCGACCAACCACCTAGACGTCGAAGGTGTCGCGTGGCTTGCTGCCCACCTAAACAATCGCTGGGGAAAAAACTCGGGTGGACTCATCGTCGTCACTCACGATCGCTGGTTCCTAGACGCGGTTTGCAACTACACCTGGGAGGTTTACGGGGGAGCAATCGAGCCATTTGAGGGTGGCTACGCCGCCTACATCCTCCAGCGTGTCGAGCGTCAGCGGTCGGCCGCGGTGACCGAGGCAAAGCGCAAAAACCTCGCCACGAAAGAACTTGCCTGGTTGAGGCGAGGAGCCCCTGCTCGAACAGCGAAGCCGAAGTTTCGCATCGAAGCCGCGAACGAGATGATTGCCAATGTCCCAGAAATTCGAGATCAGGCAACGCTAAACAAACTAGCTACTGCCCGCCTGGGTAAAGACGTCATCGACGTAGAAAATCTCAGCTACAAGCACCTGCTGAAAGATGTGACCTGGCGTCTCGGCCCTGGCGACCGCGTTGGTTTGGTCGGGGTCAATGGCGCGGGGAAGACAACCTTGCTAAAACTCATCGAAGGGTTGATCGAACCGGATGCGGGTCGGGTGAAGCGTGGCAAGACAGTTCAGATAGCGACCCTGAGCCAAGACATCCGAGAACTCGACGAGTTTGCCGACGAGAAAGTCTTCGAGCTGATCGGCCGCGAAAA
>JBEBBA010000044.1:0-2698 GCA_041158585.1 Actinomycetota bacterium
CGGTTACCACCAACGGTTGGGGAACCGGACACACTTTCACCTATCAGTGGTACAGAAACTCGGCAGAAATCGTCGGGGCGACCGAGCGTCTGTATGTGATCGACATCGCCGACCTCAACGCGGGGCTATCAGTGCGGGTAACTGCGAGCAAGCCCGGATACCAGAGTCTGTCTGTTCTTTCAGCCGAGCGTGGGCCAGTTACGCCTGGAACACTGACTGCCCCGACGCCGAGCTTCACCGGGACGATCGCTGTCGGGAAGGTTTTGACTGCGAAGACCGGCACTTGGACCATCGGAACCAGATTGACTTACCAGTGGCTTAGGGCAGGCAAGCCGATTGCAGGAGCTAACAAGCCGACGTACAAGTTGTCTGCTCTAGACAAGAAGAAGGCAATCTCGCTGCGAGTCACGGGCTCCAAGGTTGGCTACAACCTAGTCGCGAGGACAAGCTCAGCGAAGGTTGTTACGAAGTAACTTGCTGGCACCAACCGCGGCTGAAGCTGCGACCAGCAAGAAGAACATGATTCCGAAGATGTAGGTCACCATCTGGGTGATGCCGCCCGGGTCGTTCGGGTTCAAGAACCAGTAGGCCCACCAGTCAGTGGCAAAGCCGCGAAGGATCGAGAAGATCAGCCAAGCCAGTGGGAACAGTAGGACCCAGAAGATCTGCTTGATGGTTGCGCGGTTAGTAACTCTGAATATGGCGAATTCTAGGAAGATTACGATCGGCGCCCAGACGTGGAGGATCTCGTTAGGGATAACCGGCCAGACGTAGTTTCCGTCTTCGGCTGCTCCTGGGAGTCCGCGAAGGAGGGCGTTATAGACGACGCCGACTACGACAGCGTAAGAGACGACGGAGAGTCGAACGCGGTTGAGGAGTTTGGTTTCTTCGAGACCTTTGAGGCTGCGGATGCCGGCGACAGTTAGGGCAACGGCGGCAATCATGCTGGTCTGGATAGTGAAGTAGGCGAAGTATTCGCCTGGTCGGAAGACGTTGTTGGCGAGGCGGTCGCTGACCTGCCAAGTGATGGCGGTCAGGAGGGCGAGTGCCGTGATGAGACGCACAAATCCGGCAGTGGTTTGCATTGCGTTAGGTTTCATGGCTTCACTCTAAGTCGGCTACGCTAGAAACACACGCTTTGTGCGAAGCGAAATCCGAAAGGCATTTTCATGTTTCGCAAATTACTTAGCTATGTTTTGGCTGGCGTACTCGCCATGGGCCTCGTAGGTATTTCCTCGGCCACCGCCGCAGTAGCTCCAAAAATCACGAAAGCTGCCTCGTTACCTATAGTCATTAACTCGGGCGCTAAGGCCAGGGTCAACCCAGCCGTCGCCAACCTAAAGGCAACCAGGACTTACATCTGGTACCTAAACGGCGAGCGAATCGACACGGGTAGCGATCGAATCCTTCAGACTTTTAAAGAAGATGCGGGCCTGAAGATTTTTGCGATCGAGTCTCTCAAGTTTGCGAACAAGAAGGTCTTGCGTTCACGGACCAACACGGTAACCATCAGCCAAAAGGACCTTTACCTCTGGTCGCAAGAATTCAATGAACCAGCCGGCACGAGCGCAAATGCTAATGAGTGGAACATGACCACGAATTATGTGAACGGCGATGGATCGGCCAGTGGCAACCCGGGTTGGGGCAACAACGAGCGCCAGTGGTACACCAACTCGATGGCCAAGACAGACGGCCAGGGCAACATGGTGCTCACCGCAGCCAAGACAACTGGTGCCGATAACTACAACTGCTACTACGGCAAGTGCACTTGGAAGAGCGCCAAGCTTGTGACTTACGACAAAGTGAGCTTTAGGTACGGCCGCATCGAGGTCCGCGCCAAGGTTTCGGGCGGCACGGGCCAGTGGCCGGCTATCTGGATGCTAGGCGTCAACCAGCCTCAGGTCGGTTGGCCAACCTGTGGCGAGATCGACATCGCCGAGTTCAAGGGTCACCTACCGAACACCCTTTGGGGCACCCTGCACGGCCCGAACTACCTAAACCGCGGCAACGTGACGACCATCAACGGTGGCTTCAGTCAGTACCACACCTACCGAATCGACTGGTTGCCAAACAAAATCAGCTGGTACATCGACGATGTGAAATTCCACGAGATGAAGTCAACTGACATCGGTGGCAACAACTGGGTATTCAACGCCGATCAGTACCTCATTTTGAACGTGGCAATGGGCGGTAACTTCGTCGGAAACACCATCGACGGCAACCTGACCACTACTTCGATGAGTGTCGATTACATTCGTCACTCGAAGATCGACGGAGTTGGAGCGATTACTCGCTATTAGTTGGGAACAAAAAACGTCAAGAGGGTATTTACTTAAAGCATGACTGACGTAACTCAACTTCGATTCGGCCTCGACACCTTTGGTGACATGACGCTAGACGACAGCGGAAAGGCACAAACGGCTGGCCAGGTGCTGCGAAATGTGGTGGCTCAAGCAGTTGCAGCCGATGAACTCGGCATCGACGCCTTCAATGTGGGCGAGCACCACCGCGACGATTTCGCGGTTTCTGCCCCGGATACCGTACTTGCTGGCATCGCGACAGTCACCTCAAAGATCACCCTCGGGTCTGGCGTCACGGTTCTCTCGAGCGAGGATCCGATCCGCGTTTACCAGCGCTTTGCGACTCTGGACGCGCTTTCAAACGGCCGCGCCGAAATCACCGCCGGACGCGGCTCATT
>JBEBBA010000045.1:0-11568 GCA_041158585.1 Actinomycetota bacterium
TCCTTCTTTTTGAAGTAGTCCACCTCTAGTAGCTGCTCGAGTGTGAGAGAAAAAAGCCCGGCTTCAGACTTCAAAATCGAACGACAAAGTTCCACAGCCGTAACTTCACCGAGAGCTTCGATGTCTAGGACTCCCCTGCTACCGATGTGAGCGACACGTTCGCGAAGCTGGGCAGGGCAGGATTCCGCATTCGAACAGCGAAGATCGATGTCTCCCTCGGACATCGAACGAAGTGGCGAGCCGCAATCTGGGCAGTTCGTTGGCATCACGAATTCGCGCTCGCTGCCGTCACGCAGCTCGATTACCGGGCCCAGGATCTCCGGGATTACGTCACCCGCTTTACGAATGACGATTGTGTCGCCAATCAAGACACCCTTGGCTTTGACTACGTCTTGGTTATGCAGGGTGGCGAACTCGATAACTGAGCCGGCCACCTTGACTGGAGCGACCACAGCGTATGGGGTGGCTCGACCCGTGCGACCAACGCTCACTCGAATGTCGAGGAGTTTGGTGTTCACCTGCTCTGGTGGGTACTTATAGGCGATTGCCCAACGGGGTGCCCTAGAAGTGAAACCTAGTTCGCGCTGATCGGCGAGCGAGTCAACTTTGACAACGACACCGTCGATCTCGTGCTCGAGACTGTGCCGCTCGGTTTGTAGCTGATTTATGAAATCGATTACTTCATTGACAGAGGCCACGACCTTGAATCTGTCTGAAACCGGCAGCCCCCATGATTCGAGGAGTGCGTAAACCTCGGACTGCGTGGCAGTAGGCACGTCCTTCCAAGCGCCGATACCGTGAACGAGCATGCGAAGGGGTCTCGACGCGGTGACTTTTGGATCCTTCTGCCGAAGCGAGCCAGATGCCGAGTTTCGGGGATTAGCGAACGGAGCTTTCTCTTCTGCCACCAAAGCCTCGTTGAGTCTTGCAAAGTCTTCTACCCCGAAGAAAATCTCGCCACGAATTTCTACAACGGGCGGAATGCCATCACCCGATAGTTTGCGAGGAATGCTCTTGATGGTCAGGACGTTCGCGGTAACGTCTTCGCCTACAACTCCGTCGCCTCGCGTGGCGGCAGAAACCAGATTGCCGTTTTCGTAGCGGAGGTTGATTGCGAGTCCGTCGATTTTTAGTTCGCAAAGGAAGCGAGCGTCGCCCATTTTGGCAGCCCAGGCACGCAGCTCTTCTTCTGAGAAAGCGTTGTCGAGGCTCATCATGCGTTCGAGATGTGTGACGGGCGAGAAAGCAACGTTGGCGGAGCCTCCGACGGTTTGGGTCGGGCTGTCGCCGGTTACCAGCTCTGGGTACTTAGCCTCGAGTGCTTCGAGCTCTTTTAGTAGTTCGTCGTACTCTGCATCGGAAATCAGGACCGTGTTGCCCTCGTAGTAGGCGCGGCGGTGGGTGTTGATCTGGTCAACTAGTTCGTTGACTCTCGCGGCGGCCTGCTCGTGTTCGCTCAATTGGCAACCTCAAACTCTTCTTCGACGGAGACTGCGGAGACCGTGCGATCAATCGTGAACTGACCGAGCACTCTCGTGCCGAGGTAAACGACGGCGGTTTGGCCTGGAGCAACACCCATGATTGGTTCGCTCACCTTGGTGACAAACTCTCCGTCGATGACAGCAGCCTCGCAGCGCACCGGCTCGGCATGTGCTCGAACCTGAACTTCTGCCTCGAACCACGCCTCGGCATTTTGCTTCGGCGCACCGCACCAGGTAAACCTCGAGCCGGCAAGCTCCTTAACAGCAAGCGCGCTCTGCGAACCCACGATGACAGTGTTTTCCTTTGGGTGGACCTCGAGGACGTACCGTGGGCGTCCGTCTGGTGCGGGGCGTCCGAGGCGGAGCCCTTTTCGCTGCCCGACGGTGAAGCCGTGGGTACCCTCGTGCTCGCCGACAACATTGCCCGCGCGGTCTTTGATTAGGCCGGGCTTGGCGCCAACTTTGTCTTCTAGCCAACCTTGGGTGTCGCCGTCTGGGATAAAGCAGATGTCGTAGGAATCCGGTTTTTGCGCAACTGCCAATCCTCTGGCCGCTGCTTCGGCGCGAATATCTGCCTTGGACGCGCTCGCTCCGATCGGGAAAATCACGTGTTTTAGTTCTTCTGCGGTGAGAACACCGAGCACATAGCTTTGGTCTTTGGCTGTTGCGGGGCTGCGGTGAAGTTCTAGTTCGCCGGATTCACCGGTGATCACAGTTGCGTAGTGGCCGGTCACAACTGCGTCGAAGCCCAGCGACAGAGCTTTTTCGAGGAGGGCAGCGAACTTGATGCGCTCGTTGCAGCGCATGCATGGGTTTGGGGTTCTGCCAGCCTGGTATTCGGCGATGAAGTCATCGACGACGTCCTCTTTGAATCGTTCGCTGAAGTCCCAGACGAAGTATTTGATGCCGAGGATGTTGGAAACTCGCTGGGCGTCCATCGAATCTTCGATTGTGCAGCAGCCTCGCGAGCCGGTTCTAAGGGTGCCAGCGTTTCTTGAAAGTGCCAGGTGAACGCCAACAACCTCGTGGCCAGCATCCACGGCTCTGGCGGCGGCTACGGCGGAATCAACGCCACCAGACATTGCCGCTAAGACCTTCATGGTCAAATTTTACGCGCGGTTGCGACAACCTTGGGCAGGACTTCGGCGAGCCTGTGGAGGTCCTGCTCGGTTGTGCTTGGTCCGAACGAGAGCCTAAGCGCGCTCGATGCCTCTTCTTGAGTTCTACCCATCGCGAGGAGCACGTGCGACGCTCGAGCAACACCTGCCGTGCAGGCGGATCCGTTAGAAACCGCGATGTCCTCTTGGTCTAGCAGGAACAGCATGGATTCACCCGAGCAGCCCTCGAAGGTGAAGCTAATGATATTTGGCAGGCCGGGTGCATTGCCGCGAGTGAGTTCACCGAGGGGCGAAAACAGCTCTATCGCCAGGTTTTGCAGGCGTTCGTAGTCGGGCTGACCCAGTTCTGCCGCCTTGGCGAAGGCGTCCGCACCGGCCGCATCTAGGGTTCCCGCGCGCATTCCTCGCTCTTGCTCACCACCGTGGAACAGCGGTTTGAGGGTTGTGGAACGTGAAACTAGAAGCGCGCCGACCCCGACCGGGCCGCCCAATTTATGTGCGGTGATAGCCATGGTGGCCACTCCGACCTCAGCAAAGTCGGTCGGCATGTGTCCGAAGGCGGCGACGGCATCGGTGTGAACCGGTATCCCGTGCGGCTTAGCAAGTCCGACCACTCTTGCGATGTCGTTGACTGTGCCCGTTTCGTTGTTTGCCCACATGAGCGCGATGAGTGCGACCTCGGCTCCGCGCAGTTCTAACAAGGTTTCGAGTTCTGCAAAGTCGATGAGTCCCTCAGGAGAGAGTTTGAGCCAGTGGACTTCTGCGCCAGCTGCCTCCAGAGCCTCTACCGCGTCGAGTACGGCATGGTGCTCGCTCGCGGCGGTGACGATGAGGTTTTTTGATGTTGCCGCAAAGAGACCCTTTACCGCGAGGTTGTTTGCCTCGGTGCCACCCGAGGTGAAGACGACTTCGTTGCGATCAGCCCCGGCAACCTTGGCGATGCGCTCTCGAGCAGACTCGACCATTGCTCTGGCCGCCTGCCCAGCCGAGTGAATCGATGACGGGTTGCCAACGATTTTCATAGCCTCTGTGTAGGCGGCCAAAACCTCGTCGCGAATCGGCGACGTGGCGGCGTGGTCGAGGTAAACAGTCATCCCTCCAAGCCTAATCAGGCTCTGCTGGCTAGAATTGCCGAATGACCTCAGCAGACCCCTTTGTGCCACTCGGTCTGGGCGTCGACCCGAGCACCAACAGTTTCAGCGTCTATTCAGCGAACGCAGAAACCATCGACTTTGTTCTCATCAACCCAGCTGAGCCCTCGCAAGAACTCGGCCGCATCCCCCTAACGCGCGACGGTGATGTTTGGCGCGCGAGCGACCCGAGAATCGTCGAAGGGGTTCACTACAGCCTTCGAGCCGATGGGCCCGAGAGCCCGCGTAACGGATTCAACCCGACAATCGATCTGATTGACCCTTACGCAACTGGTGTTGTCCGCGAGGGCCCAAGAGACTTCCACTGCGTTGCCATCGACCGCTCCTTCGATTGGGAATCGGTAGCCAAACCGAACACCCCGATGAGTGAAACTGTGATTTACGAGGCGCACGCTCGAGGTCTGACCCGCGCGAACATGACTCTGCCCGATGAACTTCGCGGCACCTATGCGGCCCTCGGCCACGAGAGCACGATCGCACACCTCAAGAAGATTGGCGTCACGGCGGTTGAGCTTCTCCCGATCCAGGCGATCATCTCTGAACCCCGCCTGATGAACATGGGTCTAATTAACTACTGGGGTTACAACACAATCAACTTCTTCACCCCGCACCACAGGTACGCAACAACCAGCGCGATCGCGGCAGGGCCAAACGCTATCGCCCGCGAACTGAAGACCGCTATTCGCGAACTTCACCGAGCCGGCATCGAAGTAATTCTCGACGTGGTTTATAACCACAGCGCGGAGGGTGGCTACCTGGGAATCACCCACTCTTATCGAGGACTAGACAACTCGAGCTACTACCGAATGGACGATTCGGGCAACTATCACGACACCACCGGTTGCGGTAACTCGTTTGATTTCTCGAATCCCTGGGTGGTCAAGATGACCATGGACTCGCTTCGCTACTGGACGACCGAGTACCAAATCGACGGTTTCCGATTCGACTTGGCAACAACTTTGGCTCGAAATGAGTCGAACCAGTACGACCCGAATCATCCGCTCCTGAACCAGATTGCAAACGATCCGGTTTTGGCACAGTCGAAGTTGATTGTTGAGCCTTGGGACGTCGGTCTCGGTGGTTGGCAGACCGGCAACTTCCCGGATCCGTTCAGCGAATGGAACGACCGCTACCGCGATTCGATTCGACGTTTCTGGCTGTCTGACATCGCAGCCGCGCGTGAAACTGGTCACCACCGAAACGGCGTGGCCGAATTGGCAACGCGCATGGCGGGGTCCAAAGACATCGTTCACGGCCCGCTAGGCACACTCGGCACCATCAACTTCGTTACCGCGCACGACGGGTTCAACCTGCACGACCTGGTTTCTTACAACGTCAAGCACAACCAGGCCAACGGTGAATCAAACCGCGACGGCAACAACAACAACTTCTCGTTTAATCACGGCGTCGAAGGTGTCTCGAGCGACCCGGAGGTTTTGGCAACCCGGGCAAAAGCTGTGCGAAACCTTTTGGCAACGCTGCTGTTCTCGGCAGGGGTGCCCATGGTTACCGCCGGCGACGAGCGAGGTAAAACACAAAAGGGCAACAACAACGCCTACTGCCAAGACAACCTGCTTTCCTGGGTTAACTGGGAGCTGCGCGAGTCAGACGAGCAGTTGGAAGAAACTTTTAGCTATCTCACCAAGCTCCGGCAAGAGAACCCTTCGCTCCGAAGCCCCAATTTCGGCAACTTCGACGAACCTCTGCCGGGTAGCGACATGGTCAAGTGGTTCAATTCGAACGGTGAAATCATGGCCCCGGAGCAATGGGATGACACCGAGAACCGCACGCTCCAGCGCCTCACGGTTCACATTGGCGACCGGGGTCAAAAGAACGCCACCTTGACACTAATTCACGGCTCCGAGCGCGAACTCGAGATCACATTGCCTGAGTCGGAGCACCTAAGTTCGTACGAACTGCTCTGGGACAGTCGCGAATCGGTTCCGAGCAAAGAAAAGAAGTCGTTTAAGCCGCTCGACAAAATCACTCTTGCCGACACTTCATTTTTAGTTTTTGGTGCGGTCTAGCGAACTAAACCTCGCTATCTTTGAGGGATGAGCACCAAAACCTTCGGACGCCTCCCAATCGAGCGTGTCACGCCCGCAGTTGACGGCGGCGCATTCGCCGCCAAGGCTTTCGAGGGCGAGGTTGTGCCCTTCAGCGCTACTGTTTATCGCGAAGGTCACGACAGTCTCGGAGTCGAGGTTCTGCTCACCTCCCCAAGTGACGCAACCTCTATTCACCGAATGCACGAAGGTGCCCCAGGAAGCGACACCTGGCACAGCAAGGTTCAGCTGAAAGAAGTTGGCACCTACCGTTTCCAAATTCGGGCTTTTGGCGATGACTTCGACACCTGGCACCACAGCGCATCAGTAAAAATCGCCGCCGGAATCGACGAAGATCTGATGATGCTCGAGGGCATCGCGTTGCTCACCCGAGCTGCCTCCGAGCCGAGCCGCTCGACGGCAAACGCCAAGGCCCTCGTGCAGCTGGCCGAGAAACTGTCGGACCGCAAGCGCTCCGCCAAGGCTCGCCTCGCCGAAGCGGAGACTCCGGAGATTGCAAAGTTGATCGCCGCCGAGCCGATTCGTTCACTCGAGACCCTCAGCGAGGAGTTCAGCATCCGATGCGAGCGACTGCGTTCCGGGTTTGGCGCCTGGTACGAGTTCTTCCCGCGCAGCGAAGGCGCAAAGTTTGATGCCAAAACCAAAACTTGGACATCGGGCAGTTTCAAGACGGCAATCAAGCGTCTTCCTGCAGTTAAGGCCATGGGTTTCGACATCCTTTACATGCCACCCATCCACCCGATTGGTGAGGCATTCAGAAAAGGGCCAAACAACACGCTGAATGCGAGTGCCGGTGACCCTGGCTCACCCTGGGCGATTGGCTCGTCGGCCGGTGGCCATGACGCAATCCACCCTGATCTAGGAACAGAGAAAGACTTTGCCGCCTTTGTGAAAAAGGCGAAGGAGCTCGGGCTCGAAATTGCAATGGATCTGGCCCTCCAGGCCTCCCCCGATCACCCCTGGGTTAAGGAACACCCGGAGTGGTTCACTACTCGCGCCGACGGTTCGATCGCCTACGCCGAGAACCCACCGAAAAAGTACCAAGACATTTACCCGATCAACTTCGACAACGACCCGCAAGGAATCTATGCCGAGGTTTTGCGTGTGGTCGAACTCTGGATTTCCAGAGGAGTGACGGTGTTCCGCGTCGATAACCCCCACACCAAACCTTTGAACTTCTGGCAGTGGCTAATTGGCAAGGTCAATGCGAAGCACCCGGAAATCATTTTTCTAGCCGAAGCATTCACCAAACCTGCCATGATGCACGGTCTCGGCAAAGCAGGCTTTCAGCAGTCCTACACCTACTTCACCTGGCGCAACTCAACCGAAGAACTCAGGGCATACCTGAACGAGGTTTCGCACGAGACCAGCGACTTCTTCAGGCCGAACTTCTGGCCGACCACGCCCGACATTCTGCCCGAGTATCTGCAGTACGGCGGCAAGCCAGCTCACAAGTTACGCGCTGCTATTGCAGCGACAGCGAGCCCCACCTGGGGAATGTACGCGGGTTACGAGCTGATCGAATCGGTGGCTCGCACCGGCGTTGAAGAGCACGTGGACTCGGAAAAGTACGAATACAAACCCCGCGACTTCGACAAAGCCGAAAAGGCGGGACTTTCGATTGCCCCTTACATTGCAAAGCTAAACGAGATCCGCGCGAAGCACCCGGCTCTAGCCCAACTGCGAAACATTGAGTTCCACCGCAGCGAAGATGGTGCTTTCCTAGTCTTCTCGAAGCACCTGAGCGCGGAGCACAACTCGACGGGTCTTGATGACACGATCATCGTCGTTGTAAATACCGACCCGCACTCGGTTCGAGAGACCAGCGTCGTTTTGGATCTTTGGAAACTAGGACTTCCAGACAACGCGGTTTTCGAGGTTACCGATCTGATCACCAACGAAACCTGGACCTGGGGAACAAGAAACTATGTTCGCCTCGACCCAGCGGTCGAACCGGCACATATTCTCCGGGTCAAGCGAAAGAGCTGACATGGAAGGCATCGGGCTGATCTCGCAGGGTTCGCACCACGACCCGCACTCGTTCCTGGGTATGCACCCGAACGGTGATGGATGGGTCGTCCGAGTTCTGAGACCGCTCGCAAAGCAGGTTTCCATCACTCTGGCCAAGGGCAAGAGACTTCAGCTCGAACACCTCGAGGGCGGCATTTGGCAGGGTGCCCTCAGCGGCAAAAAGGCCCCCGCGTACCGTGTCGAGACGACTTATCAAGATGGCTCGACCTGGACCGCAGACGACCCGTATCGCCACCTGCCGACGATTGGCGAGCTAGACCTCCACCTGATTGCCGAAGGACGCCACGAGGAGCTTTGGCGCGCTCTGGGATCACACCTGCACAGTGTCAAAGACGAAATCGGCATCAGTCACGGAGTGGCCTTCAGGGTTTGGGCGCCAAACGCTCGAGCGGTGCGTGTGATCGGTGACTTCAACCACTGGGATGGAATCGGGCACTCGATGAGGGTCATGGGCGCTTCGGGGGTTTGGGCGCTGTTCGTCCCAGAGATTTCGGTCGGCACCAAGTACAAGTTTGAAATCCTAACCAAGGCTGGTGCGTGGATTTCGAAAATCGACCCGCTCGCCCGCGCAACCGAGGTTCCGCCGAACACCGCTTCGATTGTCACCGACTCGACCTACCGTTGGGGCGACTCGGCCTGGTTGAAAAAGCGCGTCAAAACCGACCCGTACACCGCGCCAATGAGCATCTACGAACTCCACGCGGGATCCTGGAAGCCAGGGCTGAATTACCGAACCCTTGCCGATGAGTTGATCCCCTACGTCTTGGAGCTGGGTTTCACACACGTCGAATTCATGCCGCTCGCCGAGCACCCCTACGCGCCTTCGTGGGGCTACCAGGTAACCGGCTACTACGCGCCAACCTCACGCTTTGGCACGCCCGATGATTTGCGTTACCTGATCGACAGCTTGCACCAGGCTGGCATCGGGGTCATCTTGGACTGGGTTCCCGCACACTTCCCCAAGGACGAGTGGGCACTTGGTCGCTTCGATGGCGAACCTCTCTACGAAGCTGCCGATCCAAGACGTGGCGAACACCCAGACTGGGGAACCTACATTTTCGACTTCGGGCGTAACGAGGTTAAGAACTTCCTGGTCGCCAACGCGCTCTACTGGCTCGAGGAGTTCCACATCGACGCCCTTCGAGTCGACGCCGTCGCATCGATGCTTTACCTCGACTATTCGCGTGAAGCCGATAACTGGCTGCCTAACGTCAATGGGGGGCGCGAAAACCTAGACGCCATCGCGTTTATGCAAGAGACTAACGCCACCGCCTACCGACGCAATCCAGGCATCATGATGATCGCCGAAGAATCCACCTCCTGGGGTGGGGTTTCCTCCCCCACCGACCAGGGTGGCCTCGGCTTTGGCTTCAAGTGGAACATGGGCTGGATGAACGACTCGCTCAGGTACATCGAGAAGGATCCGATGTATCGTTCGCACCACCACGGCGAACTTACATTTTCGATGCTCTACGCCTATGACGAAAAATTCGTGCTACCTATCTCGCACGACGAAGTGGTGCATGGCAAAGGCTCGTTGTTGAACAAAATGCCCGGCGATCGCTGGCAACAACTTGCAAATGTGCGCGCGTATCTCGCTTTCATGTGGTCGCACCCCGGCAAACAACTGCTTTTCATGGGCTCCGAGTTTGCGCAAATTAGCGAATGGAACCAAGAGCACGGGCTTGACTGGTGGATCCTCGACCAGCCGGCTCACAGCGCGATCAAAGCGCTAGTGGCCAACCTGAACAAGCTCTACCTTGAAAACCCGCCTCTGTGGCAGCAAGACCATTCTCACGACGGATTCAGGTGGATCGACGGCGGCAATGCCGAAGCAAACACGCTTTCGTTCACTCGTTATGACGCGAAGGGCAACCCAATCGTCTGCGTGATCAACTTCGCCGGTAACCCGCACCACAACTTCGGTCTGCAACTACCCGCAGCTGGCAAGTGGCTTGAAATCCTGAACACCGACGCGGACACCTTCGGTGGTTCGGGAGTTGGAAACCTGGGTTCTGTGGTCACCGACGAAACTGGTTTCGCGCGAATCAGTGTGCCACCGCTCGGCGCGCTGTGGCTTAAGCCGGCTCAGTAGAGCAGGCTCGTTAGGGCTCGACGAGCCGCAATCACCGCCGGGTCAGTGGCTCCGGCGACTTCGAAGAGTTCCAACAATCGGTCTTTTACGGCTGAATCCTTTGCAGCGGCGAAGGCCTCAAGCAGAAGGGTGAACGAAGCCTCAAAGTGACCGACTGCAGCCAATGCGTCGGCGCGTTGGAAGATATCGGCGGCTGGGTTGCCCAAGACATCGTCCAAGTCGAATTCTGAGGTTCGAATCATCAGGTTCACCTGAGCCAGTCCAGCGATGAATTCGGTGTCTCGGGGATTTTCAGCCAAGGCATCGATGTAAACCTGTCTGGCAGCGGCCAAGTCCCCCGCTTCGATAGCCTCGTAGGCTTTCTCAACAACTGGCGAAACAGGGTTCGCGTTTGTAGAAATTGTGCCGGTAATGCCGTTTTGCGCCGAAACCTCTAGCAAGCGCTTGACGTACTGCTCCACCTCGATGGCGATGAGGTCGCCTTGAAATAGCGGAACAGGCTGCCCCTTGACCAAGGCGATGACGGTAGGAACCTGCTCGATAGCGAATGCAGCAGCTAGCTGGGGTTCCTTTTGTCCATCGACTCGCACCAAAAGCAGTTTGCCCGCCAGAGAACGAACTATGGTCTCGAGCTTCTGGCCTAGCGAAACAGCCTCGGTGGAATGGAACTCGATTATGACCGGCACTTTGTCGGAAAGAGCGATGATGTCGCGAATGTTGGACTGAGCGCCAACCATCACAAGGTCAGAAACCGTGGCGACAGGGGTTGGTGCTTCGGCTGGCTTGATCAGAGAAGAAAGATCCATACCCGCCATTAGCGACTCCTAACGCTCAGAAGCCCCTGGGTGACACCCAAAATCTTTGCTCTTGCTTCAGAGCCGGAAGCGGGAATGTAGAACAACAGCATGTCTGAGTAGCGACTGACGATACCGGTTGGCGAACCGCTAGCTCCGAGCATGGTTTTCTCTAGGCCGGTAACTGTGATTGCCGAGCCCGCCTTGGTCGGGCGAATCGTGTAGCCGTCAACCATGGACACAGCTACCAGAGCGCCACCTTCGGTGGTAGCCAAAGCTAAGACGTTGGAGTTGCCGAGTGTGTGCGAGAAAGTGATTTTTCCGTTCTTCAGTGCGGCTACCTGCGCGTCTTGAGACTCAGAAATCTGTTTGAAGAATTCATCGGCCGATAGGTCAAACAGGTCGGCGTTTGGCGAACCAGCACCATTGTCGATAACCGTTCCGTAAACCTTTGGCAGGAGCTTAGGTACAACGGTTAGGAACTTGGCATCGGCTGCGACCGGAATAGCGCCGATCTCAGGAACCGGCACCGAAGGAATCATCGCGCCAGGCATCAGGCGGATGTTGTACCAAAGCTGGTACTGAGCCCGCGGATTAGCCTGCTGCAGCACGAGCATCTGCGGGTTTGCGTCGCCGTCTTCATCGGTAACCGCCATGACGGTTCTTGGCCAGAGGGTAGTTGCCGCGGGCAAAGTGAAGGTAATCGGCTTGGCGGCAATCGTGGGTAACTTCGGCAGGTTGGCGTCCAATTTGCGCAGCGAGTAATACGCGATGCGTTGTTCGAGAGCAGGACCCTGGAACCTCGAAGCAAGTTTGGCGCGGTCGTTCTTCG
>JBEBBA010000046.1:0-2965 GCA_041158585.1 Actinomycetota bacterium
TTGTTTACGCCGACGGTCTTTGCGCGCTCGGCAAGCTCATTGTTGCTCGGCCCCATGGTGCCCTCTTCAGGCTGGTTGTCGAACAGTGCCGAGTTGAAGTCAAGGAACTTGTTTGGGTCGCCGTTGGCAACGCAAACCAGCGCGCTCGCTGCACGGCTCGAGTACTCGTTGGGAGTGCCGCGACCGTCTAGGAACGAGATCGGGTGAATCTGAAGCGTGTACTTGCCGGTGTTTACCCAGTCGCGAAGCTGCGCGTTGTTCGGTACTTCGAAATCGCGGCAGTTCGGGCACTGCATGTCCTGGTAAACGATGATGGTTGGCACGTCTGCCTGATCGGTCTTATCGGTGATGACCTGGAGTCCCTTGCCGAACTTGATTCCGCCGTCGAAGTCCATGTTGGCTGGCTTTGCAGCGGTTGGCACCGGGTTGTTCACCTCGTTGGTGACAGTCAGAACGATTGTCGTTACGAAAATTGCAACAGCCGCAACGACGGAAGAGATGATGATTACCTTCTTGCGGCTCGCGTTACGCTTCTGAGCCTCGCGCATGGCGTGGGCCTTTGCGCGAGCGGCTTCGCGCTGTTCGTTTCGGGTGAGTCTTGGAGTGTTTGACATGTGTTTCCTTTTATCACGATTGGGTGACTAAGCAGGGTTTCTAGTCTAAGTCAGGCAACTCGGCTGGCATAATGTAGTTACCCCCGACCGACCGGTCTGGGGCTCATCACAACGGATCGTCCGGCACGTACCTGCCGGTGAGGAGAAAAAATGGCATCAGTAACATTCAAAAAGGCGACTCGTCTCTACCCAGGCGGAACCCGCCCAGCTGTAGACGGCATCGACCTAACCATCGCAGACGGCGAGTTCCTAGTTCTCGTCGGCCCTTCGGGTTGCGGTAAGTCAACCACCCTGCGCATGCTCGCTGGACTGGAAGAAGTCAACGACGGTCAGATCCTGATCGGTGACCGCGACGTAACCGACATCCCACCAAAGGACCGCGACATCGCAATGGTCTTCCAGAACTACGCTCTCTACCCACACATGACCGTGGCCGAGAACATGGGCTTCGCCCTGAAGATCGCTGGCGTTTCGAAGGAAGAGCGTGCAGAGCGCGTCCTTGAGGCAGCCAAGCTTCTAGACCTCGAAGAGTACCTAGGTCGCAAGCCAAAGGCCCTTTCGGGTGGTCAGCGTCAGCGTGTAGCCATGGGTCGTGCAATCGTTCGTAAGCCTCAGGTGTTCCTAATGGACGAGCCGCTTTCGAACCTCGACGCAAAGCTTCGTGTTCAGACCCGCACCCAGATCGCATCGCTTCAGCGTCGCCTAGGTGTAACCACCGTTTACGTAACCCACGACCAGGTCGAAGCTATGACCATGGGTGACCGCGTAGCAGTACTAAAGGACGGTGTTCTTCAGCAGGTTGACACCCCTCGTGCGCTTTACGAGAAGCCAGCAAACGTCTTCGTTGCCGGCTTCATCGGCTCGCCTGCCATGAACCTTCTGCAGCTGCAGATCGTTGAGGGTGGCGTTCAGTTCGGCGACAAGGTTCTACCTGTTGACAAGTCGATCCTGGCTAAGACCAAGGCAAAGACCGTAACCGTTGGTCTGCGACCAGAGGACCTAGTCATCTCGAAGCAGGGTCTAACCGTGAGCATCGACGTAGTCGAGGAGCTCGGTGCAGACGCTTACCTATACGGAAACGCAAAGGTCGGTGACGGCGTTGCCGAAATCGTTGCTCGCGTTGACGCAGTCAACCACCCGAAGGCCGGTGCAAGCGTTACCTTGGCACCTGAGGGCGGCGTGACTCACCTGTTCGACGTTGAGTCGGGCCTACGCCTCAACTAATTCATTGTCTCTAGACATAACAACTGCCGCGGTAGAGCCAGAACTTCTGGATCTACCGTGGCAGTTGCCTTTAGAGGCCTGGCCTTCTGAAAACATCGCTGCTCTACCCAAGGGCTTGAGCCGTCACACCGTGCGTTTCGCGCACCTGAACGACCACGTTATTGCTATCAAAGAGACGTTGCCAGAACTAGCTCGCCGCGAGTACGACATGCTCAAGCGTCTTCAGGCGCTCGACGTGCCGTGCGTTGAACCGTTCGCAATCATCAACAACCGAACCACTTCCGAGGGCGAAGAGCTCCTCTCTGTCTTGATTACGAGACACCTAAAGTTCTCGCTCCCCTACAGAGCAATGTGGTCGCAGGGCTTGCGCCCCGAGACAGCGACCAGACTGGTCGACGCTCTCGCAGTTTTGCTGGTCAGGCTGCACATCGCCGGATTCTTCTGGGGTGACGTCTCGCTCTCCAACACTCTGTTCCGTCGTGACGCTGGCGCTTTCGCCGCCTACCTCGTTGATGCCGAAACCGGTCAACTCTACGAGGGAGGGCTTTCCAACGGTCAGCGAGAGAATGATCTTGAAATCGCCCGTGTGAATATCGCTGGCGAACTCCTAGACCTAATCGCTTCGGGCAATGCCGCTCCGGGAGTCGATGCGAATGAGACCAGCGATCGCATCATGCTGAAGTACCGCGAACTGTGGACTGAGCTCACTGGAGTCGAATCGTTTGACACGTCTGAGCGTTGGAAGATTCGCAAGCGCGTCTCACGCCTCAACGATCTCGGCTTCGACATCGAAGAAATGACAATCAAGACCGATGGAACAGGTAGCAAGGTCAAGATTCAGCCGAAGGTGGTTGACGCCGGTCACCACTCGCGCCGTCTTTTGCGGCTTACAGGTTTGGACGTCGAAGAGAATCAAGCTAGGCGATTGTTGAACGACCTGGATCAGTACCGGATCGACAACCCTAGAGCTGGAGCCGATGAAGAGGTTTTGGCTCACGAGTGGCTTAGCCACGCGTTTGAGCCTGTTGTTACCGCCATTCCGAAGGATCTGGCCGGCAAACTTGAGCCTGCCGAGATCTACCACCAGGTCCTCGAGCACCGCTGGTACCGCAGTGAAAACGAGAAAC
>JBEBBA010000047.1:0-4188 GCA_041158585.1 Actinomycetota bacterium
AGCTCGTTAATGCTGCCAGCTACAGTGCGCCCCTTATCTGGGCGGTTGATGGCTACGTTGTTACGCATCAGCCTGGTCCTTCCACTTTGCGTAATACTCAAGAACTCGTTCCAGGCGTGGCTGGTAGTCCCATCCTCGACGGAATGATCCGTAGATGTATTTCACCTGGTCTTCGTTCAGCCCATACATTAGGCACACAAGGGCATCGAGTTCATAGATCACTTCTGCACGATCAACTTCCGATTGAACTGACCCGTAGGCAACCCCCAATTCGGAAGCCCAAGTTGCGTAGCGATCATCAATTGCAGCGAGGCGACCCGCCCTATCCGCGATCTGTCTGCTCCAATTAGCACTCCGATCAGGGGCAGGGAGTGGCATCTTGTTGAGGATGTAGAACTTGAGATGTAGTTCAACCCACTGACGCAAGAGCCAGTCGAATGGTATAGAACTCATCACGCCAAGGACAAAAGCCTCGTCAAAAGCACTTCCATTTTCGATAAATAAGTAGGGTGACCCTTCAACCGAGAAGCAGTTCGCCGGTACAAGGCAGAATATTCCAGTCCTAGGGTCACTCGAGCGCGAAACATCGCGAAACATAATTCTCGGCTTTTGCCAAGGACGCGGATGCAGTTTCGTAAGGTCAAATCCGTAAAATGCAGTCGCCTTAGATCGTATCTGGCGTGTTAATTTCTCCTCAAGTGTGGAAGTCAATGAATCTAAGTTCCCCAAAGCAAACGGTGCGCCGGAATCTGGATTCCATAGATTGAAAGACCCGCCTGCTAAAACGTGGGCCGGTTCGCCCTCACCGCTAAAGGATTTTATGATTTTCGAATCCGTAGTTGAATTGAATTCGCTTACTGGTCGTATTCGCTTTGTCCAGGAATCGACTGTTGGTTGAAGTGACATGTGCTGGTAAATATCAATCGCATGCTCAGATTCCAATGTGGGAAATGAAGCAGATGTTGACCAGTTTAGGAACTGCCGAGTAGCCAAGGTCACTAGCTGCGCATCGGAATCATGTAGATCCTTTTTGGAATAGAGCATCGGCCCTAGTTTTAGGCTGGCTGACGGCTCCTTTCTGGCCGCAACCAAAGCAATCGTTAAGTTGGCTGCGATGTTAGGAAATAACCAGCCATTCTGGTTCTTTGCAAATAGGACTCGGTCGAATGATCCAAATTCGAGCACTTGGCGCCTCCACGCTTCAAGGCTTGGGCCTGACATTGCATTTCGGGGAAGCACCAAAGCGAGTGACCCATAATTTGCAAGGAGTTCCCAATTCCTCCAGGCAAATAGCTGGAACAAATCTAGGTGCGCCTTGCCCAAGCCTTCGTAACCGAGCGATAGGAATATTTGTCGCAGCCCGTCCGCGACTCGCTTCGCTTGGTCAAAGAGCGGCCTAAGCGTTGGATTCGTGGAGCAAACATTAGCGATTTCGTCTTGAAGGGGTTCACCCTTCAACCCTCTTGTACTAGGTGCGTGCAATGCCCACCAGCTTGGCTCATCAACATGAGCTTTTTCCCATGGTGGGTTGCCTACTAGACAGTCAAAACCACCTTGCGGGCGCATGAAAACCTCGGGGAACGCCAGTGGGAAGTGGATTGGCTTATAAAGGTCCAAAAGCTGCGTGACACCAGGGCTATCGGCGAAATCCAAGAGTGATTGTGCATTGAAAAACACTTGTTCACCGAGCATGCCTGATCTGGCAGCGAATGCCGCATCAAAAATCGGCTGCAACCCGTCAAGCTTTTGTTGTGCTTCAGACTGGAGTCTGGCCGCGCGAGACGATCCGGACGTGGTCGCCTCGATTTCCGTTGCGGCGTCTACGAGGAGGCGAGCCGCATTTTCGACCACCGGGACAAGCTCAAAGTCAAAGAAAGAAGCTTGACTATTTCTTGACGGCGCAACCACATCTAGGGCGTCTTGGATCGACGATAAACCAGTCAATGAGGATCCATGCACGAGGTTATGGTTCAGCGATGACATGGGAAGACCCGGAACAAATGTGTGTATCCAGATGGCCAATCTTGCCAGTTCTACAGCCATGTAGTTTATGTCGACGCCGTATATGCAACGGCGAGCAATTTGGCGGCGAAGCAGTGCGAAGTCCTCGATCTCGGCGATTGCAATTTCGTCACCACCTAGAGCCTCTGTGGCTGCTTGTCGCAGGCGAGCGAGTTCATCCGTCAAAGCGGGGACAGCGTTTCCAGGCTCTGCAAGGAATGATCGCATTTTCGCTTCGATGCGGTCGACCGCCGCGACCAAGAAGTGCGCCGAACCCATCGCAAGGTCTGCCACTCTGAAGTCGAAAAACTCACGGCCGGCTGTTGCCGTGTCGCCAGAGCGCAAGAGCGCGGCTATCTTCTCTAGATGAACATCAATCGTCGGATCGATCGCCTTTTGCACGAGGTGATCGACAACAAACTTTGGCGTGAAGTAGGAGCCGGTCGCTTTGCGTTCGCCCGAGGCTGAGTGGAAGTACGGCTCGCCCGCTTTGGCCAAGACCTCATCGCCGGATTCGGCTGGCACCCATGCGTTGGACTTGTCGACGGTCAGGTCAACTTCGGCGAGCGAAAGCGATGACTCAAGCAGACCTTCATAAATGGTGCCGAACTCGCGCACCGACAAAGATCTGAAGTCGACAGGGCCGCGGACGCCGTCTTCGGTGTTGTCCACCAGTAGTCCCTGAAGCGCAGGGCCGAGGACTGAGTCTGGCAACTCTAGGTATTTTATTGCCGCACCTTCGGGGTGCTTCTCGGGATCCGAGCCGAAGAGACCGCCGTTGTAGGCGGGGACATTCCAAGACTTGTTGCCAACGTCGATTGCATCCCACACCTGAACCAGGTCGAACCAGATGGACGCGCTCTCGCCGAATTCTTCAGCAGGCGTGTTCATGTGGCGTTTGCCAAGCTCCTTGAGGGAGTTGGCGTCATAACCTTCGTTGCGGCCCGCCGGCAAGAGCCCACGGTCTTCGGCGTAGGCCTGAAACAGGAGGCGGAACAAGATCTTTAGGGTCATCGAGTAGGCGCGCTGGAGTCCTGCACTATCGAGCGCTTCGCCACGAGCCTGCAACTTCTTGGCAACGGCGATTGAGATTGGTGGAACTACCTGGTCATAGACGCGTTCGCGCAAACGAGCACCAAGGCTTGCCGCAAACTTCGATGATTCTTCTAGAAGTTTCTGAACTTCACCTTTGTCGGCAAGCGAGGCTGCCGAGAAGATTAGGGGGAGAAGCGCAATGTTCTGTTCGGCAACCTGGGCCAAGTTCAGCTCGAAGTAGGTTTCAACCTGGCCTTTTTGACCAACGCCAACACCATCCTTGCCAGGGTGTAGGCGAATCTGGTCTTTGCGCATCACGATCAACCACGGAACGTTGTGATCCGCGGCGATCGAAAGGCCCCAGCTAACCGGGCTTGAAGGGAATCGGGCACTGCTCGCGTCGAACTTTTCGGAATCTTCCAGAAGAATCGCAATTACGCGCTTTTCAGCCGATCCCGTCTTCAGCACCAGAGCGTTGCGCTCCTCAGAGTCGATCTCAAAGCCCAACGCGGCGACAAGTTCGCGGTGACGCAATTTGGCGAGCGAGTCGCCTCGCTTGGTGAGTTCTGCCCAGTCGCGGCGCTGCGGAAGGTTCTCGCGCAAGTGATGGCTCGCGAACAGACCCTTGTTCTTGACTCCACCAAGCTCTGAGGTTCCGTGGGAATCGTAGAAACTGATGAGTTCGCGAGAAGCATCAAGGATGGACGGCTCGTCGAGGAAGCGCTGAAGTAGGCGCTCGGCGGTCTGAGTCTTCAGGGTTAGCGGTTGACGGTCAGAGGCCGGGCCGAACAGGGTGGTGTTTTCACCTGTCGTGAAAGCAACGACGACCTTGCGCGAGCCTCGATTGCTGCGGTGGTTCCAGACCTCTCGGAGGTCAGCGTTGGAAAGCGAAGCGCCACCACTGATGACTGTGACCTCTATGTCTGCGGTCTTGCCCAGGGCGGCCTCAGCAGCGCGCGAATCAAGCGAGGTGAGGCTGATGTCGAGTGAGCTAGTGCCAGTTAGTTTCAAGTTTGTTACCCCCGATTGAGACGCTGCGTTCAGCGTAGCAAAGCGTAATTACATTTAGTTTTCGCACAGTGCGAGAGGAGCGATGCTTGGGGAGGCTAGGAGCCTCCCCAAGCCAGGAGCTACCTACTTGCTGCTCAGGTA
>JBEBBA010000048.1:0-8344 GCA_041158585.1 Actinomycetota bacterium
GGGAGCGGTTTGGGAAGAAGTGATACTGCACCTACCCGCCGATGTTCGAGTGGTTTCGCTTAGTGCGACTGTTTCCAACGCCGAGGAATTTGGCGCATGGTTAGACGAAGTGCGCGGCGACACCGAGATCATCGTTTCCGAAATCAGACCGGTACCACTCAATCAGCACGTTTTATTCGGTGACGAGCTCGTCGATCTCTTCGACCGAAGCGGATCCAAAGTGAATCCAGAACTCACCGAACGACACAACAACAAACTTCGAGCGCCTAACTATCGTCCAGCGCGACCAAAGCACGGGCGGTCGGGATTCGATCGCAACATGCCGCGCATCCCGAAGATTTCCAAGGCAGAAATCATCGACATTCTCGAGGACGAAGAGCTTCTGCCTGCAATCTTCTTCATCTTCTCTAGAGTCGCCTGCGACACTGCGGTTAGAAGCTGCATTCAGGCAGGTGTGCGACTAACCACCAACGAAGAGCGCGAAGAAATTAGGCGAGTAGTCGAGGAAAAGTGCTACAACATCGCCGATGAAGACCTCGCAACGCTCGGCTACTTCGAATGGCGCAACTCGCTGGAGAGGGGAGTAGCGGCCCACCACGCTGGCATGCTGCCAGCCTTCAAAGAGACTGTCGAAGAACTCTTTCTCAGAAAACTCGTCAAGGTTGTCTTCGCAACCGAAACCCTAGCCCTCGGCATCAACATGCCGGCCCGAACCGTGGTCTTGGACAAGCTAGACAAATTCAATGGCGATGGCCGAGTCCAGATTACTGCGGGGGAGTACACCCAACTGACCGGTCGAGCAGGCCGTCGCGGTATCGACACAATCGGGCACTCGGTGATCCAATGGTCTGGCAACCTAGACCCCGCCTCGGTTGCCGGTTTGGCATCCAAGCGCACCTATCCGCTCAACTCCTCGTTCCGCCCCACATACAACATGGCGGTCAACCTGATCGATGCGTTTGGGCGTGAGCGGGCGAGAACGGTGCTGGAAACCTCATTCGCCCAATTTCAAGCCGACCGGTCTGTAGTTGGGCTAGCTAAGACCATTCGCGAGCGTGAGATTTCGCTTGCCGGTTACTCGAGATCGATGGAGTGCCATCTCGGCGACTTTGCGAGTTATGCCGCCCTGAGGCGCGAAATCTCAGACATCGAGAAGGCGCTGAATCCGATTCGAACTCGCGAGGCTCGCGGTAAGGACATCCGCGCTCACAAGGGCAAAGCGCAGCAAGAAGCCCGTCTTGCCGAACTCAAGCGCCGAATGAAGGCCCACGCCTGCCACAACTGCCATGAACGCGAGGCCCATGCGCGCTGGGGTGAACGATGGTACAAGCTTCGTCGAGAGACAGACGGCCTGCTTCATCAAATCGACAGCAGAACCAACCAGGTCGCCAAAACTTTCGACCGAATTTGCGAGGTACTCGCGGCTCTGGGCTATCTCGAGCGAACCGAGAACGACGATTTTTCGGTGGCCGAGTCAGGACGGCAACTAGCCCGCATTTACGGCGAGCGCGATTTGCTGGTGTCCGAGTGCATCAACTCGGGAGCATGGTCAAAACTCGACGCGTCTTCTCTAGCCGCGATGGTAGCCGCGCTGGTTTACGAGCCTCGAAGGGACGATGAAGGCAGAACTCCAAAACTCCCGAAGGGTGAGTTTGCCGCGGCTCTAGCCGAGACCGAAGCGATCTGGGATGACATCGAAGCACTGGCCCGAGCTCATAAGATTAGGCAATCCGAGCCGATTCACCCTCACCTAGCTTTCATGATCCATCGCTGGTGTTCGGGCGCTCGCCTGGATTCGGTGCTCGACGAGTCCGAGCTGCTGGTCGGAGATTTTGTACGCTGGTGCAAGCAAATAATTGATCTGCTCGGGCAGATCGCCCAGACCGATTCGCAGATTTCTAGTGTCGCAAGGGAGGCAATCGACCGTGTCAAACGTGGAATCGTCGCGTACTCGTACTTCAACTAGATTCGGTTGGAACAGCTTGCCCGTCCGCCTTCTCATGGCTTTAGCTGGTGGTTCGTTGGCATTTCTGGTGTACCCGCGTGCCGGAATCTGGGCGCTGATGTATCCGATGCTCGTTCTGCTCTACATGGCTGGCCGCGGGCTTGGGTTCTGGAAGGGCTCGTTCGTCGGGCTTATTGCCGGAGTCAGCTTCTTTGCCAGTCAGACATTTTGGTTATCTCAGTACCTCGGGCCAGAGCCACTCATTGTTTTGGCCGGGGGAGAGGGCATCATCTTTGCTGCTTTCTTTGGTGCCTGGGCATTCGTTACAAAGCACATCAGGCTCCACGGGCCCACTAAGCCCTTTGCTCTGGCTGGAATCTTTGCAATTTTCTGGATAGCCAGGGAGTGGTTCTCGGGCACGTACCCATATGGCGGATTCCCTTGGGCAAAGCTCGTTATGGCACAAAGTGACACCAGCATCGCTCGCTGGGCCTGGCTTGGCGGAATGCCGTTTGCCAGTTTTCTGATCGCATTTGCCACAATCCTCGCGGTTGAATTGACTTTGCAACGGGTGTGGAAGCGAACCCTATGGATCTCGAGTAGCGCCTTCGCGATTCTGGTTTTCGCACCTTGGCTGCTGCCGATTTCAAACGCTGCCGAGGATGGCGAATTGCGCATCGCCGCGGTTCAGGGCAACGCGAACGCAGGACTTTTCACCAATCGCGTCTCTGGCAAGATTCGAGACAACCACATCGCGGGTAGTAAGCCGCTAATCGAGCGCGGCGAAGAATTCGACGTCCTGGTTTGGCCCGAGAATGCGGTGGACGTCGATGTTTTCGGAGATCCGGAAAACTATCGATCGATTGACGACTTCGTTACCGAAGTTGGCAAGCCACTGGTTTTTGGAACCATTACCAGTCGCGATAAGTACTACAACTCGTCTCTGCTCTGGGAACCCGGTTTGGGTAAGACAGATTGGTACGACAAGCGCCGGCCAGTACCGTTCGCCGAGTATGTACCAGACCGACCCTTCTGGTACTGGGTGTCACCTGACCTGATCTCGCTAATCAACTACGACTACGCATTCGGGCAACGAGATGGAATTTTCAAGATAAAGGGCGAACCGATCGGCACGCTGATTTGCTTCGAAATCGCTATCGACGAAGTTTCCAGAGACCTGCTAAACCAGGGTGCAAAACTTATTCTTTCGCAAACAAACAACGCCGACTTCGGCAAGAGCGATCAGGCCTACCAGCAGCTCGCCATCGCCAGATTGCGGGCGATCGAAACCGGTCGCGCGTTGGTAAACATTTCGACTGTCGGCCCTTCCGCCGTTTTTCTTCCTGACGGCACCGTCGTTGACTACCTGGATGCCTACACCCGCGACAGCATGGTCGAAACACTCCCTCTTCGGGTCACGAAGACTCCGGCAACGTTCCTCGCATCGCCAATCGAACTTGGCGCTGCTGGACTCTCGGGCTTACTGATCGGTTATGCGGCAGTACAAAAGCGCAGAGGTAAAAAGCGTTGAAGTATCTAGTGGTCATGCCCACCTACAACGAATCACAGTCTTTAGCTGAAACTGTGCGCAATCTCTTCGCCCACACACCCGAGGCGAAACTTCTGATCGTGGATGACAACAGCCCAGACGGTACCGGAGAGCTCGCCGACTCGCTGGCTAGCGAGGATGACCGAATCAAAGTTCTGCACCGATCGGGCAAGGACGGCTTGGGCGCCGCGTACATTGCCGGTTTCAACTACGCCGAAAAGCACGGTTTCACCCACGTGGTCGAGATGGACGCAGACGGAAGCCACAGGGGAGTGGACCTGCCAAAACTTCTAGCCGAGGCAGCTTCCCACGATCTGGTGATTGGTTCGCGCTACACGACCGGGGGCGGGTCGCACGGATGGTCGCTGACTCGAAAGCTGATCAGTCGTATCGGAAACACGTACACCTCGGTAATTCTCGGTGCGAAAATTCGCGACATCACCGCTGGTTTCAGGGTTTATCGCCTAGCTTTTCTGATGCCTCTTCTGAACGGGGTTTCGGCTCACGGCTACGCGTTTCAGGTCGAATTAGCCTGGCGTTCGCGTCTGGCCGGCGGCAAGATCATCGAGGTGCCGATCCTTTTTGAAGAGCGCGCTCACGGGTCCTCAAAAATGAGTTCAGCCATAGTGCGCGAGGCACTATGGCTGACTACGAAGTGGGGTTTTGCGCGCGTGCTTAGGCTTCGCCCTTAGCGCTTGCGCGACGAGCGCGGATGATCTCCAGACGCTCGGCAAGAATCTCTTCGAGCTCTTCGCGAGTGCGACGCTCCAAAATCATTTCCCAGTGGGTGCGCGGGCCTTTGTCCTCGTTTTCCTCGAGAATCACCGACTTGCCATCTTCCTGAAGGGTAGCGGTAGCCGAGCAGGACTTGCACTGCCAGGTCTGGGGGAGTTCAGCTTCGGCAGCGAAGGTTAGAACGGTCTCGTGACCGTTAGCGCAAATGTATGTGTAGTCGCTTCGCTCAGAGAAAACGATTCCCTTGGTGGCCTCCAGGCTCTGGGCTCCCAAGCGCATTCCGCGCATTGTTGACTGTGACATTTGTTCTCCTTCAATACCTTTTGGGCAATCTATCTAGTTAACACCACGCAGGGTCGTTTTGTTCCCAGGGGAGTGCCGTGTTGGCAGAGTAGTGTTTAGCGGGTGAAGGTCTCGCTGCGGTTTATTCAGCTCATGGTTGGGCTGTTCGTCTACGGCCTCGGTATCGCTCTGATGGTCCACGCCAAGATCGGAATCGCGCCGTGGGATGTTTTTGCTCAGGGGATCAGCAAACAAACCAATCTGACCTTCGGCATTTCCTCCGCGATTGTCAGCGTCATTGTGCTGCTGGCATGGATCCCGCTCAAAATCAAACCCGGCATCGGCACGGTTCTGAATGCCATCCTGATTGGCATTTTCGCCGACGTATGGACGCCATGGTTGCCAACCTTCAACGAATACTGGCAAAACCTCGTCATGTTCATACTCGGCATGGTCATAGTGGCTTTCTCCACAGGAATGTACATTTCATCGAAGTTTGGCTCTGGACCGCGTGACGGCCTCATGGTTGGCACCCAGAAACTGCTCGGCTGGCCGTTCTGGCTGGTTAGAACCATGTATGAAGGAACCGTTCTGACAATCGGCTGGCTCATGGGCGGTCAGGTTCGCGAAGGGACGCTGATTTTCGCAATCTGCATCGGTTATCTGATGCAGCGCTCAATGCAGATGTTTGGCATGAGCTTCAGGAAGCGCTGATGTCCAGAATCTTGGTGAAACATCGCCCAACTTCCAGAGTCCTCTTGGTCAACACACTCGATCAGGTTTTTTTGATCAACACGCACTTTGACCCCGAATTAGGACTCGAACCTCGCTGGCTCACGCCTGGCGGTGGAATCGACGCCGGTGAAACCAAAATCGCCGCTGCGATACGCGAGCTATTCGAAGAAACCGGTTTGAGAGTTACCGCGGACGATTTGGGCGAGATTTTCTGGGAAACCTCTGGTGAATGGGTCTGGAGCGACGGAATTCATTACCAGACCTACACAGACACGATCTATCTGCTGCGTGTCCATGATTTCAAACTGGATTCAACCTCTTGGACGCCCGAGGAACACCGAGACATCATCGAATCACGTTGGTGGAACGTCTCAGAGCTAATTGCCTCTGGTGAGCGGGTTGGACCGCACGGGTTGGCCGAGCACCTCGGTCTCCACCTCAAGTCCTAATACCCTACAGCCGATAATGAACATTATGTCAAGTAATGTTTATCAGGGTAAAACCAGGCACTTCCCTGCATTTATTGCTTAGAGCGCGGTTGCCGCTGTCCAATCAGAAAGCTTGTCTGCCGCTCTGCCTTCGTCGAGCGTAGAACGAACGAGTGCAAGTGCCGCCCTGAAACGTTCGGTCAGATCAAGTTGTGCCTCGGCAGAATTTTTTGCCAGGTTGTATGCCACCACACCGCCGGCGGCGTTCAACATCACGACGTCTCGCACAGCCTCTAGCTCTGGCTCGTTGGCACCAGACAGCACCGATTTGGCGATTTGGGCGTTGTGGTGGGCGTCGCCACCAACCAACTGGTCGGAGCTGGCGAGCTTGAGGTCCAGAGCGGTCGGATCGAGCCTGAATTCACGCACCTCTCCCCCAGAAACCTGCCATATTGTGCTCGAACCCGTCGTTGTGAGTTCGTCCAAGCCGTCATCGCCTCGAAACACCAGCGCGCTGCGGCCTCTAGCCGCCAATTCAGCGGCCATCAGAGGTGCAACGGATGCATTTGCGACTCCGAGTGAGGTAGCGATCGGCTGTGCCGGGTTTGCCAGAGGCCCTAGGAAGTTGAAAGTGGTTGGCACCCCCAATTGCTTGCGAATCGGGGCCACGTGGCGCATTGCAGGGTGAAAAACCGGTGCGAAGAAGAACGTTATGCCCACCTCGGCAAAGATTTCGGCCACTCGCTCAGGCGAAAGATCGAGTCGAACACCCAAAACCTCTAGCATTTCGCTTGATCCAGTCTTGCCCGAGGCCGAACGACTGCCGTGCTTCATGACAGGGACGCCCGCCGCGGCGGTAAGAATAGCCGCCATCGATGAAATATTGACCGTTCCAGCTAGGTCTCCCCCGGTGCCAACGATATCGACGGCGTCATCTCCGGTTTCTAGCAGGACGCACTGGCGCAACATCACATCGACCAGACCGGCTAACTCGTCTACGGTTTCACCCTTTGAGCGCAGGGCCAGCATGAATGCACCAACCTGCGCCTCGGAAGCTTCACCTGACATAATCTCGGTCATCGCCCAGTCCGCCTCTGATCGATCAAGGTCGTTTTTGGCGAGCAGCTTGGTCAAAATCGATGGCCAGGTGGGCAGTTGAGTCATGTGGGCAATAATACGCTGGAAAATCCGTCCAAAACGCCCCAGATGTCCTAAATCACTGA
Organism: Actinomycetota bacterium; assembly: GCA_041158585.1. Lineage (GTDB taxonomy): Bacteria > Actinomycetota > Actinomycetes > Actinomycetales > Microbacteriaceae > Rhodoluna. The sequence goes on from JBEBBA010000048.1 coordinate 6,898, forward strand.
CCGTCAAGGGTTAGAATTAGAGTATGTCTGCGACTACCGTGAACCCAAAAAACAGCCCAGTGATCAACCGCCCTAGCGCCACCGCTGTCGGAACCATCGTCTGGCTTGGTAGCGAAGTTATGTTCTTCGCGGCCCTATTCGCCATGTACTTCAGCCTGAAGGCCCAGTCCCCTGAGATGTGGGCCAAGGAAACCGAGATTTTGGACGTTCCGTTCGCGCTAGTCAACACAATCATCCTCGTGCTCTCCTCGTTCACCGCCCAGTTCGGTGTCTTCGCAGCAGAGCGCATGCAGCCACGCGCAACCGGCCTCTCGCCTTTCAAGTGGGGCATGGTCGAGTGGTTCTTCCTCACCTATGTGATGGGTGCGATCTTCGTCTCTGGTCAGGTTTGGGAGTACGCCAACCTGATCGCCGAAGGAATCACCCTCGACGGCAACTCTTACGGCAGCGCCTTCTACATGACCACAGGCTTCCACGCACTACACGTAACCGGTGGTCTTATCGCGTTCTTGTTTGTGATTGGGCGCACCTTCGCGGCCAAGAAGTTCGGCCACGCAGAGGCAACCAGCGCAATCGTCGTGTCTTACTACTGGCACTTCGTTGACGTCGTCTGGATCGGCCTCTTCCTAATCATCTACGTCTTGAAATAACCGAAAAGAGAGCAAACGGTAATGAGCAAAAAGCTAAACAACGCACGCCGCAGCCCTTGGGCGATTTTCGCGGTCATCGCGGCGGGTTTGATCCTCACCGGTGGAACCTACGCGGCTGCTACGGCTAGCACTGAAGACTTCAAGAACAACTACACCGCCGAGCAGGTTGAGGCTGGTCACAAGTTGTTCCTAAACAACTGCGCCTCCTGCCACGGAAAGAACGCCGAAGGAACCGAGAACGCACCGAGCCTTATCGGTGTAGGTGCCGCATCGGTGCTCTTTCAGGTCGAAACAGGTCGCATGCCTGGTCAGGCCTCGGGTCCTCAGCTTGAAGTCAAGCCTGTTCAATTCACCCAGGAAGACACCGACTCGATGGCGGCTTGGGTCGCCTCGCTGGCTCCCGGCCCTGCTACCCCGAGCGAGGAATACCTAGCCAAGAAGGGTGACGCCACTCGCGGTGGCGAAATCTTCCGCATCAACTGCGCAATGTGCCACAACGCCGTTGGCGCCGGTGGTGCTCTAACCGAGGGTAAGTACGCACCTGCACTGACCGACACCAAGGCATCGCACATCTACCAGGCCATGGTTACCGGCCCGCAGAACATGCCGGTGTTCTCGAACTCGAACCTCTCGCTAGAAGACAAGACCGACGTCATCACCTACCTCCAGCAGGCTCAGAACGCCCCTGCAGTAGGTGGTTACGAACTCGGTAACCTCGGCCCTGTAGTCGAAGGTCTGTTCATGTGGATCTTCCTTCTAGGCGGTCTCGTACTAATCACAATCTGGCTCGGCGCCAA
>JBEBBA010000049.1:0-3838 GCA_041158585.1 Actinomycetota bacterium
TCGTGGCGAACCAGGATGTGGCGCAGTTGCTTGGAGTCCATCAGCGGATCGTAGGTAGGCAGAATCGCTCCGCCGGGCAGACCGAAGATGTCGGTCACGCCCAGAAGCTCCAGGCTGCGAACAATCGCCTGAGCTCCGGTAAGAACCTCTTTAGTCATAAGTTTTCTCTCGTTAGTTAGCCGGTGTAAGCACCCTCGGCTGCCGAGTGCACAAGCTTTGCGTACTTGGCCAAGACACCGCGGGTATAGCGAGGGGGCAGCGGCTGCCATGTCTCTTTGCGAGCAGCCAACTCTTCAGGCTCAACGAGTAGTTCGAGCGAACGAGCTGCGATATCAACCCGAATCAGGTCTCCATCGCGCACCAGAGCAATTGGTCCACCGTTGGTGGCCTCTGGTGCAATGTGTCCGATGCACAGGCCGGTTGTGCCGCCTGAGAATCTTCCGTCAGTCAATAGTAAGACATCCTTGCCCAAGCCCGCACCCTTAATCGCTGCGGTGATGGCAAGCATCTCGCGCATGCCGGGGCCACCCTTAGGGCCTTCGTAGCGAATTACCACTACGTCACCCGCCTGAATCTTGCCTTCGGTGAGTGCGTCCATCGCTGCGCGCTCACGCTCGAAAACGCGTGCCGGGCCGGTGAAGTTCTCGAGGTCGAAGCCCTCGGTCTTCACAACAGCACCCTCGGGAGCCATCGAACCCTTGAGGATCGCGATGCCACCGGTCTTGTGAATCGGGTTGCTGAGAGAGCGAATGATCTTGCCGTCTGGGTCTGGCGGGTTGATCGAGGCCAGGTTTTCGGCAACGGTCTTGCCGGTGACGGTGAGTGCATCGCCGTGAATCAGACCAGCGTCGAGCAGGGCCTTCATTACAACAGGGACGCCACCGACGCGGTCAACGTCGGTCATTACGTAACGTCCGAATGGCTTCAGGTCGCCGAGGTGAGGGACCTTGTCGGCGATGCGGTTGAAGTCGTCAAGCGTGAGCTCAACCTCGGCTTCGCGAGCGATCGCGAGTAGGTGAAGAACAGCATTGGTCGAACCACCGAAAGCCATGACCACGGCGATTGCGTTCTCGAACGCCTTCTTAGTGAGAATGTCGCGGGCCGTGATGCCGAGCTTGAGTAGGTTGACAACGGCCTCGCCCGAGCGGTGCGCCCAGTTGTCGCGACGTCGGTCGGCTGACGGTGGAGCTGCCGAACCGGGGAGGCTCATGCCTAGGGCTTCGGCTGCAGAAGCCATGGTGTTTGCTGTGTACATGCCGCCGCAAGCGCCTTCGCCAGGGCAAATTGCCTTCTCGATGCGGGTGAGATCTTCTTCACTCATCTTGCCGGCCTTGCAAGCACCAACTGCTTCGAAGGCGTCGATGATCGTGACCTGCTTCTCGGTGCCGTCCTCGAGACGGACCCAGCCCGGAGCAATCGAACCTGCGTAGAGGAACACCGAAGAAAGGTTTAGTCGTGCGGCAGCCATGAGCATGCCCGGTAGCGACTTGTCGCAACCAGCGAGCAATACCGAACCGTCAAGGCGCTCAGCCTGCATAACGGTCTCAACCGAGTCGGCAATAACCTCTCGCGAAACCAGTGAGAAGTGCATTCCCTCGTGGCCCATCGAGATGCCGTCGGAGACAGAGATGGTGCCGAACTCTAGAGGGAAGCCTCCAGCTGCGTGCACGCCACTCTTCGCCGCGTCTGCGAGGCGATCGAGCGACAGGTTGCAGGGGGTTACCTCGTTCCAAGAAGAAGCAACGCCGATCTGGGGTTTGACCCAGTCTTCGTCGCCCATTCCGACAGCGCGAAGCATGCCTCGCGAAGCGGTTTTTTCAATGCCGTCGGTTACATCGCGGCTTCTTGGTTTGATATCTGCAGACATGGGTTCAAGTTTAGTGAGGACTGGCGGTAGCCTAATAACGATGACGAAGCAGGACACCACAAAAAGACCAACTGGTTTGGCTCTTTACACACTCGCAGCCGAGAAATCCTCGAGCATGGTGATCAGCTCTTACTCGACCTCTTTTGGTCTCGCAGCCAAGCTTTTAGACCCTGCTTCGAGACAGCACATCGAAAACATTTACGCGCTTGTTCGCGTCGCCGACGAAGTCGTTGACGGTTCGGCCGCCGAGGCGGCTGCTCTGGGTGGCTCAGTGAACCCGGTTCACGCACTCGACGACCTCGAAAAAGAGGTTTACCGGGCGCTCAAAGAGAAGTTTTCGGTGAACCTTGTGGTTCACGCCTTTGCCCACACCGCGAACACCGTTGGCTTCGATCGAAAACTGATTCGCCCATTCTTCGAGTCAATGCGCATGGACCTCTGGAAGACGGTTCACACCAAGGCTTCCTTCGAAAAGTATGTTTACGGCTCGGCCGAAGTCGTTGGGCTCATGTGCCTGCAGGCATTCATTCTCGGCCACGACTACAGCGCCGCCGATCGAGACAAGCTGATCCTGGGTGGCCGCGCTCTCGGTGCCGCCTTCCAGAAGGTCAACTTCTTGCGCGATCTTGCCGCCGACTCCGACGCTCTCGGTCGCTCATACTTTCCGGGGCTCAAGGTTGCCGAATTGACCGACGCCAAGCGCGACGAGTTAGTTGAAGACATCAGGAAGGATTTGGCGCTGTCCTCGGTTTCTCTTCGTATGCTGCCCAAGTCCTCGAGAAGGGCCGTGGCAGCCGCTCACCTTTTGTTTGAAGCGCTAAACGAACAGATCGCCAGAACTCCGGCGAGCGAGCTAAAAGTCACAAGAATCAGTGTTCCAACGGTCAAGAAACTCTTGATCCTTCTCAAAGTTCTACTAGGCGGGTTACCTCGATGACTAAAAAAGCAGTAGTAATTGGTGGCGGTATCGCTGGTTTGGCTAGCGCCGGAATCCTCGCCAAAGCCGGCATGGACGTCACCGTCCTCGAAGCCCGCGAGCGCGTCGGTGGACGTGCCTACATCTGGGAGAAAGACGGCTTCAAGTTCGACATGGGTCCGTCTTGGTACCTGATGCCGGACGCGTTCGACCAGTTCTTCAAACTCATGGGAACCTCGGCCGATAAAGAGTTGAATCTGGTTCGCCTAGACCCGATGTACCAAACTCGCAACGAGGGCGACCCGAACCCGTTGATCGTGCGCTCCGAACTCAAGGCCAACAAAGACCTGTTTGAGTCGCTCGAACCTGGCGCTGCCGGCAAACTCCAGGAATACCTCGACTCAGCCGAGGACGCCTACAACCTCAGCATCAAGCACTTCCTCTACACGAACTTCCAGAACACCAAGTCGTTCACCCACCCTGAGGTGATGAAACGTGCGGGTCGATTCATCAAGCACCTGCTGACCCCGCTAGACAAGTGGGCCGGTCAGCACGTCAAGGATGTGCGCCTGCGCAAGATTCTGAACTTCCCTGCCGTGTTCCTCGGCGCCAGCCCTTACAAGACCCCGAGTATGTACCACCTGATGACCCACGTGGACATGAACGTCGGAGTCTTCTACCCGATGGGTGGCTTCTACACGATCATCGAAGCGGTCGAGCGTATCGCCAAGGCTGCGGGCGTAAAGATTCACACCAACTCGCGAGTCACCAAGATCGTGACTAAAGATGGACGTGTTACCGGCGTGAACGTTGGCGATGTGTTCTTCGAGGCGGACGTCGTGATTGGCAACGCCGACCTCCATCACGTTGAGACGCAGCTCCTTGAGCCTAGCGAGCAGACACTGCCCCAGAAGTGGTGGGACAAGCGCGAGCCTGGCCCTTCGGCCATGCTGTTGTTCCTGGGCGTCAAGGGCGAGATTCCTCAACTTGACCACCACACCCTTTTGTATGCAGACGACTGGGGTAAGAACTTCGAAGAGGTCTTCCACAAGGCC
>JBEBBA010000050.1:0-14620 GCA_041158585.1 Actinomycetota bacterium
CTTTCACTGCTGCGGGCACGTCTTACGCGACCCACGGTCAACCAACGATTCCGATTTACGTCTTCTATTCGATGTTTGGTTTCCAAAGAACCGCAGATTCAATTTGGGCGGCCGCCGACCAGATGTCGCGAGGTTTCATGATCGGTGCAACTGCTGGCCGAACCACGCTCACAGGCGAAGGTCTGCAGCACGCTGATGGGCACTCCCCTGTGATTGCTTCAACTAACCCGGCCGTCGTCACCTTCGACCCCGCTTACGGCTACGAGATCGGTCACATCATGCGAAACGGTATCGAGCGCATGTACGGCGGAAACCACCCAGACCCTAACGTTATCTACTACATCACCGTTTACAACGAGCCGATTATTCAGCCGGCTGAACCCGAAAACGTAGATGTCGATGGAATCGTTCGCGGTATCTACAAACTCAGCACCAACGAAGCGGCCGGTCACAAAGCCCAGATCCTCGCATCAGGTGTCGCAGTGCCATGGGCCTACGAAGCACAAGCACTCCTAGCTAGCGACTGGGGTGTGTCGGCAGATCTGTGGTCGGTTACCTCTTGGACCGAGCTGCGTCGCGATGGATTGGCAAAGAACGAGCAGAAGTTCCTGAATCCGGGTACACAAGTTGAGATGCCGTACGTAACCGCCAAGCTAGTTGGTTCTGACGGCCCATTCCTGGGTGTGAGCGACTACATGCACGCGGTGCCAGACATGATTCGTCAGTGGATCCCTGGCAACTACGCGACTCTCGGCGCTGATGGTTTTGGTTTCTCCGACACCCGCGCAGCTGCACGTAGAGCCTTCAAGATTGACGGCCCATCGATCGTGGTACGCGTTCTTGAACAACTTGTTGAACAGGGCAAAATCGACCCGTCGGTCCCAGCTCAGGCAATCGAAAAGTACCGTCTGCACGATGTCAATGCCGGCACCAGTGGCGCAACCGGTGGAGACGCCTAAAGATGTTGGTCATCGTTTGCCCCGGTCAGGGATCTCAGACTCCTGGGTTCCTAGAGCCATGGCTTGAGCTTCCGGCTTTCGCAAAGGCTATTGATGAGGCTTCTGAGGCTGCGGGTATCGATTTGCGCGCGCACGGAACCACGAGTGACGCCGACATAATCCGTGACACCTCGGTGGCCCAACCCCTGATTGTTGCCGCTGGAATCGCAACTCACCAATCACTGTTAGCTTCAGGGCTTGCAACCTTCCAAGGAGTCGCTGGCCACTCGGTCGGCGAGGTAACCGCTGCCGCTATTTCGGGAATCCTCTCTCCTGAAGACGCCATGCGCTTTGTAGCGCGCCGAGGAAACGAGATGGCTAAAGCTGCGAGTCTCTCTGAGACTTCCATGGCTGCTGTTCTCGGTGGCGAGAGTGAAGACGTAGCCACCTACCTGAGGACCCTAGATCTAACACCGGCAAACTATAACGGTGGTGGGCAGATTGTCGCGGCCGGTTCGCGTTCAGCAATCGACGCCCTGAGGGAGAATCCGCTAGAAGGCACAAAGGTAATTCCCCTTCAGGTAGCGGGCGCATTCCACACTCGCTTCATGGAGCCTGCGTTTAGCGCTCTCAACGACTTCAGCGCTTCTTTAGCGCCGGCAGATCCGAAAGTCGAGATCTGGTCAAACTCAAACGGACAGGTCGTGAAAAGCGGCTCAAACTTTTTAGCTTCACTGGTGAGCCAGGTAGCTAGCCCTGTCCGTTGGGACCTCTGCATGGCACAAATGATCGAAGCGGGCGTCACCGCGATCATCGAAGTAGCTCCCGCAGGAACCTTGGTTGGCTTGGCTAAGCGCTCCATGCCGGGTGTAGAACTCCTCGCGTTGAAGTCACCGGACCAAATGGATGCAGCACTCGAACTAGCAAAGAGCCACTCGTAAGGAAACCATGGCAAAACTAAACCAGTACGAGACAGTTCAGTTTTCTCGAATCTACTCGCTAGGGGCCGCTCGCGGTGATCTCACGGTGACCAACGACGACATCGCCGGACCAATTGATTCAAGCGACGAATGGATCCGCCGCCGCACAGGAATCGTAACTCGCAGACGTGCAAGCCGTGACCTTAGCCTCATGGACATGGCTGTAGCTGCATCGAAGGAAGCGATCTCCAAGGCCGGAATTGAACCTAGTGAGATCGGTGCAGTTTTGTTCAGCACCATCACCCACCCGTTCCAGACCCCCTCGGCGGCAACTCTTCTAGCCGAACTCGTGGGTGCCAACCCGGCTCCCGCCTACGACATCTCAGCCGCTTGCGCCGGATACTGCTATGGAATTGCACAAGCCGACGCCCTGGTTCGGTCTGGAATGGCTAAGTACGTGCTCGTTGTGGGCGGAGAAAAACTTACCGACTTTATCGATCCAACCGATAGAACTATCTCCTTCTTACTAGGCGATGGAGCTGGTGCCGCCATCGTCGGCCCGAGCGACGAACCAGGTATTTCGCCGACGGTGTGGGGATCCGATGGCTCGCATTGGGATGCCGTTTCCATGACCAACTCGCTGCTTGATTTCCGTGACGGACTTTCCGAATGGCCAACACTCCAGCAGGAAGGTGCCACTGTTTTCAAGTGGGCCGTGTGGGAAATGGCAAAAGTTGCCAAGCAGGCTCTCGTTGTCGCCGGTGTTGAAGCCAGCGACCTAGCAGCTCTGGTGACCCACCAGGCCAACATCCGAATCATCGACGAACTAGCAAAGGAGCTCGAGCTCCCCGAGTCCGTCGTGATTGCTCGTGACATCGTGAACACGGGCAACACCTCGGCAGCCTCAATCCCCCTCGCCATGCACGAGCTTCTTCGCACGGGCGAGGTGAAGTCGGGCGGTCTCGCTCTCGAAATAGGTTTCGGCGCGGGTCTGGCGTTCGGGGCTCAAGTAGTCGTTTTGCCCTAAACTATCCACTGATAAACAACCATAAGGAGAAACCCATGGCTCACTCAAAGGACGAAATCCTTGCCGGCCTAGCCGAGATCATCAACGAAGAGACCAGCCTTCCGGCTGAGACCATCGAACTAGGTAAGTCGCTACAGGACGACCTAGACATCGACTCCCTTTCGATGCTCACCATCATGACCGACGCTGAGAAGAAGTTCGGCATTCGCTTCGACGACAACGCAAGCTCGTCGCTAAACACCGTAGGCGACGTAGTCGACTACATCGCGAACGCACAGGCTTAATCCAACAAAGGGATTTGACTTGACTTCAAAGATCGTCGTCACCGGGTTAGGCGCTACAACGCCTCTCGGTGGCGACGTCAAATCTTCTTGGGAGGCTCTCCTAGCGGGTGCCTCTGGCATCAGCACTTTGGAGCAGGAATGGGTTGCTCGACACGACCTGCCTGTAACTTTCGCCGGCCAGGCGAAGGTGCCTGCCAAAGAGATCCTCGCCCACAAAGAAGTCAAGCGCCTAGATCCATCCAGCCAGTTTGCGCTTGTTGCAGCCCGCGAAGCCTGGGCCGATGCCGGTGCACCTGAAGTTCAACCTGAAAGGCTTGCGGTTGAGTTTTCAACGGGCATCGGCGGTGTCTGGACTTTGCTGGATGCCTACGACACCTTAAACAATGGCGAAGCCCGCCACGTCTCCCCCATGACCGTCCCGATGCTGATGCCTAATGGTCCAGCTGCGGCAATCGGCATGGACTTGGCGGCACGCGGTGGCGTCCGAACTAGCGTTTCCGCCTGCGCTTCGAGCACAGAGGCAATTGCGAACGCCATAACCCGTTTGCGTTCGGGTGACATCGATGTTGTTATCGCTGGTGGTTGCGAAGCCGCAATTCACCCACTTCCAATCGCGGCATTCGCCTCGATGCACGCACTTTCGCGCAGAAACGACGAACCAACCAAAGCTTCCCGCCCATACGACGTGAACCGTGACGGCTTCGTAATGGGTGAGGGTGGTGCAGCACTCGTCCTCGAAACAGAAGAACACGCAAAGGCTCGCGGAGCGAAGATTTACGCAGAACTCGTCGGCGGATCGGTAACGAGCGACGCATTCCACATCACCGCGCCAGACCCAGAAGGTAGCGGAGCGGCTCGAGCCGTTCTTGAGGCCCTAAAGATGGCCGAAGCCAAACCTGAGGACGTAGTTCACATCAACGCTCACGCAACCAGCACACCGGTTGGCGACATTGCCGAGTACACAGCACTGAAGAAGGTTTTCGGCGATCACCTAGCAAACATTCCGGTGTCTGCAACGAAGGCAGCCACCGGACACCTCCTCGGTGGCGCGGGCGCGATCGAGGCCATTTTCGTGGTTCTAGCGCTTCATGAGCGCGTCTTGCCACCAACTATCAACCTGGACAACCAAGACCCTGAAATTCCGCTTGATGTTGTTACTGAGCCTCGCAAACTTGCCGATGGTCCTGCGCTGGCTATCAGCAACTCGTTCGGCTTCGGCGGACACAATGCAGTGGTGGCCTTCCGCAGCTACGAGGGCTAGTGGCAAAGCTTTACTTTCGCCACGGAGCGATGAACTCGGGTAAATCCACTGCCCTGCTCCAGGCTGCTTATAACTATGAAGAGCGTGGCAGCAAGGTTCTAATTGCAAAGCCATCCATCGATCGTAAGGCTGGAGCAAGAGTAAGCTCGCGACTAGGCGTAGAGCGCCTAGTTGACTTGCTTCTCTCTCCCGAAGATAACCTTCGCGAGGAATTCCTGAAGCACTCCGACGGCATCGCCTGCCTACTTATCGACGAAGCGCAGTTTCTAACCCGTGAGCAGGTAGAACAAGCCTTAGCTATCGCCGTTTTGGACAACGTACCCGTACTCGCCTACGGAATTCGAACAGACTTCAGGACCGCCGGTTTTCCCGGCAGCACCAGGTTGCTGGAGATTGCACACAGTCTCGAAGAACTAAAAACAATTTGTCGATGCGGCCGCAAAGCTATGTTCAACGCGCGTAAAGGCGCAAACGGATTTATCTTCGATGGCGAGCAGGTTGCAATCGATTCGATTGATACTACTTACGAATCGCTTTGCGCCAACTGCTACCTCGAGGAACGCGCCAAGGCATGAGGCTGATCACCGGGAACATCTGGCTAGAAGGTGCCAAGAGGTTTGCGGTCGCTTTTGACTCAACTGGAATTCGTGCCTACGACCAGGAAGCTATTGAACTCGGAATAACATCGACAGACTTAGGCGAGGCCTTCCTCACCCACGCTTTCATGGATGGCCACGCACACCCCTTGTTTGCCGGTCGTGAGCACCTTGGGCCAGATGTCACACACGCAAAGTCGATAGCTCAGGTTCAAGCGATCGTGAAGACCTGGCTCAGCGAGCATGAAACGCCGTACTGGGCGGTTGGCGGCGCTTATGACCGTTCTATGGTCGAAGGTGGGGTGTTTCTCGCCACTTGGCTCGATGAAGTGTCTGGCAATCGGCCTGTCGTTCTCCACGCGAGCGACCATCACACCCTTTGGGCTAACAGCGCGGCTATTGCGGCGGCAGGTATTGAGCTAGCGCCGAAAGTGAGCGTTGGTTCAATTGATGTTGACTCTAACGGCAGACCTACCGGCGTATTCCGTGAAACCGAGGCCAAGGAACTCATCACTTCCGTTATTCCACCGCTCAGTATCGAGAACGAATTGGTTGCCCTTGAGTGGGCGCAAAGCCATTTGGTTGAACTAGGGATTGCCGCGGTTCAGGACGCTTGGATGGATACCGGCATGGTTGAGGCCTATGTGGCAGCAGCCCGAGACGCTCGCCTGAAGCTTTACACAAACCTTGCCTTCTGGGCGCGACCAGAATCCTGGCGCGATGATTCGCAAAGATTTGTCACGCAAAGAGGCCAAATCGAACGTCTAGGGCATCAGTTACTTGAAGCAAAAACTGTGAAGTTTTTTGCCGACGGTGTTTTTGGTTCGGCGACAGCAGCCGTAAAAAAACCATACGAGTCCTCCCCCGAGTACCTCGGTGATCCGGTTTGGACTCAGTCGGAGCTAGATGCTGCAGTTACTCACTTCAATGAACTGGGATTCCAAATCCACATTCACGCAATTGGTGACGCAGGAGTTTGTTCGGCTTTGGATTCGATTGAGCGCGCTGGCGCAATCGGCGCAGTTATTGCGCATACCGAGCTGGTCGCCGACGGGGACATTGATCGATTTGCGAAGCTCGGCGTCACTGCAAACTTTGAACCGCTTTGGGCTCGCAAAGATGGAATGCTCACCAGTTGCATCCATCACCTCGGTGTCGAACGAATCGACAGCATGTATCGAATGCGCGATATCGCCGATACAGGGGCGCAAATCAGTTTTGGCAGTGACTGGCCGGTTTCGAGCCCAGATCCCGTTCTGGGGCTTTTCACTGCCGTTCACAGGGCGATGCAGGAAACTCCGGAAGCCAGTTGGACACCCGAACAGGCTCTGACGGCTACCGAGGCGTTAGATGCTTACTCAGTAGCAGTCGCGCGTCAACTCGGCATCTCGAGTAGAGCCTCACACTTCGTCGTTCTCTCTCAAGATCCACGAGGCTCGAACATTCTTGAAACACGCATCCTAGAAACGATTATTGGCGGGCAAACCGCGTTTGCCCGCCAATAACCTTCAGGTTCTATTTACTTCTTGATTACGAAGGTTCCACCCGCTGGAACGGTGATGACGTTCGTGTTCTTAATGGTTCCAAGGCTGCTCACGCCAGCCTTCGCACCGTTTACAACGATTGTCCAAGTTCCCTTGAGGCTGGTTGGAAGCGTTAGCTTGACCGGCTTCGTTAGCGGGTTGTGAGCAACCACGATGGTTCCCCAGCTGTCTCCGACTGCCTTACCGTTTAGGTAGTAGGCAACAACATCAGAGGTGTTGCTGATGAACTTGAGGTTGTTCTGAACCTCTGTAGCTGTGCTCATGCGGAACGCCTTGTGTGCCTTACGCAGGGCTAATAGGCCCTTGTGGTACAGGTAGGTGTCCTGGTTGGTTAGACGCAAACGCCACTTGAGCGAGTTCACCGCGTCAGAAGACATGTAGCTGTTGCCATCCTTGTCCTTGCTGCGCAGGAATTCCTGTCCAGCGTGGATGAATGGCATACCCTGCGAGAGGATCGCAATCGAGCTAGCGTGGCGAGCCATGGCTGCGATTGCGGCCGGGCTGGTGTTGGTAGCTGTTGACATCTTTAGCTTGTCGAACAAGGTGTAGTTGTCGTGAGCCTCAACGTAGTTGACCGACTGGCCAGGCTCTAGAGCAGTCCAGTTACCCTGCACCGAACGGCTGTAGTAGATGTTGCCGGTCACACCGACCTTGACATCGTCGTACTTGATAGTTGCGCCCTGGACGTAACCCTTTTCCTTGCCGTTGAATACAGAGCCCTTGACACCATCGCGAATCTGGTCGTTGAATACACCGATACCAGCTAGGTTCGCGATGTTCTTCTGGGTGGCACGCTGGTTCTGCGGTAGTCCACCCATGTCCCAACCTTCACCGATCACGAGGATGGTTGGATCGATAGCGGTTAGAGCAGCACGAACCTCTTGCATCGTGGTGATGTCGTGGATTCCCATTAGGTCGAATCGGAAGCCGTCTAGCTTGTACTCGTTGGTCCAGTACTTGACCGAGTCAACGATGAACTTACGAACCATCGGACGCTCAGAGGCGGTCTCGTTGCCACAGCCGGTGCCGTTTAGAAGGTTTCCGGCTACGTCAGTTCTGAACCAATAGCCAGGCACGATCTTCTCCATGCTGAACTTGGTGTGGTCGTAAACGTGGTTGTAAACGACGTCCATGATCACGCGAAGTCCCATCGAGTGCATCGACTTGACAGCGGTCTTGAGCTCGCGGATGCGCTTCATCGGATTGTTCGGATCGGTTGAGTACGAACCCTCTGGAACGTTGTAGTTCTGTGGATCGTATCCCCAGTTGAATACAGGCGAAAGCTCGTCAACCGATGCGTAGTCGTAGATCGGAAGAAGCTGGACGTGGCTCACACCGAGGTCCTTGATCGCGCTGATGCCGGTTTTGACGACATTCTTCACAACCTTCTTCTTCTTGGTCTTTGGATCAACAACCGTGGAGTTCCAAGTCGAAGAAGTGTTCTGCTGGGTTAGACCCAAGAACTTGCCCCGGTAGGCCGACGAGATACCGCTCGACGAGTCCATCGAGAGGTCACGAACGTGGAGCTCGTAGAACGAAGCGTCAACAGCCTTACCGCTGAAAGCAGGGCGCGGTGCCTCGTAGAAGCCGTCTGGGTCTGTTGCATCGAGATCCAAAACAACACCGCGCTTGCCGTTAGCTGTTGCGCTGCGAACGTAAGGGTCCACTACCTCGGAGTTCACGGTGTTGTTTACCGAGACCTTGTAGGTGTAGATCGTGTTGTGCTGGTCGCCGTTGAGGCTTGCAACCCAGGTTCCCTTGACATCCTGTGTCATCTCGGTTTCAGTGGCTGTACCACCGGTGGCCGCGCTCCAAACCTGAAGGGTTACCGCGGTTGCGGTAGGAGCCCAAACGCGGAAGTCCGTCTTCTCTGGGGTGTAGGTGTTACCTAGGTCGTCACCAGTGTAGGTGTAACGCTCGTTGAAGGCGTCGGAGTTCATGAGGCCACCGATTGTTGCAACGCGGGTACCGAAGGATTCCTCTGGAGTAGCGCCAGTGTGAGTTACCTCGTACCGGGTGCCAATTACGACGTCACCGCTGAGGTTTAGACGAACCTTGGTAGCTGAGCTGGCAGTACCGTTCAGTGGAGTGACCGAGGTTACGGTCAGGCCGTTGTTGATAGTGAAACCTTCATTGCCCGAACCAGTTAATGGCAACGGTTGGTTGGTAGTCACTGTGATCTGGTCGAAGGAGTCGATCGTAGCGCCAACCATCTGAGCCGCGCAGGTCGGCACATCTGGCTTCGACGTGTAGATGGTCGGGTCGCCCTGAACTAGCCAGATTTCCTTGGCGCCGTTTGCATCCCAGCCTGAGACGAAACGGTCCGCGGTGACGTCCTTGGCAGCCCACTGGTTCAGACGAACGATGAAACCGAGGTCCTTAAACTCGGCCATACCGGTGACAGTGGTAACAAGAGTCTTGCCGAAGCTGTCAGATGCACCCTCGCTGAAGTTGAAGGCGCTCGTTGGCGTCTGGTCAACAGCAACGTCACCGTTGGTGTCGAGGTTCTTCCATACGAAGAGGTTCCAGCCGTCGTAATCGCAGAGCTCGCGGTGGTAGTGCGTTGTAAGCGTTACCGTTGCTGGCGCTGCCTGGGCCACGCCGGCAACAGAGCTCAAACCCAGTGCCAGGCCGACCGATAGCAAGATCGACGTGATTCTCTTGTTCTTTAGACTCAAACGCACAGTTTCTCCCTAGGAAATAGTCTTTGTAGTTACAAAACTAAGCGAGAAAAATCCAAACGCGAGACTGTAATCGTTTCCAAATTCGGGTGTTACCGAACCGTTATCAAATCAATTGGTGGGGCGTGCGGGACTTGAACCCGCGACCGACGGATTATGAGTCCGCTGCTCTAACCGGCTGAGCTAACGCCCCCAGCCACCAAGAAAGCCTAACCTTCTCGGCGCATGCGCTCAATTGCGCGCTTCAAGCCGCGTTGGATCTTGCGGTTGAACTTCTTGGTGTTGTCTCTTACGTCGTAACGAATGTCTTCGAATCGCTCAACAACCTTCTCACCAACCTCGTCCAGGCGTTCAATCACGCCGTCGCGAGCCTCGTTCAGGCGCTCACGAGCGTCCTTGATTCGACGAACAAATGGCTTGTCCCCGACTGGTTCGTGGTACTCGTCAAGGTTGTCCATCGTGGTAGAGGCTGGCACTTCGCCTCGGTACAGCTGCTCGAAAATGTCGAGCGTCTTGTTGATGTCGTGAGCTTCGATCAGTCGAAGTGAGTTGTTTGCCAAACGGTCGAACTCGGCCTTGTCGGCGCTGAGTACCTTGGTTAGTTGCGCTGCGAAATCCTTAGAGTCATCTGCCTTGAACAGGTAACCGTTGTCGCCGGAGTGGACTAAATGAGGCAGCGCCATAGCGTCAGCCGCTACCACAGGGCGTCCCGAAGCCATGGCCTCCATGGTTGCGATGCTCTGAAGTTCGGCGATAGACGGCATAACAAAGATCGAAGAGCGGTGCAGCGCCTGCATAAGTTCGGCATCGCTGACTGGCCCTAAGAAATCAATTTTCTCGCGAATGCCCAACTCTTCGGCGTAGGCCTCGAGTGCGGCCCGCTCCGAACCATCACCCACCAATTCAACTTTCACGTCGAACTTGGGATCCAGGAGCGAAACAGCCTTCAACAAAACATGAATGCGCTTTTCGTGATCCAAGCGGCCAACAAAAAGGAGTGTTGCTGGCTGGTTTGTGGCTGGCGGCGCGTCGGAGTAAGCCTCCGCGTCGATGCCACAGGAAATCGCATACACACCGGTAAGGCCGGTCTTGTCCTCTAGCAGGTTTGCAGCTCGACGAGTTGGAGTTGTTACCGCATCTGCCAGGCGAAGTACGTTCCCGGCGTCCCACCAAGCTACACGCGCAAACGGCTTTTCGATCCACTGCGGCGTACCCACGGTGTACTTGATCAGGTTCTCGGGCATGATGTGGTTTGTCGCAATAAGCGGCATGCCGAGCTTCTTAGCGCCTTTGGAGAGCTGTCGACCAACGTTGAGGTGCGACTGAACGTGGACCACGTCCGGCTTAACCTGCTTCAGAATTCGATCGGTCATTGAGCGAAGGGTTAGCGGGTTCACGTACCGCAAAGTTTTGTGACCCGGGAAAAGGTGGCTCTTCAGACGGTGGACGATTATCGGCGTACCATCGTGATTCTCTCGAAATGTGCCGAACACCTCCGATGTAGCAGGCGCAACAACATGCACTTCAATTCCGCGACGGGCGAGACCAGCCGCTAGGCGCTCTCCGAAGCGAGCCGCTCCATTAACGTCAGGCGGGAATGTGTCTGCGCCTATGAGGACTACGTATGGCTTGGTCAACTTCTTGCCTTCTTTGCTAATTCTGGATGGACCTTTGAAAGCATCCACACTCCGAGGATTGCTACCACGGCCGAGAGGCTAAACGTGATTACAGTGAACGGGTCGGCCTGCTGGGCCTCCCCCAAGACGATGATTCCGATCAAGACGCCGACCATTGGATCGATGACAGTGAGACCGGCGATTACGAGATCTGGCGGACCCGAGGCGTAGGCATTCTGAACGAACCAACCACCTAGAATTACCGCACCGACGGTCGCAACGAGGCACAACACAGTGAGCCACTCAAAGTCGCCCTGGATGATTCGCTGGACGACGACCTTCATAAGACTTGCGACGAAACCGTAGAGAACTCCGGCACCAACGATGTAGGCAAGGGCCTTGGCTCTCCTAGCGAATGTGAAGAACGCCACACCAAGGATTGCGAGCATCGCAATAAGTAAGCCGAGCACGATAAGGAGACTTGAATCTACGAGCTCCTGATCTTTGGCAACCGAAGCTGCCTGGATTACGAAACCGCCGATTCCCACAGTGGAGAGTCCAATGGCAATCCAGGTATTTCTAGTAATAGGTGTTTTGGAGCTTCTCGAGTTGAGCAGAGCAGTAATCACTAGTGCGATGGCACCGACTGGTTGAACCACCATCAGCGGAGCAAGAGAAAGGGCTGTTACCTGAAGAGCCGCTGCGAGAACCATTAGACCAAAGCCACCCAACCAACGCTTTCGTGTAAGCAGTTGCTTTAGGTTCTTGAAGCTAAGGCTTCCGCGAATGCCGTGTTTTTGCCCCTTGTCGAAGGACTCGTTCTGCAGGTGGACGCCGTACGCGAGGGTAAGCGCTGAGACGACTGCGATGATAATCGCTACTATCTTCAAACTGCCCCTTTCGCGCTCACAACGTGTCAAGCCTACCCGAAGGCTAAAATTTCCTTATGACAATACGCCCCATAGTTATCACTGGAGAACCCGTTCTTCATCGCCGCGCACTTGAAGTTACCGAGTGGAACGAAGATCTCCGGACCCTGGTTGCAGACATGTACGAAACCATGGATGAGGCACCCGGCGTAGGGTTAGCGGCTCCTCAGATTGGCGTCGGTTTGAGGGTCTTCACCTACGACTACCCAGACGACGCAGGCAATGAACGCAGAGGCGTAATCATCAACCCAGAACTTGAACTGGGTGAGATATCAACTGAACTACCTAATGAAGACACCGAGGCCGAAGGTTGCCTCTCGGTACCTGGTGAAAGGTTCCCGCTAAAGAGAGCGCAAACAATTCGCGTTACTGGATTCGACCTCGATAAGAAACCAGTCGAAATCGAAGCCGAAGGTTGGTTTGCGCGAATCTTCCAACACGAATTCGATCACTTAGAGGGCAAGCTTTACGTGGATCGCCTTATCGAGCCCTACGCGAGCATGGCCGAAGAAGCCGTAGCCGAATTCGGTTGGGGTGTTCCCGGTTGCTCATGGTTACCAGGCCGCGACGATATCGACGCCTAGAACCAGAGCCGGAGCAATGCTGCAACTGCGGCGGCGGATAAAACAATCACCAGGAATGGCGCTCGGACGATAGCCAGTAGAACGGCAATCACCACTGCTGCGAATCTTGCATCGAGAACCGGTCCTGCATCCGAGGTAAAGGTTTGAACGCCAATTAGAGCAGCCATGAGCGCAATTGTGAGGTAATTGGCGCTGGCTGCAACTCTAGGGTGCTCAAGTATGCGCTTAGGCACTAAAGAGCCAAGCAGTTTCCACGAGTAAACCGCGGCAGCTCCCACCAAGATTCCGATCCAAATTTCCACTAGGCACCATCCTTGTGAAAAACGTTCGCTAGCGCGACAACAACAAGGCCGGCAACGATAACAGGAACCCCTGGCGGGAACCAGATAGATGCCACAACAGCAACAACGATTGCGATAACAGCGCTCACACTGCTGAAGAGGTCTTTCAATCTGGGCCACACTAGACCCACAAAGGCTGCCGCAGCCGCGGCGTCCAGACCGTATTGTTCCGGGTTGCCGATACTAGAACCGAGGATTGCACCTAGCAAGGTGAGTAGGTTCCAGAAGACAAACACCGAAAGACCGGTCAACCAAAAACCTTTGCGCTGCTCCGAGACTCCATCGCGACTGATCGCGACAGCCGTTGACTCATCAATGGTGAGTTGTGCGGCAACCGGTACTCGCCAACCCCTTAGGGACAAAATCGGTGACATTCGCACCGCGTAGAAGCCGTTTCTGATTCCTAAGAGCCAAGCTGAAATGACCGCGGACGAGACGGCTCCTGCTCCCCCACTCGCCAAGACGCCGACGAAGGCAAATTGCGAACCACCGCTAAACATAAGAAGGCTCAGCACCTGGGTTTGCCAAATGTCTAAACCGGCAGCGACGGATAAAGCGCCAAAGGAAATACCGTAGAGACCGGTGGCCAACCCTACGCCAACCGATGTTGCGAGCAAACCGCCCTTAGAGTTCATCAGACACCAACCGCATTAGATCGAGAGCTAACTGCGATCGCGTTCGGTAACCAGCAGTCACGGTGAGTGAATCTAAGAACTTGGAAACACGGTAACGGGTTAGGTCGAACTCCCTGGCAATTTGGGCGTCCGATTTACCCTCCAGCATCGCCGAAACCACATTTAGCTGATTTTGCTCTAGTTGCGCATAGGCAACCGTGAGTGCCGGCTTCGGAACGCCAATCGACTCTTTGATTAGTCCTCTGAGTCTCTCGGCAGGAACTGCAGTCTCTTTTGTGGCAGCCTGCCGGAGAGCCTTGAGGAGCTTGCCAGTTCCTTCATTTATGGCAACGTAATCGAGTGCGCCGGCTTGGAAAACGGCGAGTTCTTGATTGGAGAACGCGAAATTGGTTGTCGCAACGATACTGGCTCCGCTTCCTGCATCAACGAGTCTTCCAGACAAATTAGCTATGTAGCTCGGTGCGTCCCAACCAGGAATCCTTAGATCGAGGAGGATTACGTCCACGAGGTACTCAGGTAGCTGCTCAAGAGCAGAGGTTGGATCACCCGACTCGTAAACAACCAGGAAATCCGGCTGTGATGAGAAAAGGAGAGCGCGGCCTTCGCGTACGTAGTCATCGGCATCAAGAATGGCCAAACGCAAACCGAAGTTCATCGGCCTTCAACTACGGTCTTCAAATTGGGGAAAATTGCCGAAACGGTAAAGCCCACTCCCGGTTCAACAACCGCTTCGATTGAGCCTTCGTAGAGAGCGGCTCGCTCCCTAAGCGCGCTCAACGTTGCACCATCAATCTCACCGATCAAGGACTTAACGTCCTCTTCAACTCCGTAACCTTCGATGATTTCTCCGAGCTGAGCCCGTTCACGGTTCGAAAACTCAACGCCGTTGTCTTTTACAAGCAACTGGAGGCCTTCGCCCACCCAACTAAAACTCACAGTCACGCTAGTGCCGCGTGGAGTGTGCTTCCGAACATTGTCTAGCGACTCAAAAACAATCTTGTAGAGGCATGTTTCGGCACCTTCATCCAAAGTGAAGGGCTCACCAAAACTCGAGAGCTCGGTGTTGTATCCAAGCTCGCGATAGGCAATTACAAGCGCGTCTAGATCGACGAGACGAGCCGTTGCCGCCTTGGAAAGTTCGTTATTGTGCAGCAGATCAAAAAGCCTTCGAAGTTCAATCTGTGCCGAATTAGCTGCCTCTCCGGCTCGAGTAAGAGCTCTGGCGGCCGCTTCAGGATTCGTCCTGACTGCGTAGGCACCATCT
>JBEBBA010000051.1:0-21206 GCA_041158585.1 Actinomycetota bacterium
CTACGCGATGGGTGGAATCCCGACCAACATCAAGGCCGAGGTTCTGAGCGACAACAAGAAGGTTGGTCCCGGTCTCTACGCAGCCGGCGAATGCGCCTGTGTCAGCGTCCACGGCGCCAACCGCCTAGGCACTAACTCACTTCTAGACATCAACGTCTTCGGTAAGCGCGCCGGCATCTACGCTGTCGAGTACGCGAAGACCGCCAAGCACGTACCCGTCCCGAAGAACGCCGTTGAAGAAACTGTCGCTCTGCTAGACCACATGCGCAACGCAACCGGCACCGAGAAAGTCGCCGTGCTGCGCAAAGAACTGCAGGACACCATGGACCTCAACGCCCAGGTTTACCGCACCGAAGAGAGCTTGAACGAGGCTTTGGCCAAGATCGCCGAACTTCGCAAGCGCTACGAGAACGTTCAGGTTCAAGACAAGGGCATGCGCTTCAACACCGACCTCCTCGAGGCCGTTGAGCTCGGCTTCCTGCTCGACCTCGCCGAGGTCTTGGTTGTCACCGCTAAGGAACGCCGCGAATCCCGCGGTGGCCACTTCCGCGAGGACTACCCGGAGCGCAACGACGACAAGTTCATGGTTCACTCGATGGCCTACAAGAAGGGTTCCAAGATCAAGATCGACTGGAAGCCCGTCACCATCACCAACTACCAGCCAATGGAGCGTAAGTACTAATGGAATCGGCAATCGTAATCGACGAGATCCCGACCTACACGGTCACCCTCATGGTGCGCCGATTCAACCCTGAAGACGGCCTAGAGGCTCGCTGGCAGGACTTCGACGTAACCGTTCACGGCACCGACCGAGTCCTCGACGCCCTCCACAAAATCAAGTGGGAACAAGACGGCTCGCTAACCTTCCGCCGCTCCTGCGCCCACGGAGTCTGTGGCTCAGACGCAATGCGCATCAACGGACGCAACCGCCTAGCCTGCAAGACCCTGATCAAAGACCTCGACATGTCGAAGCCGATCTACGTCGAACCGATCAAGGGACTCGAGGTCGAGAAAGACCTCGTGGTTGACATGAACCCGTTCTACGAGGCCTACCGCGATGTAAAGCCGTTCCTCATCGCAAGCGACAAACCGGAGAAGGAACGCCTGCAGTCACCTGAAGACCGCGACCGTTTCGAAGACACCACCAAGTGCATCCTTTGCGCCGCCTGCACCTCGAGCTGCCCAGTCTTCTGGACCGACGGCCAATACTTCGGCCCAGCAGCAATCGTCAACGCCCACCGCTTCATCTTCGACAGCCGCGACGAAGCCGCCGAGGTTCGCCTCGACATCCTTAACGACAAAGAGGGCGTCTGGCGCTGCCGCACCACCTTCAACTGCACCGAGGCCTGCCCTCGCGGCATTGAAGTAACCAAGGCAATCGCCGAGGTCAAGCAAGCCATCCTTCGCGGAAAGCCTTAGTCATGGACTGCGCGCAGAGCTGCCACCAAGAGCCGTGCCCTGAGCACGAGGTGGTTATTGCGCCGAAGGGCCTAAGCCGTCGAGGCCTCCTAGCCGGTTTCGCCGGAGTCGTGGCGACCATAGGCCTGGGTGGTTTTGGTGAGTCGGCTCTCGCTGCATCCAAGACATACACCGCTTGCAAAACAACCGATGTGCGCGTTGGTGGAGCCAAAATCGTCACCCTGCCTGGCACGAGTACCCGAGTTGTGATCACCCAGCCTAAGAAGGGTGTCTTCAAGGCATTCAGCCCGATCTGCACCCACGAGGGAGCTCCGCTCAACGGCATTTCTGGAACCAGCTTGGTTTGCAACAGCCACGGCGCAAGGTTCAACACAGCCACGGGTGCAGCCACCGCTGGCCCAACCCGCAAAGCGCTGAAGGCTTACAAGGTCACTATCTCGAAGACCAGCGTCAGAGTAACGATTTAAGGCTCTGCCTCAACGCTGGGATCAACGCCGGCGAGGCCGAAAGCGAATCAACACCGAGTTTCACGAACAACTTCGCGCTCTCAAGATCGGCAGCCGCTTCACCGCAAACCCCAACCGGGATTCCCCGGCGCTTTGCAACTTCAAGTACGCGAGTAATCAAAGCAACAACTTCGGGCTCTCTGGCATCGGAGATGTCGCTGCCTGCTCCGTGTCGGTTCTTCCCAAGCGTGTACTGCGCTAGGTCGTTGGTGCCGATACTCAAAAAGTCGAGCTGCTCCAGGGCCGCATCAAGCTCATCAACAATCTCGGGCACCTCAACCATGATTCCGATGTTCTTGATGCCGTGAGCCTTGGCCAATCGCGCAAATTCGTTGGATTCTGCCGCCGTGATAACCATCGGTGCCATAACCCAGAGGTCGCAATCCGGAGCGTTGTTTTGCGCGGCGGCGAGCGCTTCGAGTTGAGTTTCTAGAATCGATCGGTTGGCAAGCAGGACTTGGAAACCGCGATTCACATACCTGCCCGAACCTGCCGAGAACAGAAACGGCAACGGCTTGTCGGTGTCGGTGTCGAGCACGCGAACCACTACTCGCTTTCCAGCGAACTGGGTAAGCAACCTGGTGTATTCGAGCACCTGCTCCTGCAACGTGGGTGGCTCGTGGCGACCCAAGAAAAGCAGTTCGGTGCGGAACAACCCGACCCCCTGAGCGCCAACCCGATTGGCCGCCTCAGCTTCTGCGCTCGAGCCAAGGTTTGCCAAAACCGTAACCGGCAACTCCCCTGGCTGAATCGGCGAGAGCTCTTCGTCCTCGAAAACTTCAGCCTTCGCATAGGCAGCGCGCTCGGCCTCACTCGGCGAAACAAAAACCTGACCGCTCGACGCATCCACCAGGACCTCGACCCCGTCGGTCAGCAAGCCGACAGCGGTCACACCAACAACCGAAGGGATCTTCACCGAGCGCAGCACGATACCGGTGTGACTGGTTGCAGTACCCGTCCTGGTGACTACCGCGAGGACCATCTTCGGGTCCAGTTTGGAAGCGGCCATCGGCGAAAGGCTGTCCGCAACTAGAACGTATGGCTCGGTTGGCAGCTCGGCTTCAGAAACTCCGGCCAGGGCGTCGATTACCCTCTCGGCGAGCGCGATCAAGTCATCTGAACGCTCAGCAAAGTAACCACCGAGCGAAGCGAGCGACCGAGCGAACTGCCCAAAAGCACCGCGAATCGCTCGGTCCGCCGAAACGCCCTCAGCCAGGCGAGCCTTGACCTGCTCAAGCAGAGAGTGATCGCGAAGCATCATGCCAAGAGCGCCCATTACGGCATCGACCTCGGCTCGACCGGACGCCTGCTCAACCTCGTCGGCCACCGACTCGATTGCCGAACGAATAGCGGTCAGGCTGTAGCGGGAGCCAATAGAACTTGGCAGCTCACGCTGCGCACGCTCGGCTAGACGAAAGACAGGCCCGATTCCGACGCCGTTGCCGACGCCGCTGCCAACCAGAACCCGCTCAGCCATAAAACCTAGCGACCCAAAAAGTTCGCGAGCGAGTCGAAGTAGCTCTCCATGCCCTGAATAGTCAGTGCAATCTGCTCTTCTGGCATTTCGCCGAACTGCGAGTACTTCACCCAAGACTTCTCGCCACGGTCTTCAAAATCGACTCTGACCAGATGCGATTCGGTTTCGAAATCCCGCTCCTGAAACTCTTCGAGTGACTGGGTGTAGTGGAGGCTGTGCTCGAGGCTATCGCCGTAGCGTACGTTGCTGTACTTTCCAAAAAAGTAAGCGACAAAACCGTATTCGGGCACATCGACTGCAACCGCCCAGATGCCACCGTCAATCGGGTCCGATTCGGTCAAACCGGCAACGTTCTTCAAATCTGTGGGGTGATACCAGGTCTCAAGTTTGCTGGCGTCTGTCCAAGCGTCCCAGAGCGTAGCCACCGGAACCTCATACTCGCGCTCGACAGAGTAAAGAAAGTTTCTCATTTGCCAAATATACTTGGGCTTATGCCTGCCAACGCCGTGAAAGTCGCCACCATCAACGTCAACGGTGTTCGCGCCGCTTTCCGCAAGGGCATGGCCGACTGGGTCAAGGCTAACGAGCCCGACATCATCGCCCTTCAAGAGGTCCGCGCCGAAACCAGCGACCTCGAAACCCTCTTCGCCGAACTTGGCCATTGGCACATCCTCCACGACGCCGCCAGCGCAAAAGGTCGCGCCGGGGTGGCACTGCTCAGCCGTAAACCGGCCATCGCCAGCCGAACCACTCTCGGCCCCGACGAGTTCGACTCGGCAGGCCGTTGGCTCGAAGCCGACTACGACTTCGGCGGCAAGGTGCTAACCGTGATTTCCACCTACGTTCACTCGGGCGAGGTTGACACCCCCAAGCAGGTTGAGAAATACAAGTTCCTCGACGCAATGACCGAGCGCATGAACCAGCTCATCGACGATGGCGGCGATGTCGTCGTCGTAGGCGATCTCAACGTCGGTCACACCGAACTCGACATCAAAAACTGGAAAGGCAACCTCAAAAACGCAGGATTCCTGCCCGAGGAACGCGCCTATTTCGACACCATGATGCACACCCAGGGCTGGATTGACATCGGGCGAGCAGCTCACCCAGAACAACCCGGCCCCTACACCTGGTGGTCGTTCCGCGGTCAAGCCTTCGACACCGATGCCGGCTGGCGCATCGACTACCACCTAGCCACCCCATCGCTGGCAGCCAAAGCAGCAAACTACAAAGTCCACCGCGCCGACTCCTACGACACCCGATGGACCGATCACTCCCCCGTCGTCGTCGAATACTCAATCTAGGATTAACAAATGACCAAGCCAAACCTCCTCAGCGGAATGCAGCCGAGCGCCGGCTCGCTTCACCTCGGCAACTACCTTGGAGCCTTGGTCAACTGGGCCAAGATGCAGGACGACTACAACGCGTTCTATGTAATCGTTGACCTCCACGCCATCACCGTCCCGCAAGATCCAGCCGAACTGCGCGCCAACACTCGCCGAACCGCAGCCCAGTACCTAGCCGCCGGCATCGACCACGAAAAGTCGGCACTGTTTGTTCAGAGCCACGTGCCCGCTCACGCCGAACTAGCGTGGGTGCTCAACTGCATCACCGGAATGGGCGAAGCCGGTCGCATGACCCAGTTCAAAGACAAGTCGCAGAAGTCCGGCTCAGACAGCGCTAGCGTTGGCCTTTTCACCTACCCGATCCTTCAGGCAGCCGACATTCTGCTCTACCAACCAAAGGTTGTTCCCGTTGGCGAAGACCAGCGCCAACACCTCGAGCTCACCCGCGACCTCGCCACCCGTTTCAACTCACGTTTCGGCGAAACTTTTGTAATTCCAGAGGCAGTGATTCTCAAAGAAACCGCCAAGATCTACGACCTCCAAAATCCAGAAGCCAAGATGTCCAAGTCAGCAGCCGACCCTAAAGGTCTGATCAACATCATGGACGACTCCGCAGCGGTCGTGAAGAAGATCAAGAGCGCAGTCACCGACACCGATGGCGTAATCAAGTTCGACCGCGAATCGAAGCCTGGCATCTCTAACCTGCTCGGCATCCACAGCGCCATCTCAGGCGAATCCATCGCCTCCCTCGAACAGCGCTTCGAAGGAGCGGGCTACGGAGCCCTCAAAGGTGAGGTAGCCGACGTAGTCGTCTCGGCCATCGAACCGATTCGCAACCGCACCGAAGAGCTGCTCAGTGACCCGGCAGAGCTGGATCGCCTACTCGCCGATGGCGCAACTCGAGCCAACGAACTTGCAACGAAGACCGTTGCCACGGTCTTCGACCGTATCGGGTTCCTGAAGCCAAAAGGCTAGCCAACCTCGAGCGCATCAAGGCATATTTCTCAAACATCAGGCACCGACGCATTTTTCAGCGATCAGGAGGCTTTCTAGGAATTCATCGTTGCAACGAGTTCCCTAAGAGTAAAGACCACAGTAAAAGTCTGCGATCGGCGACCAAAACAAGTAAAGACAAAATTCGACTACAGCAACAACACCAACAAACAAACCCCAGAACAAAAGGATTTTTTTAACCCTTGTTCCCATTAGATGAATCCGCACTTTGGGGTCCAGTAGTAGTTGACTAATACAAGAATTTCTAAGACCGTTAACATACTCAAACTGAGCACTATGAAAATCAGAACGATAGGTCTATTCACGGTAGAGGGTATTTCTCAACTAGTGCGTACAGGTCTCCCAACCCCAACCTTCTTCTATCCGTCAAACACTTACCTTCAAAGGCATCCATGACTTGTCCTGAAACCGAACTGCCGTGATCCAAACCAATAGCATGCCCAAATTCATGGGTTGCCACTTTTTGCATGTCATAAGCCTGATAGCAAGGTGAAGCAAACTCAGGGAAGTACCAATCTGTGTTTGAGCTAAGTATCGAGTCTGACTCCTGGATCTCAAACAGTCCAGCTAAGGGGCCCCAAGAACAAGTTACCCCTATCGCATCGAAATCGTTTGGCAAAATCGGCCTCCAACCCACAACGCTGGTGCCATCTGGAAATGCAGGGCAGGAAAGATTAGCGTTAATTGATGGCCGTCTGCTTGAATTACCCATGAAGCTCGCCTTGAGCCCATTCGGGAACAGCGTAGTTGAGCACCGTGTCAAACCAGAAACCCAGGTTTGAATCGCCGAACCAAAACGATTTCTAGAGTATGAGCTCACTTCGTCACGGGGGGCATACCACCATCGAAATGTAGATTTCCATTTGGCAAGGCCCACAGCTCGATCAGTATTGTCGCATCCGGCAACACTGGGCTGGGCGTCGGGAATTGAAGAAACAAATGCGCCTTTACTGGTCAGTGATTCGGAAGGACCGAACGTGTTCTCTCCCACAAGTACTCCTACCTGACCTGAGGAATCAACCCAAATGACATAATCGCCATCAGAGTTTGAAGTACCTTCCGAAGAAATCAAACTGCGACGAACGAATTTCCCCGTCGGCGGTATCTCGACTGAATCCTCATCGCTTAGGAGCACCGAAACCTTCGCGGAATCACAGACTCTTACCCCTTGGTCAACTTGCTCTAGATCAATCGAACCAAAATCTACGCATTCGGTTTCGGCGTTTGCTCCCGTGGATTGAACGGAAACGCTACAGGTCAAGGTGAAAACCGCGGCAATTGCGAATCGAGAAACTGACCTCAGATGAGGAAAACTCAAAATGCCCCCTGCAATGTTGTCAAACGAGACCAAGATTTGGCCTGTTTGGATTTCCTCAAGTCTAGACCAGAGGTTCGCGGGTGATTTGGAACCATAGATTCTCTTCCGTGATGAAGAAGTAAGTTTCCATACCTCTCAGATATTCGAACTTTGACCGGTGTTCCCAGCCTGAACAACTCCGCAAATCTGTTTTGTTCGCTGGGGCGAAAACGCTCGTGTCAACCAAATTCGATCGTTGCTCTGAAACCATGAGATTTGTTTCTAACTTGGCTGGTTTTGTTTGGTTCTTTCCAGGTCAAACAATTGGATTTGATCGTGTCCCAACTGGAACTGGGCAAATCATGGAGGGCTCATTTCCAGGAACCTGTTCCGATGCAATTCTGAATGGCCTCGGACTTGGTAATTTGAGTGGGCTTCTCTATCGGTACTGAGGGAGTGTGGGAAGCGAATGGTGAAAACCAAAAGATATTCAAGTTTGGCTATAGCGGTTATGTTGACATTTGGTTTGACACTGTCTTGGTTCTTTGCTTTTCAGTCCGGAGCAGAAAAAGTGTCCAATGAACCAAAAAATGGCGAGACCGCCATTTCGCACAATGTTTCTAGCGCCCACCCGTGCTTTGACTTTAGAGGCTTCAAGACAGATTTCATTACAGTGATCCTCGTTCGGTTTATGACTGCTTGAAATCCGACAACAACTTCGATAGCTATTGGTTGGCACACCTGCTGACCGCCACCGGACTTTCGGAGAAAGAGTTCGTCGAGTCGTTCCAGCCGGAAGATCGGCCATGGATTCAGGAGGCCGGGTCTCCGAGAGTACGGTTATCGGAATACTTTCCCCAAAAACCTTGTTTTCTGGGATGATTGACAAGCAATACAAGTTCTTCGGGGTCAGTGAAAATCTGAGCCGGCGGTTATAGTCCGCGACCCGACGTGCCTTTATGGAACGGCGGTTGAACTGGTGGAACTCCAGTACCGACGGTTAAAGTCCGGATGGGAGAAGAACGAAGCCGTCGCGCGCACGCGCTGCGGCTGGGCCTTACGCCTGCCACCCCGAAGAAGATTCGAGGAGTGGCTATGAACCAGGTTTATGAGAACGCGATGAGTCGCGCGCTCGAACTTGCGCTGCTCGGTCCAGCTTGGGGTGTGAACCCGCAGGTTGGTGCTGTGATCCTTGATGCTTCGGGAACCGTTATTGCCGAGGGCTACCACCGCGGGGCGGGAACCCCTCACGCTGAGGTTGACGCCCTTTCAAAGCTTTCGGTGGTGCCTGCGGGTTCGACCGCTGTTGTGACTCTTGAACCCTGCAACCACACTGGGCGAACTGGGCCTTGCGCTCAGGCACTGGTTGAGGCTGGGGTTTCTCGTGTTGTCTATTCAGTGACTGATCCCGGCAACGAGTCTTCTGGTGGGGCTGCGACTCTTCGCGCTGCTGGTGTTGAGGTTGTCTCGGGTGTTTTAGAGTCCGAAGGTTTGGCTCTAATAGAGAAGTGGATGTGGTTTGCTTCGCACGGAACCCCTTGGGTGACTTTGAAGTGGGCTTCTTCGTTGGATGGTAGGGCGGCTGCCAATGACGGAACCTCGAAGTGGATTTCGGGGCCGGAGTCGCGTGCCGAGTCGCACCTTCGCCGTTCAAACGCCGATGCAATTTTGGTTGGGACGGGTACGGTCTTGGCAGATGATCCCGAGTTGACCGCTCGCAAGCCTGATGGCTCCCTATATGAGCACCAGCCGCTTCGCGTTGTTATTGGCGAGACCGAGTTGCCTAGCGACGCTCGAGTTTTTGATTCGAGTTCATCGACTTTGGTTTTGAAGACTCGCGACCTCAAAGCTGTTTTGGTGGAGCTCGGTCAGCGCGGGGTTAAGGAACTTTGGGTTGAGGGCGGGCCGACCGTGGCTTCTAGGTTTGTTGCCTCGGGTTTGGTGAACGAGTATCTGGTTTACCTGGCTCCAAAGGTTTTGGGTGGCTCGAGGGTCGCTTTGCAAGAAGTTGGTGTTGGTTCGATGCCTGACGCTGTTGAGTTGCGTTTTGAGTCGGTCACCGCGCTGGGTGAAGACATCTTGATTAGGGCTAGGGGTAAGTAATGTTCACCGGAATCGTTGAAGAGCTTGGCAAAGTTGTAGCCATCGAGGAGCAGGGCGACGCCATGCGCCTGACCATCGAGGGACCGTTGGTGACCTCCGATGTTTCGCGCGGAGATTCGATATCTGTTTGTGGCGCTTGCTTGACCGCGGTTGAGATTGAAGACGGCAAGTTCACCGCCGACGTCATGAAAGAGACCCTTCGACTCACGTCGCTCGGTTCGATTTCAGTTGGTTCGCCAGTGAACCTCGAGCGCGCGATGAATGCGGCTACTAGATTTGGCGGGCACGTAGTGCTGGGTCACGTTGACGGGGTTGGCACCGTTATTTCTCGCGAGCCTTCAGAGCACTGGGAGTGGGTCCGTGTTTCGGTGCCCCGCGAACTCATGAAGTACGTGGTCTTGAAGGGTTCGATCACGATCGACGGTATTTCGCTAACCGTAAACGAGGTCGGCGACGACTTCATTGGTCTTTCACTCATTCCCGAGACGCTTCGTCTCACCACTCTCGGTTCAAAGCAGCCGGGCGACAAGGTCAATGTGGAGGTCGACGTAATGGCCAAACACATCGAAAAACTGCTCCAGGAAAGGAGTAACTAATGGCACTATCAACCATTGAACAGGCGCTAGAGGCGCTAAAAGCAGGCAAACCAGTCTTGGTGGCCGACGATGAGGGGCGCGAGAACGAGGGCGATGCGATCATCGCCGCCGAGCTTGTGACTGAGAAGTGGATGGCTTGGATTGTCCGCAACACCACCGGTTACCTTTGCGTGCCGATGGAGGAGGCTCGTGCGAACGAGCTCGAGTTGCCGCTGATGACTACCAACAACCAGGACCCGCACCTGACCAGCTACACGGTTTCGGTTGACGCCGCGAACCGCACCTCCACCGGTGTTTCGGCAGCGGAGCGCGCTAACACCGCGAACGTTCTAGCCGACCCGATGTCGGGCCCGAACGACTTGATTCGCCCGGGTCACATGGTGCCGCTTCGCGCGCACCCGTTGGGCGTGAAGGGCCGTCGCGGTCACACCGAAGCTGCGGTGGACCTGCTGAAGCTCGCCGGTTTGCAGCCGGTTGGTGTTATCGGTGAGATGGTTTCGGCCGACGGCTCGATGATGCGTTTGCCAGAGCTCGAGGTTGTCGGTTTGCGCGAGGAGCTACCGGTTATCACCGTGGAGCAGATTGTTCGTTACCTCGACGAGAACCAGCTCGAACACGCTCACAACCCGGTGAACCGTATTCGCTTTGAGGCCGAGGCTAACGTGCCGACGATTCACGGCAACTTCAGACTTCGCGGTTACTACGACACCAAGACCACGGCCGACCACGTCGCAATCATCTCGGGTAACCCGAGCGGTGAAGACGTCTTGGTTCGCATGCACTCCGAGTGCATCACCGGCGAGGCTTTCGGTTCGCTCAAGTGCGAGTGCGGGCCTCAGCTCGACTTCGCGCTCGACATGATTGCCAAAGACCCTAAGGGTGGCATCGTGATCTACCTGCGCGGCCAGGAGGGTCGCGGCATCGGCCTATTGAACAAACTCAAGGCGTACGCATTGCAGGAGCAGGGTCTCGACACCGTCGAGGCTAACCTCGCACTCGGCTTGCCTTCGGAGAACCGCGAGTACGGCGCTGCCGTGAGCATCTTGCGCGACCTCGGTGTAAAGAGCGTCCGTCTGATGACCAATAACCCTGCAAAGAGCGGATTTTTGAACGACGCCGGCATTCCGGTCACCGAGTATGTTCCGGTAATCGTGGGTCAGGCAGCCGAGAACATCGGTTACCTAGAGACCAAGCGCGAGAAGATGGGACACCTGATTCCTGAGGTGGCTGCCAAGTGAGCGGGGCCGGTGCGCCAAAGCTAACCGTCGAAGCGAGCGGTTTGGCCGTAACCATTTGCGTGACCTCCTGGCACACGCAGATCACCGAGGGCTTGCTCGCTGGTGCGGAACGCGCTCTTCAGCAAGCGGGTAACGATACCTACTCGATCATGCGCGTGCCGGGAGCCTTCGAACTTCCGCTAGCCGCACAGTACGCGATTGAGGATGGCGCAGAGGTGGTTATCGCTCTGGGTGTAGTCATTCGAGGCGGCACGCCACACTTCGAGTACGTTTGCAACGCTGTTACCGACGGCTTGACGCGCGTGCAGTTGGATACCGGTGTGCCGATTGGGTTCGGCGTCCTCACGGTTGACGACGAGCAGCAGGCTCTAGACCGCGCGGGTCTTGAAGGTTCGAAAGAAGACAAGGGCGCTGAAGCCGTTGAGGCGGCGATTGTGATGGCTAGACTGAAGCCGTAAACCTAGAAAGGTACGTCTTTGGAAACAGCAATTCACATCGTTTTAGTCTTTCACTTCATCGGTTTAGGTGCCCTTCTCAGCGGGTTCTTCTACCAGTTGAAGAGCCTGAAGTCGGGCATGACGGTCAACGCCGGAATCATTCACGGCGCATGGTTGATGTTTGTAACCGGCATGGGTATGGCTGGAATGACCGACCCTTCCAAGCTAAACACCCTGGTTATCGCCGCTAAGGCGATGGTGCTTACCGCAATCTTCTTCATTGCCTACATGTACAAAAAGAAGGAAACGACTCCCGCCTGGGTTGTTCCTGCGATCGCCGGACTGACGGTCTTGAACATCGTTCTAGCCGTAGTTGTTGGCGTCGAAGAATAACTCCTAGCGCTGGAATAGCGCGCTGAGCCGCCTGGTCGTGAACCAGAGGCCACCCGCAGTCATAACCAAGAAGTACGCGACGTGGCCGAGTAGGCTCCAGTCGAGCACACCCAGAGTCAGCGAACGAATCATGTCTGTCGCTTGCCAGAGCGGCAGCGCCTGAACGATCCACTGACCCCAGACCGGGTAAACGGTTAGCGGGAAGAAGGTTCCCGAGAACAGGAACATCGGCAGCATAAAGAAGTTAATCCAGTTCATCTGCTGGAAATTCTTTAGGTAGCTGGTGATACCCATACCGACCGAAGCGAACGCGAAGGCAACGAGCACAGCGCCAGGAATGGCCAATAGACCCCAAGCCGATGGGATGTAGCCCATCGAACCGACGACGACCATGAATCCGATCGCGTAGGCGAGTCCGCGAAGCAGTGCGTAACCAATCTCTCCGAGCGCAACGTCCAGCGGGCCGAGGCTCGTGGCTAGCTGCCCCTGGTAGAGCTTGGCGAAGTGCATCTTGAAGAACACGTTCCAAGTTGAGTCGTAGATTGCGCCGTTCATCGCGCTGGTGGCCAGAAGCGCCGGAGCGATGTAGGCGGCGTACGAAACCGGGTTGCCGACACCGTCGGTCATACCCGAGATGAACTGACCCAAGCCCACACCGAAGGCGAGTAGGTAGAAAACCGGCTCGACGAATCCGCTGAGCACAATCATCCAAGAGGACGACCGCAGGCTGTAGAGGTTGCGCAAAGTCACCGAGCCAGGGCGGCCCGAGTAGATTGACGAACCGAGTTTGCCGCGGCGACGCTCGGCAATCGCGATTGCCGAGTCAACCGAAGTGTTGATCATGCTCATGCGGCTAACCTCTTCGCGAACTTAGGGTAGGCGATGGCAAGACCCAGACCACCGATGACAACGAAGTAGAGGACGTGAACGAGCATCAACCAGCCCTCGACCGGGTGGCCGTAGCTGACTGCTCGGCCGAAGTCGGTGCTGTGCCAAACCGGCGAAATCCAACCGATCCACTGCAGGTAAGGCGGCAGGGTTTCTAGCGGGTAGTAGGTGCCAGAGAACATGAACATCGGGGTGATGATGAAGCGACCGACAATAGCGAAGAAGCCGTCGTCCTCTTTCACATACGAAGTGACCGCGAGCATTAGGCAGGCAAACGCGACGCCCGAGAACACGGCGATCAGCAGCAGTGGGATGAATGAAGCGATCGAAACAGCGCCAAAGGCAAAGAGAACCAGCTCGTAAAGAAGCACCTGCAGAACGCAGCGAGCCAGAGACGCCATCATGACACCGTCAACGATTTGGCGGCCGGTGATCGCTGTGGCATTCATCGCGAAGAATGTTTTCTCCCAGGTGAAGCCCTCAAGGGTCGGGAAAGTTACTTCATCCATCGCTCCCTGAATACCCGCGGTAACCAGAAGAGCGGGTGCGAGGAAGGTTAGGTATGTCTGGCCCTCCATGAATGGAGCGTTGGCATCGACTAGCGAACCGATACCGATACCTACAGAAAGTAGGTAGAGGATGGGGTTGCCAAGGCCGAAGGCTATGACAGCTTGCCACCACTTGAGCATGTTCTTGATGCGGGTTTCGGCGACGTAAATCGCACCCCACCGCATCGGGACAGCCGGGTCAACCAGAACGGCCGCACCCTGCCAGTTGGTTCTCATCGTGTTCATTACTCGACCAGCGTTCTTCCGGTCAGGCGTAGGAAGACGTCTTCTAGAGACGAACGACGAACCAGCGAGGTAATCGGGTTTAGCCCAAGCTTGGTGATCTTTTCGAGTTCTTTTTCGCCGTTGGCCGAGTAAATCAGGATTCGGTCTGGCAGAACTTCGATGCGGTCGCCGACCTTCTCAAGCTTCTTAGCGGCTGCGGCATTGTTCTTCGAACCGAAGCGAACCTCGAGAACCTCTTTGCTCGAATACTTCTTAATTAGGTCGGCTGGGCTGCCCTCGGCCATGATCTTGCCCTTGTCCATCACGACGAGGCGGTCGCAGAGCTGCTCGGCTTCGTCCATGTAGTGGGTGGTGATCACGAGGGTGACGCCTAGTTCTTTGAGGCTGAATAGTCGATCCCAGAGCACGTGACGTGCCTGCGGGTCGAGGCCGGTGGTCGGCTCGTCAAGCATCAGGATTTCAGGCTCGTTGACGAGTCCGCGAGCGATGGTGAGTCGGCGCTTCATACCTCCCGAGAGCTCTTCGGTCTTGTTGTTGCGCTTGTCTTCAAGCTGCGCGAACTGGAGCAACTCCTCGATCTTGCCCTTGAGGAACTTGCGCGAAAGGCCGAAGTAGCGGCCGTAGGTCATCAGGTTTTCCCAAACCTTGAGTTCGCGGTCGAGGTTGTCCTGCTGCGGCACAACACCCAGGTGTGCGCGAATCTCAGGCCCGTGAACGTTTGGGTCTTTGCCCAAAATCTCAAGTTCACCGCCGGTTCTCCGCGAGGTGGAGGCGATCATCTTCATGGTTGTCGATTTTCCTGCGCCGTTCGGACCCAGCAAACCGAAGGCTTCGCCCTTCTTCACTTCGAAGTCGATGCCGTCAACCGCGATGAATTCGCCGTAAACCTTGGTTAGGCCCTTGGCGCGAATCATCACTTCTTCGTTCTTTTTTGCCACGTGAAATCCTCAATCGTCTTTGGTGAGCATTTCAGACTAACCGACAGATGCAGATATCCTTGTAACCATGCCTAACCCGAAAAAGCCGAAACTCGGCAACACCAGAGTCACAGGCAAAGAACAGTTCTACACACCGACCCAACTTGCCGATCGCCTCGTCGCCGTCGTCGCCAAAGTGGTTCCCAATTTCAAGACTCGAACCGTTTTAGAACCGGCCGGTGGCACGGGTGCGTTTGTCGAAGCTGCCGAGCGAGCCGGGGCGGCCAAGGTGCTCAGCATCGACATTGAGCCGAAGCACGCCCGCGTTGCCAAAGCGAACTTCCTCGAACACGTGGTGCCAGAACACGATGCGATCACCATCTCAAACCCACCCTTCGGACGCAACAACAGCCTTAGCATCCCGTTTTTCAACCGAGCAGCCGACCACAGCGAATACATCTGCTTCATCGTTCCGCGCTCGTGGCGCAAATGGTCGGTAATCAATCGGCTGGACTTCCGCTTTGAACTAATCCACGACGAAGACTTGCAAATCGACTATGTGGACGAGTCCGGGGTAAGAATCGTGGTTCAAAACCGGCTCAACACCTGCTTCCAAATCTGGCGACGAACCGAGACGCTTCGAGAACCAATCCGCGTGCCCGACCATGGCTTCGTAACCAAGACCACCCCCGAGCTTGCCGACGTTTCACTAACAGTCTTCGGCTTCAACTGCGGCAAAGTGAAAACCGAGTTCGAACGCAAACCGAACTCGACCCAGATGTTCCTCAAACTCAACCACCCCGGAGCGCTCGAGGCCCTCAGGCAAGCCGACTTCGAACGTTTCTACAAAAACACCGCCTATACCGAAGCGCTCTCGCTCCAAGAGATCAACTACCTTTTGAACGAGAGGCTTTGCC
This sequence comes from Actinomycetota bacterium, assembly GCA_041158585.1. Lineage (GTDB taxonomy): Bacteria > Actinomycetota > Actinomycetes > Actinomycetales > Microbacteriaceae > Rhodoluna. The sequence goes on from JBEBBA010000051.1 coordinate 15,340, forward strand.
GGTAACACTTTGATAACAAAGTTCTAGAAGCCTGTGGTTTTGAGACTTAGATTTAGGCAAACTAATCCCAACTAAAGGGGGATTAAGTGAAGAAATCGCTAATCGGTTTGGCCTCAATTGCACTCATTGCTTTGGCTCCAATCGCCGCACATGCTGGCACGTCCTATTCCGCAGTGAGCATGACTTTTACAAGTTCGCCCGATCCGACAGACACAACCACTCAAATAAAGGCCTCAACTGGAGTAGCCGCCAATTTGGCAACTTCCACTATCGGCCAGAGCAATTGGCAGCTGAGTGTGAGGTTCCATGACGTCGTGAGAAACACATATGGTCAAGCCATAAGTCACCAGTTTGGGAGTTCCTCAAAAATTCCAGGGTCTACCAGCGCTGGTGTAACGAGTTCTGGCACTGCAGTAAGCCTAGAACTTTCTCTGGTGAAGGTAATTCCTGGAAACCCAGCTTCGTTGCCAGTCACTATCGCAGGTTTGTGGCGATCCAATTAACTTGATTCGCCACAAGAAGCTCACGTCCGCACTAACGGCTGTCTTGGCTTTCAGCCCAATGCTATTTCTCCTAATCAGGGCTGACACACAGCCAACTGGTTCTTCTCAAGTCTTCAATTCCTACTATGCTGGCGCTCTTTATAACCCCGTTCTTGAGGGTGTTCATGTCCTGCTGATTTCTTGTTTGTCCGGTATCACATTTGCGTCAAAACTTACAGATCGCTTTGTCATAAACATGCTCACTCGCACTTCGCTTCGGCGGATATTGTTCAACGAACTGAAACACGCTTGGGGTAAAACTGCAGGTATTTATGCCGCCGTAATGGTTTTCTACTATGCGTTTATTACAGTGTTCGGATTGCCGTTGGGGATCACACTGTTCTCGACCGACCCGGCTACTCTAACTCCAGCTGATGCCAGCTTTCAGTTATCGCTGATAAGGCAGAACCTCGGCCTAAGTGGGCTTTTGAATCTGGGATTCGCGCTTTTAGTCACGGTTCTTCAAATCGGTGTCATTTCCGTCATTACATTCACTTTCCTTCTGAAAACTACTCAGCTGTCGATTGCGCTGTTCTTGCCCTGGTTGATTTATCAGGTCAGCGACTGGGTCCTGAATCTCGTGCCAAATGGCGGAGTTGAACTTGCGCCTGGTTATCACGTTTTGGAGTTCCCATCCCCAGAATTCACAGCAGGGTGGAGTCAAGCTCTTGCATGGCCTCTCATTGTGCTTCTGTTTTCCTTCGGGGCGTTGATTCTGGTTGCTCGTAACCCAAGAACTCTGGAGGCAATCGCATGAAAGTGGCAGCGAGGGCATTCATACATGCGCTCCTGCACCCTTCATCGCTAATTGTGGTGGGGCTAACAATTTCGGTTCTTTGGTTTTACCGCCTTCCCGAAGAGGGTTTAGCAGAGCGATCCTTACCCCAAGTAATCTTCGAATACTATGCGGCTTTACCTATACCTCTGATTATCTGGCCCGTCGCCATTTTCCACATTTGGCGAGCGTTCGATCGCACTCGGACTGCTCCATTTCGCCTTCGGTATTCGAACTTGGTGGTTTTTGCACTAAGGACTTCGGCCCGAGAAGTATTGCCCCGAGTTCTGGCGTTGCAGTTGCTCATGTTTTTCGCCGTGTTAGCTTGGGCCATCCCAATTTCTCCAAGACACATTTTCTCTTCCGAGTGGCAGGAAGTTCCTGGCGACCTCAGACAATGTTTCGCCGGCGTAGTTTGCGAAACTCCTTCAGGCCCTTGGGTTTGGGTAGTCATGTTTCTCATCAATGACTTGATTGTGTTCACCTTAATCTGGTTCATTATGGTAGCGCTCGAAATAAGAGGCGTTCCAATCGAGAAAATCCGCCTGGTTGCGAATGGGGCACTCATTTGTTCGGGAATTATGGGGACTGTTCAAACATTTCTCTGGGTCGGAATCCATTGGGCTAGTGCATGGATGTTCAATCCGCAAAGGTCTTGGAGCAACATGGGTTCACTCTTCACCGGATCCATCTTCGCTACGGCAATGTGCGCGCTGGTTCTGCTTTGGATTTATGTAGAGGAAATTAGAAGTACCGTCGCAAAACAAGCACCCTACGCCTTCCGTTATGGCCTGTACGCACTCGCTTTAGGCGTATGTGCAAGTACAACAACTTTGTCTAGCGAGTCCTTCTCGGAAGCGATTGTGGCGATATTTAGAGGACGTGGCCTTGAATATTCGACTTCTTCATGGTCAAGCTTTGTCCTAAATCTCCTACTGTTCGCAGCGCCATGCATTTCAATCGGGATGAAAAGCTTTTCTGCAACGATTGCTTTTGGGAGAGTAGTTGCGACAACCCTGATTGGGTATTGCGCCGTGGCCATAGCTCTACTCGCCGTTGCTCGCAACAAACTGACCGAAGGTGACCTGGAGGCATTCCTGGGCTACACATGGTTGTTCCCCGTTTTCTTGTTACAGAACTGCCTCTATTGGTTGCTCGCTGAGCTCTTGTCTAAATATTTAAATTTTGCAGTTGTTCTAGCGGTAGTGCTGGCCTTAGAGTTTGCGGCGACCGGGCTTCGGGCCTCGCTGCCTTACGTTCCGCTTGGAATGGCTTCAACAAACCTTTGGATCGAAAGGTCTGGCCTCGATATGGGGTTAGCCCTGATGGCACTCATAGGCTCGACTCTCCTTATTTTTGGTTTCAATTTTTTAAGAGATCGGACTCGGAAAAATGTGCGTTATTGAGCTAGATCAGGTGACAAAAAGCCTTGGGAACCAACTCTTGTTTGACCAGGCAAGTTTGAAGATTCACGCTGGTGATCGACTCGCCGTGGTAGGCCCAAACGGCTCAGGCAAGTCTGTGCTTTTCAAACTAATTCTTGGGCTGGTAAAACCGGACTCGGGTCGAATTTCTATTCACACTGAGAGAAAAAAGGTAGGGCCAATCTTTGGCGCGATTGTTGATCGCCCTGGCTTTCGGCCGGACGTTTCGGGCTTCGCCAATCTCAAGGAGCTAGCAGAAATCAACCGAACTATAAAAGACTCCCAGATAAAAGAAGCGATGGAGAGAGTGGGCCTTGAACCTAACAATGAAACTTTGGTCCAGAATTATTCTCTCGGCATGAAACAAAAACTTTCTCTTGCGCAGGCATTTATGGAAGAGCAGAAAATTCTCCTCCTTGATGAACCTTTTAATGGTCTAGACAAAGAGTCGGTCAACACAGTTAGGAACTTGCTCTTGGACCTCAATGCAGAAGGTAGAACCCTAGTTTTCACTAGCCATAACGAACACGATGTTGCAGCCATCTCAACTCGGCGCGTGGAAATAGAGAAATCAAAAATCAAGGAGCTAGAAACATGAAGTTGAAGATTTTTGCAGGAGCATGTGTGCTCGTGGGAACAGCGCTCGTTTCAGGATGCACTGGGGCAAACGTTGAAAATAGAGATTCAATCCAATTCCAAACACCCAATGATTTCTTGGACGCTTGGATCGACAATGGTGGGCAATGTAGTAATCCTGAATCCGTCTCATTCCTTGATTTCCAAAATGGAAAGCTTGTGCAATGCCAGCAACAAAACGGTTTACCGGTTTGGTTTGCTAGCCAAGAGGCAGCAGATGCCTATGCTGAGGTTCAGGTAGAAAACTTATGTGTCCGCGGAACCAATTGGGTCATATCCGGCGTTGATACAAGTACAACGGTGGAATCAATCAAAGCAGGGCTCAACGGACAGGACTGCTACTAATTCTGGTTCAATAGACCAATGAGCATGCACGGAAACCGCGGCAGACAACGCCCACCAAAAGACGACGGACCGAAGGCTAAATTCTCACAGCTGGTCCCTTACCTAAAAGAGCACAAGGGTGCTCTCACGGTCGCCGTGATTCTGAGCCTTATCGGCGCTGGAGCTAACCTCGCCCAGCCGCTGGTTGTCGGCAACATCATCACTGCTGTTCAAGAGAAGCAGGACCTCGGCGTTATTGTCTTCGCCCTAGTTGCCATCACGATTGTTTCGACTGTCACGAGCGGTTTGATGTATTTCGTTTTGGCTAAAGCTGGCGAAGGCGTCGTCCTCTCGGCCCGCCAGAAGCTCGCTCACCGACTCCTGCGCTTGCCAATCAAGGAATACGATCTTCGCCGCACGGGCGACCTGGTCTCGCGCGTTGGCTCAGACACCACCCTGCTTCGTGCAGCGCTCACCCAGGGACTCATCGATGCCGCCGGTGGCGTGATCATCTTCGTAGGCTCGGTTGTCGCCATGGCGATCATCGATCCGCTACTACTCGGACTCACCTTGCTAATGATCTCGGTCGCCGTTGCGTCCATCGGTTTCACCGCTCGTAGAATCCGCAGCGCCACTACAAAAGCTCAGGGGCGAGTCGGCGACATGGCAGCTTCGGTTGAGCGCGCGCTCGGAGCCGTCCGCACGATTCGCGCCGCTCGTGCCGAGGTTCGCGAGACCGAAGCCATCGTGAACGATGCCTCCGAGGCTTACCAGCAGGGCGTGAAGATTGCCAAGCTCAACGCCTACGTAACACCAATCGGTGGACTTGCCGCCAACGCTGCGTTCATGGTCGTCCTCGGTGTCGGTGGATACCGCGTGGCTGCCGGCACGACCGATGTAGCTTCGCTGATCACCTTCATTCTTTTGATGTTCCTGATGATTCGCCCAGTCGGCCAGGCCTTCGGTGCCTACTCGAGCGTTCAGAGCGCTCTGGGAGCGCTCGCTCGAATCCAGGAAATCCTCGACGTCCCACTTGAGGAATCGGACGCCGAGCGAACCGACAGCAAACCACGCAAGGCAAACAACAAAACCGCTATCGAGTTCAAGAAGGTCAAGTTCGCCTATGCCGACCAGGGCAACGAGAAGTCGCCAGAGGTGCTTTCTGGAGTCTCGTTCAAGATTGAGCGCGGCAGCCGAGTAGCAATCGTCGGCCCGAGCGGTTCGGGTAAGTCAACAACGCTCTCGCTGATCGAGCGCTTCTACGAGCCAACCTCGGGTGAGATTCTGCTCGATGGCCAGCCGGTTAGCTCGATGAGCCGTGACTCACTTCGCGAGCAGATCGGCTACGTCGAGCAAGACGCCCCGGTCCTTGCCGGTTCGATTCGCGAGAACCTCCTAATCGGCTCACCAAACGCGACCGATAAAGAACTCAAGGCCGTACTCGCCGAGGTCAACTTGACCGATGTGCTCAAGCGTCACAAATCTGGGCTCGATGCCGAAGTCGGTGAGCAGGGCATCATGCTCTCTGGCGGTGAGCGTCAACGTCTAGCCATCGCTCGCGCGCTACTGGCCGCTCCCCCGATTCTGCTGCTCGACGAATCAACCTCGAGCCTCGACGGCATCAACGAACAGAAGATGCGCGAAGCAATCGACGCGGTAGCCAAAAACCGAACCATGATTGTGATTGCCCACCGACTCTCCACAGTCGTGGACAGCGATCAGATCATCGTGATCGAAAAAGGCAAGGTTATTGGTTCTGGCACCCACAAGCAGCTTCTGAAGAGCACACCGCTCTACAAGGAGCTGGCAGCCACCCAGATGCTCGACTAGCGGTTAGCGCCTTTGAGGGTTCCGGTAATCGAACCCGAGTTGTCGTAGATCACGCAGGTTGCGATTCGGTCGCCAGCCTTCCACGAAGCCTCAGAAGGCACCAGCGGGAACACCTGTAGCTTCGAACGGTCGTAGCGAACACCGACAAAGTCCTCGAAAGAGGTCACGCAAAAGTTGTTAGCCATTTCGGCAATCTTGGCTGCGTCGAAGCGATCGCCAACGGTTCTAACAGTTCCAGCCGACATCACCTCGCCAAAGTGAGGCTTCTCGCAATCCACAGCTTGAGAAACACTGACATCGCCAGTGGCGGCGTCTTGAGAAAGGCACTGACCGACG
>JBEBBA010000052.1:0-7272 GCA_041158585.1 Actinomycetota bacterium
ACCGACGTGCCAGACAACCACACAGCCGTTGGTGTTCCAGCGAAAATTCGACCGAATAAGGCTCAGTAATGTTTACGGATCTCAAAGCGCTAATGGTGGGCACGGACGCGTCCCTGCTCGACACGATTACGGCCATCTCGGCCGGCGCTAAGCAGATCGCGCTCGTGGTCGATGCCGACAAAAAACTTCTCGGAACCGTCACCGACGGCGACGTTCGACGCGGACTTTTGCGCGGGCTGACTCTCGAGGCGCAGGTCACCGACGTCATGAACCCGAACCCGACCACAGCGAGCGAAGACGACGACCCGCGCGAGGTTTTGGAACGTGCGATTCCGCGTTCGATTCACCAGGTGCCTGTGCTGGATGCCTCCGGCTCGGTCGTTGGTTTGCTAACCGAGAGCGATCTGGTTCAGCAGGACGTAACTTCGACTCCGGTTATCTTGATGGCGGGCGGCAAGGGAGTTCGCCTTTACCCGCTGACCGTGGATGTACCAAAGCCGATGCTCAAGATCGGCGACACCCCGATTCTCGAAATCATCATTCGCAAACTGCACGCGCAGGGTTTCAGAAACATCTACATTTCTGTCAATTACCTCGCGAACGTCATCGAAGAGCACATCAAGGATGGCTCGTGGCTCGGCGTAAATGTGACCTACCTACACGAAGACCAGCCGCTCGGTACCGCCGGAGCGATGGGCCAGTTGCGTGGCAAACTCTCGGAGCCGTTCGTCGTCATGAACTCCGACCTGCTAACCAACGTTGACCTGCGTCAGCTGGTTCGCTTTCACAAGAAGACCGGCGCGAAGGCGACCCTCGGCGTGCGCGAGTACCAGTTCCAGATTCCTTACGGCGTGGTGAACATCGAAGGCACCAAGGTTGAGTCGATCAGCGAAAAGCCGATTCACCGTTCGATGGTCTCGGCGGGTATCTACACGCTTGACCCTTGGACGCTCGAACTCGTGCCCGAGGGCGAGTACTGTGACATGCCAACCCTGCTAGACAAGGTTCGCGGCGAAGGCGAGACCGTTTCGGCCTTCCCGATTCACGAATCTTGGCTCGACATCGGTCGCCATGACGACCTAGACCAAGCGCGCAGCAACCACGAGCAGTGGCTCGACTACTAGGGGGCAGTGATGTTTAGAGGTAAGCCTGTTCTTGCAGTGATTCCCGCACGCGGCGGCTCTAAGGGTCTGCCCGGCAAGAACCTGATGAAGCTCGGTGGCCTAACCATGATCGAGCGCGCGGCCAAGGCCGCCCTCGACGCCGGAATCATCGACATGATTTTGGTGAGCTCCGACGACGAGCAGATTCTCAAGCACGCTAACTCGATTGGCGGAGTCGTAGCCCACAAGCGCAACGAGTTTGCCGCCAACGACACAGCAACCGCGGGCGACGTGATCCGAGACCTGTTCGACACCGACCACCACGACGTCTTCATCGACGAAGACAACGCGCCATGGCTGCTTTATCTGCAGCCAACCTCGCCGCTTCGAACCCACAAGCACATCATTGGCGCTTTCGAAGTTTTGGCAGAACACCCTGGCGCCGAGGCCGTGGTTTCGGTTGCTCCTCTTGAACCAAAGGTCTTCTGGACCATGAAAATCGGTGAAACCGGCGTTCTTGAGCCGCTGTTCCCAGAGGCAGTTTCGGCTAACCGCCAGAGCTTTGATGAGGTTTACCGCCCGAACGGCGCGATCTACATTTTCACTTACGAAGAATTCAAGAAGACCGGCAAGATTCCAATCATGGGCGCGCTGCCTTACGTGATGAGCGTCGAAGAGAGCGTTGACGTTGACACCCAGGCCGATTTCGACCAAGCCAAGGCACGTCTTCGATGAGCCTTGCCCAAGTTTGGGACTCGTTCGCGAAACTCGAGCGCGAAGAAGAACTGATGGATTGGTGCGTCGCCGGCGTTTACGTTTGGCCGGCGATGAAGACTCGGCTGCTCCGGCAGTTCAACGAATCACTCGGACTCATCGACGAAACTGATAAGCAGCCGAGCGTTTTCGACATTGAAAACCCGATCGACCTCAAGACTCACCTCAAGAACCCTGGCAAGCACCAGGTCGCGGTTGTGCCTTTTGTCCGCCGTGACAAAAACGGTAAGGACCCATTCACCGACCCGATAGTTGACGCACTTCGCGCAGCTGGGCAGGATCCACTGGTCTTCGGTGTCGGCGTCCACGATGATGGCTCGGGCAAGCCCTCTCTAGAGCGCCTCATCGTTCATCTCACCAAGAAGTACCGCAAAGGTGCGATTTTGCGAGTGCTACCCACCGCTGTTTTCGGCAAAGAACACAAGCAGCGTTGGGCTTCGCTCGTGGCTCGACTCGAGCGCGAGACCGGCGGTTCGGCTGGGCGCTTCAAGGCCTTCCCTCGTTGGTTGCTGGTCGAGTTCTTGGCGCAGGAACGTGGCTTTCGCAAATACTTCGATCGTGCAGGCATCACAAACGTCTTCATGACCAATGCCTACCGTCGCAGCATGATCTCGGCGGCTCAGTACAAGGGTCGCGGCTGGGTAATCGAACTTCAGCACGGACTCATTTCCAACCGCCACCCAGAGCTAGCCTGGCCGAACACCCCGTGGCCCGCCTACGTGCCAGATGAGTTTTGGGGCTGGGGCGAGTACTGGCTAGAGAACTCGGATCTCGCCGAGGGCATGGACACTCGGGTTATCGGTGCGCCGGCAAGTGTGGCCCGTTTGATGCGACAGAGCAACGCCAAACTACCCGGCAGCGTCTTGGTCATCTCGCAGCCCGAGCAGAGCCAAAAGTTGATCGAGGCGACAATCGAGTTGGCCAAACGGCACCCCGAGCTGAACTTTTCGTTCAAGCCACACCCCAAAGAGCTTGGATCGCACGACTCCTTGACCCTGCCCAGCAACGTCAAACTCTTGTCGGCTCGTGACCACGCGCTTCAATTGATTGCCAACGCCGAGACAGTCCTCGGGGTTTATTCGACAGCGCTGGTAGAAGCGCTAGCTTTGCGGTGCCGCGTCGGTGTTTTCAATCTGCCTGGCATCGAGCACATCCAAGCGGTGATCGCCAGGGGAGACGCCAAGCTACTCAAAGGCCCCAAAGACTTCGCCGAGCTAGTCGCTACTCCGCTGCCAGAGGACGACGAAGTTGCCAGTTACTACTACGCCGAACCGATTGACCTAAACCGAGTGATCAAGGAGATGTATGTCTGACAGCAACCTTGAACGCATTGGTGAGGCTTTCTTCGCCGCCGAAAAAGCCGAGGGCTTGGTGCAGTGGCGAGTTGGCAACGTTTCGCTCTGGCCGGTCGTTCGCTCACGCCTGCTGAAGGCCATGACCAAAAACTCCCGCATGTACACGCAGGATGGTCGACGCGCTTTCGTGCCAGACCACCTGAAGACTTACAAGGGGCGCTCGCCGGCAAAACTTCTCTGGAAGAAGCTGAACTTTTTGCCAGTCGGTGCAGTTGGCGAAGAGCCGAATTACAAGAACCTCCGCAAGGTCGACGTACTGATTTTGCCGCCGAAGGATCGCGGTCTCGACGGCACCGAAGATGCCAGCGCGGCCATACGCGAGCAGCACCCAAACGCGTTTGTGCTCGGCTCAGGCATCTGGGATGAAGTTTCGACTCGACCGCACACCAACGAACTTTCCGACATCTTCTGGGACCGCTATTCGTTTATCGCCCGCGTGGCGGCACGACTCATCGTCACAGACGAAGATAAGGCCCGGTACGCAAAGGCTGTGAAGGCTCTCGAAGCCTTCGCCCCGCTGAACCCCTACAACAGGTTCCCATACTGGATGGTTTCTAAGCACCTTGCTGAGCGGTGGGGATACACCAAACTGCTAAAGCGCATGCCCAAACTGTCCACGGTATTCGTGCCGGGCAATGAGTCGCCGAGTCTGGTTGCAGCCGCCAAACGCAGGGGTATCGCCATTGTCGATTACATCGGCGAGCAGGTCTCAGCGAACGCGAACGAGGATCCATTCATCACCGAATTGCGAGACGCGTACCTGAAGGTTGCCGAAGAGCAAAAACTCGCTGACTGGATGACGCGAGACCTGCCCTACTGGTCGATCTTCAGATCGCGCGTCTTGCGAGTGATGATTCGCAACTATCGCCTTGCCAACCCGGACGCCTCCAAAGTCCGAGTACCAGACCACCTCAAGACTTATCGCGGTCGCCCACCGGTGAAACTGCTTTGGGCAGCGGTGAATCGCTTGCCGCTGAAGTCTCGTCCAGGCGAACCAAGTTTCAAAAACCTGAGACAGCTGAAGCACCTGATTGTTCCATTCGCCACTCGCGATAGCGAGGGCATAGACAAATTCTCGCAACCGGTAATCGAGCTGCTCGCTGACGAGTCCCTGGTTTTTGGTATCGGTCAGTGGGATCAGGTTTCGCCGCGGGTTCGCATCGAAGATCTCGAGCGGTTCTTCAGAAATCGCTACCGCCTGTGGGCAAAGTTGGTGGCGAGAGCAATCGTGTCGGCTCAACACAAGGCAAAGTACGCACGGGCCGTGCGAATTCTTGAGGAGAGTGGCGCAAAACTTGAGCCGTTCGACGAGTTTCCGTTCGAGTTGCTCGAGGCGTTCTTGGCCGAGCGTCGGGGTTTTCGCAAACTGCTTCGCCGCTGCCCAAACCTCAAGACGATTTACATGGTCAACGCGGCACGCATGAGCTTTATCGCTGCCGCCCAAGAGCGCGGCATCAAAGTGATTGAGATCCAGTCGGGCGTCTTCTCCAAGTACAGCCTGCAATTCTCTTGGCCGGGTAGCCCGAAGGTTGACTACATCCCCGACGAAATTCTCACCTGGGGCGACTACTGGACCGAGGGCATCGAGCGCGCGAGCCAGCAAACCGTTCGGATCATCGGCAGCACCGAAGAATTCGAGCAGGCCAGAAACACAGGGTACAAGCGCATCAAGGGCCAGGTTGTCTTTCTCTCTCAGCCGCTGGTCGGCCTCAACCTGCTGAAGGTGGCGATCGAGTTCGCTCGAGCACGCAAAGACCTCGACGTGATTTTCAAACTTCACCCGCGCAACCTAATCGTTGACTTCAAGGACTACGCGGCTGAGCTCGGTGGCTTGCCAAAGAACCTGTCGATGATGCAAACCGAACGAAGTTCGCTAGAGGTCATTGCCGAAAGCGAAATCGCCGTCGGCGTCTTCTCAACCGCACTGATTGAGGCGGCTGGGCTCGACACCAAGGTTGCCATCGTCAAACTGCCGGGTTGGGAGCACCTCAGCCCGCTGGTCGATGGTGGTCACGCCGGCGCGTTCGACACGGTCGAAGAGCTCCTGGCCGGAATCGATTCGCTGCCCAAGTCGCGCGAGGGCGAGTATTTCTATGGCAAACGTGCCGACTGGCACGAGGTGCTAGGCGTGCCTGCGACTCGCTAGGTAAGACCCTGCGGCAACCAGCGGGAAGCCGACGAGCATGCCTATTGTGAACGGTTCGCTAGCGAACAGCACACCCAAGCCAATCGCTACTGCCGTGTTCACGTAGGTAATCAGGCTCGCGCGCGAGAATCCGATTTCGCGCATGAGGTCAAAGAACAGCACGAAGGCAATCGCCGAGCAAACCACGCCGAGCACGGCGAGCGAAATCCACGACTCAACCTTCGGCTCGGTTACGCCCGCTACCAGCGGTTGGGCGAAGGCCGGCACGACATAGATCACCGCGACCATCAGCATCGAGACAGCCATGATTCCGACGGTTTCAACATTTGGTGCATTCTTGGCGGCAACCGCGGGGGCAACGGCATAACCGACAGCCGCGAGCACAACCGCGCCGACCCACAGCAACTCGAGGTCGTGGGTAAAGGCGTCGATGCCGACAAGCAGGACGATTCCCAGGAAGCCGAGTCCGAGGCCAATCAGGTTTTTACGGTGAACTGCGGACTTGTCACCTAGGTAGTAGTAGGTCACTGCCATCGCGAAGAATGGGACGGTCGCCACCAGAAGTCCGGCGAGTCCGCTCGAAATGTGTCCCTTCTCGGCAACTGTGATCAGCAGCCAGGGGACAGCCATTTCGAAAACGGCGAAGGCGAGCGAAGCCTTCCAGGCGCGAATCGCTGGCATAAAAGCACCGCGCTTTAGAGCCACCGGAACCAGTACTAGCGCACCGATTGCGACTCTAGAAAAGATGATCATGGCAGGCGAAAAGTCTTCTGCTGCGACCTTGATGAAGAAGTATGGCAAACCCCAGGCGATACCGCAGGCGAGAAAAAGCAGGAGACCTTTACGAGACATAACAGCCAGCCTACGCAATTGGTAGATTGGATGTGTACGAGGAGGTACGCATGCTCGCCCGAGTCACATTCGATGAGTCGCACCGCCCAGCTTGGTCCACAAGACCAGAGGTTGCGGAGCAAATTAACCCAGGTAACCCGCAGGATGCCGGCTACGTTGTAGCCGCCCAAACACTGAGAACCGACGGCTTTGAGGTCGCGGTTCACGAGGCCGGCTCACTAGCCGACAGCCTCGCGAAGTCGAAGGTCTTTGTAGCCCTTCACTCGTCAAACGACGACTTCGAATCAACCACCAAGACCGGTAACCCCACCTACACCCCAGAAGAGATCGACGCGCTCGTTGCGTGGGTCGCAGCCGGTGGAGGTCTAGTGCTCTTTGCCGAAACCGAGCAGCTCAAGTACGGCAACTCGGCCGCCGAGATTGCCGCGCGCTTCGGCGTCGAGGTGTTGAACGTCACGGCTCAGGACCCGAACGCGAACTTCAAGGACGTAGCCACCTGGGTCCTCGGTGACCTACTCACCACGCGCACCCACAACTTAACCGCGGGTGTGGGCAAGGCCTGCTTCTACCGCGCTGGTGCTCTCAAGGTTTCCGACTCCGTTGCAGACTCCACCTATGTTGTCGCCGCAACCGGACCAAACGCGACTCCAGCGGGAGCCCCACTGCTTGTGGTGCAGACCCACGGGCGCGGACGCGTCGTGATTGTCGCCGACTCCGACCTTTTCGGTGACGACTCGATCAAGGACCTCGACCACCTAACCCTTTGGCGCAACCTAGTCACCTGGGCTGCGGCAACCACGCCAACCGACGAGGATGGCGCCCACCAGAAGTGGACTTCTACAGACGCAAACTGGCTAGCGCTGGAGCAAGCCGTCGAGGCGATGCGCGAACTGCAAAGCAAGGACGGCTCGGTCGAAACCGAGAAGGAAGCCGCGAAGACTCACGCCGAGGCGATGATCAAGGCAATCGAAGGCCTGATGCCGCGATTCGAACACCAGCGTGATCACCTCGAGGCAACCGTCCAAGACATCCGCAAGTGGAT
>JBEBBA010000053.1:0-2580 GCA_041158585.1 Actinomycetota bacterium
ACTGCCAAGCGTTGTTTGGAGCAACAGCAGAGCCTAGGTCGCGAAGCAATTGGACGCGAGCCTTGATGATGTAGGCGATGCCGTCTCCGAGCGCATCGCTGTAAACGACGCCGTGGTACGAAGGATCTGGCTGAGTTAGCCCTGGGAACTTGTCGCTCTTCGACCAGGCGAACTTACCGCCATCGACGATTGCTCCAGCGACAACGGTTCCGTGCCCGGCTAGGAACTTGGTGGCCGAGTGCACGACAATGTCTGCGCCGTGCTTCAGTGGTTGGATCAGGTAAGGGGTTGCCACGGTGTTGTCCACGATTAGCGGAACACCGTTCTTGTGGGCGACCGAAGCCACGCCTTCGATGTCGAGAATCGAAACCTTTGGGTTTCCGATCGTCTCGGCGAAGAACAGCTTGGTGTTTGGTCGAACGGCTGCCTGCCATTCGGCAAGGTTGTCTTGATCTTCAACGAAAGTGGTCTCGATGCCTAGCTTTGCCAGCGTGTACTTGAACAGGTTGTAGGTGCCGCCGTAAAGAGTCGAAGAAGCAACGATGTGGTCGCCGGCCTCTGCAATGTTCAAGACGGCGAAGGTTTCGGCTGCCTGTCCAGAAGCTAGAAGCAGGGCTGCTGTGCCTCCCTCTAGCGCTGCGATGCGCTTCTCGGCGACGTCCTGGGTTGGGTTCATGATTCGGGTGTAAATGTTGCCGAATTCAGCCAAACCGAAGAGGTTTCTGGCGTGCTCTGCCGAGTTGAAGGTGTACGCGGTGGTCTGGTACAGCGGGACGGCTCGCGAGTTGGTTGTCGGGTCGGGGGTCGCTCCTGCGTGAATCTGCGCGGTTTCGAAGCCCCAGTTTTGTTCGTTGCTCATTTGGTTTCCTTAAGGTGTTTTGCGAAAAGGTGGTTAGGCAAAGGTATGTAACCAGCGACCTCGTTGCAAACACCCTAGGAAACAGGGCGTAACAGTGTTTAGCTTTGTGACGCTTCTTCGAGCGCTTCGAAAGCTAGACCCGCGAGCAGGGCTGCACCATCCGGCAGAACTGAATCGTCGAAGGTTGCGTAGTTTGAGTGGTTCGGTGCCGCGTTCATCCAGCCGTCCTTGTCGGGACTTGCACCCAAGAAGATAAACGCACCTGGGATTTCGCGCACAATTGATCCGAAGTCTTCTGCGCCCGCGATTGGGTGAGGCCACTCGACCCAGCGATTCTCACCGAAAGTTTCCTTCACGACTCGACGAACTCTTTCGGTGGCCGCTTCGTCATTCATAACAACTTCGGTTGGGTACGAGCCGATCGTGTATTCGACCTCGATCCCGAATGCTTTAGCCATGCCGTCAAGTAGCTCACCCGCGTACTCCTGAACCTTGGCGAGATTTCCGGGGGAGAAGGTGCGAATCGTGGCGCCGAACGAGGCAACTTCTGGAATCACGTTCGTGGTGTGGTCGTCGCCGGCTCGAATCCAACCGACGTTCACAACTACAGGATCGAAAGCGCTGAAACGTTTGCTAACCATCGTCTGCAAGGCCGAAATTGCCTCGGTCATTACGCTGATCGGGTCCTTGGCCATCCAAGGGCTTGAGCCGTGACCGCCGCGACCCTTGAAAGTAACCTTCATGTCGCTAGCCGACGCCATCAGAGCACCCGACTTACCGCCGAAGGTGAATGGCTCTTGCCACGAGGAGGTCACGTGGATTCCGTAGGCGGCGATTGGCTTAGAGCCGGTCAGCATGTGCAGGTTTTCCTCGAGCATGATGTCGGCACCGCCGTGACCCTCTTCACCTGGCTGGAACCAAATGATGACGTCGCCCTTGAGTTTGTCTTTGTGAGTAGCAACGAGGTGTGCAGCGCCGATGCCAATTGCCATGTGGAGGTCGTGTCCGCAAGCGTGCATGTACCCGTTGGTCGAGGCGTAGTCCAGGCCGGTGGCTTCCTGCACCGCTAGTGCGTCCATGTCTGCGCGCAAGAGAACAGTTGGCCCCGGGAGTCCGCCCTTGATCAGTAGTGCGATGCTCGACTGGCGTTCGCTGAGGTGGATCTCTCCCAGCCCGTGAATTGAGGCAAGAATGCGCTCGCGGGTTTTTGGAAGGTTGAGCCCGAATTCGGGGATTTGGTGCAGGTCACGCCTGATGTCTCGAAGTACTGGCAGGTAACCTGCGGCTTCGGCTGCGAAATCCTTGGTGATCATCATTAACCCCTCGCTATCGGTACGAGAGTCAGCGTATCAAGAGTCAGAAACCTTTTACGCTTGTCTTATGTTCTTCGAGCAAATGCACCCTTCCTGGCAGTTGGAATTGGCCGATACGCGCGACCAACTTCTGCTTTTGGAGATGAAGTTGATTGCCGGAGAAACCTACGCTCCTATCCCGCAGAGGGTGATGAGAGCCTTCCAAAACAGCATGGACGACGTGAAAGTACTGATTGTCGGCCAAGACCCCTACCCAACCCCCGGGCACGCAGTAGGCCTGTCCTTTGCGGTAGAAAAAGACGTCACTCCCTTGCCGCGTTCGCTGCAAAACATCCTCGAAGAGTTGAAATCAGATCTAGGTCGCACCGTAAGTGCAACCGGAGACCTAACGCGTTGGCTCCCCGAGGG
>JBEBBA010000054.1:0-8099 GCA_041158585.1 Actinomycetota bacterium
GATGTCATCGGAGGCTTCACCCTGGGGGCAGGCGTCGGCTTGTGAAATCGAAGAGCATAGGTAAACGGCAACCTGAGCGCGGTCGTACCAGTAGTTCTTCATTTCGCCGATCTGGAGCTGCAGGAGGCTCGCGGTTCCAACAAACGTAAGTGACAGGAATGTCACGAGGATGATGGAGACGACCATTGCGACATTGCGACGAAGACCCGAAACGGCCTCTCTGAAAACGGTGCTCATTCTCATTCTGGCCTCGCGTAACCCGCACCGCGTTCATCGCGGACGATTCGCCCCTGCTCAAGAACCACAACGCGCTTTTGCGCACGGTCAACCAAGCCTCGGTCGTGGGTCGCCATGACGATGGTGGTGCCGGCTTCGTTAATCTTCTCCAGCAGCTTCATGATTTCTTCACTCGTGGCTGGGTCAAGGTTTCCGGTTGGTTCGTCGGCGAGAAGAAGCGAAGGTGTGTCAACGAACGCGCGGGCAAGTGCAACACGCTGTTGCTCTCCGCCTGAAAGCTCGTTGGGCATGCGGTCGGCCTTTTCGGCAAGCCCAACCAAGCGCAGCGCTGCCGGCACTTTGTCTGCGATCTTGGCCCGGGACGCGCCAGTCACCTCAAGGCTGAATGCGATGTTGTCGAAGATTGTCTTGTTGGGCAGAAGTCTGAAGTCTTGAAAAACCATGCCGATGTTTCGGCGGAAGCGTGGGATTCTGCGCGAGGGAATCGCGACGAGGTTCTCACCGAGAACGCTCACCGAACCACGGGTCGGCACGTCTTCGCGAAGCATTAGTCGAAGGAGGCTGGACTTGCCCGAACCAGAGGTTCCAACGAGAAACACGAAGTCTCCCTTGTCGATTTCAATTGAGACGTCGTCAAGCGCCGGGCGGGGTGCGCCCTTGTACTGCTTGGTGACGTTTGTAATCGAGATCATCGTGTTTAGAGCCTAAAACAGGCTTAGTCCTGAACGCGTTTACGCCACCGAATCGCGGCTGTAATAAATCCGTCGATGTCACCGTCGAAGACGGCACTCGGGTTGTTCACTTCGTATTCGGTGCGTAAGTCCTTGACCATTTGGTAAGGAGCGAGGACGTATGAACGCATCTGCTCACCCCACGATGCCTTCACATCACCTGCAAGCTGCTTCTTCTTGGCTTCTTCCTCGCGGCGTCTAACCTCGAGGAGACGCGAGGCGAGCACACGCAGTGCTGCAGCCTTGTTCTGGATCTGGCTCTTCTCGTTTTGGCAAGAAACCACGATGCCCGAAGGAATGTGTGTGATTCGAACGGCGGAGTCGGTGGTGTTGACCGACTGACCGCCAGGGCCAGATGAACGAAAGACATCGACGCGGATCTCGTTTTCAGGGATCTCGATCACATCGGTTTGTTCGATCAACGGCACCACTTCGACCGCTGCGAAGGAGGTTTGACGCTTGCCCGCTGAGTTGAATGGGCTCATTCGAACCAGGCGGTGGGTGCCTCCTTCGACCGAGAGTGTGCCGAATGCGAAGGGGGCGTCGATTTCGAAGGTTGCCGACTTAATGCCAGCACCCTCGGCGTAAGAGATATCGAGAACCGCGGCCGGCAGCTTGTGTTTTTCGGCGTATCGAAGATACATGCGCATCAGCATCTCGGCGAAGTCGGTGGCGTCGTCACCTCCGGCACCCGCGCGAATTGTTATTACTGCCGCCCTTGAGTCGTATTCCCCGTTGAGCAGAGTTTGAACTTCAAGTTCACCTATTTGCTCCTGAAGTTCGATAAGTTCGGCCTTTGCTTCGGATTGAACGCCCGAATCGCCGGCGTCGTTGGCAAGCTCAATGAGCACTTCTAGGTCGTCCAGACGAGCGCTGACCGACTCAAGTTTGGTTAGCTGAGCCTGAGCGCGGCTCAACTCGCTGGTGATTTTCTGCGCTTTTGCCGAATCGTCCCAAAGATTTGGGTCGGCAGCCAGGGCCTTAAGTCGTTCCACCTCTTTGGTTACTTCGGTGGGGTTGACGACCTCGCGAATGCTTGCGAAGGTCGTTCGCAGCTCACGGATTTCTTGGGAAAGGTCAATGTCAGCCATCTGCTATTAGTTTAGGCGCGCATAATTGTTTGGTGCCCAAGCCCGAAGAGAACTACCCCATTAAGTCGCTTGTGGTTCCGGTATTTCTGCCTTCGCTGCTGTTTTCGATCGGCGAAAACAGCCTTATCCCACTGATTCCGGCGAGCGCACAAGCGCTAGGTGCCGACCTTCCCACAGCAGGACTCATCGCCGGACTCGTGATGACAGGCACGTTGATAGCCGACCTTCCCGCTGGCAAGCTAGTTGACCGAATCGGCGAGCGCACTTCGATGATCTTCAGCGCTGCGGCGGCCGCGGTTGGAATCCTGCTCTCGGTTTTCGCTTTCAACATTTTTATGTTGGGTGCAGGCATCCTGATTTTGGGCGCTGCGGCGGCTGTCTTTGCTTTAGCCCGTCACTCGTTCATGACCGAACACATTCCACTCAGCCATCGAGCAAGGTCGGTATCGATCTTGGGTGGAATGTTCCGAGGCGGTTCGTTCTTTGGCCCACTATTGGGTGCGGCAGCCGTGCACTTCGGTGGCCCGAACGCTGTGTACTGGGTGGCTTTCGTCACCTGCGCGGCGGCGGCACTGTTGCTGCTAACCACCAAAAAGGACGCGATTCTTGACACCCCTGTGGTGGTGCCCGGTCGTACCTTCGAAGTGGCTAAGCGTGAGTGGAAGAAGCTTGCCACCGTCGGTGTGGGTGTCTCGATAATCGCCATTCTTCGCACCACGCGACAAATCGGTTTACCGCTCTGGGCAATACACCTGCAGATTCCGCCAGCTGAAGCGGCTTTCTACATCGGCATTGCCAACGCCCTCGACTTCGCACTCTTTTACGCTTCAGGCGCCATCATGGACCGCTTCGGCAGGCGTTGGGCTGCGGTTCCAACCGCGATTGGACTCTCAGTAGCCCACGT
Source organism: Actinomycetota bacterium (assembly GCA_041158585.1). Taxonomy (GTDB): domain Bacteria; phylum Actinomycetota; class Actinomycetes; order Actinomycetales; family Microbacteriaceae; genus Rhodoluna. The sequence goes on from JBEBBA010000054.1 coordinate 2,964, forward strand.
TTTAGTGGCGTTGTCGTTCGACTCCCCTACCTTCTTGGCAATTGCCATTCTGATGGCCTTGGTAAACGGCGTGGGCAGTGGTGTGATTCTGGTGCTCGGTTCCGACCTTGCCCCAACGGATGCTCGCAACGAGTTCCTCGCCTCTTACCGACTCCTAACCGATGCTGCTGTCGCTGGTGCTGGACCCGCATTGGTTGGTGTTGCCGCACTCGTCACCCTCGGGCCAGCCATGGCAATCTTCGGTTGGGGTGGCCTAGTCGGCGCATTCCTGCTTTGGCGTTACATACCGCGATACAGCCCTAAACCATCGGGCCGGAGGGCAACCGAAGAGTCCTAGCCCTTGCTGTTTGGCAGATGACCTCTGTCGGCCTTACTTTCAACGGGGAGTTCCATCGCAGGCAGGCAGTGGCCTCGAATGTCAGACCGTCAACGCTAATCACCTGCAGGGATTCGAGGGCTGGGAACTCGGCCAAAATCGAGGTTGAGTAGTCCAGACCAATTACCGGCTCTAGTCCAGCGGTGTGTTTAGCAACCAATAGCGCCGCAAACCTGGCTTCGCTTTTTGCTCGCAAGGACTGCTGTTGCAAACTCAGTTTTTCGGACAACACAAGTGAGATCGCCAACGCGAGAGTTGAAAGACCGACCAAGAGAGGAAGAGTAGATCCGCGTTCGTTCTTCACTTCACCTGCCTGGCGGTTGCGAATTGACCTTCGAGTTCAACCTGAACTGAGACGCAACAGTCTGTGGAACTCAGTTGCACCTGCATTACTGGTGTTTTTGCCCTGAGGGCTCGGGTTAGCGATTCAAAGTAAGTAGGCCCAAGGGATGCTGCTCGGGCCAACTGCGTTGCCGCAGACTCGGCTTGCGCTTTGATGACCCAGACTCGACTTTGCTCAACCGTGAACACTGAGATCGGAGCGAGTGCCAAAAGCCCGAAGGCGATGAACTCGACAAGAGCGTTGCCGGTTTCATCTTTGAATTTCAGCAACGGCAATCCCCTCGGTCCCTAAGTGCAACCCGAACGGCCCAGGCCAACCGAGACGAACCACAGTTAGCTCCGTTCCGTTTTGGTCTCTTTGTTCCAAACTGACCGAAAGTCCCGACATCACGGCGGCTTGCTCTTCGAAAAGTGCTTCCACTTCTTGCGATGTGGAATCGGCCAGTGAGGCATATTCGGCCAAGCGATACGCCAGGTACGTTAGTTGGGCGCTTTGGAAGCTAGCAAAGCAAACCTGGAGAAGAATACCGAAGGCAAACATGGTTGGGCCTACAACAAAGACAAAATCGACTGGAGCAGAGCCGTCAGAACGTCGTAACACGACTCAACGAGTTGCCGAAGAGATTGGTTAGCGCTGGGCCGGCAGATGACCAGAGGACAACCACGAGCCCGGCTGTCATCAATGTGATTAGGACCCAGCCCGGAACGTCGCCCTTTTCGTCATTTAGGTATGTCACTTTGTCTCCTCACATAGTTTGATTGAGCATTTGGATGCTTGGGTAGAGCGCGAAAACGACCGTGACCGGAAGAATCAAGAAGACCAACGGAATCAGCATCTTCGTTTCGTTTGCTGAAGCCGATCGGAGTTGCAGGTTCGCGGCTTCGTGCATTTGGCTTTCGACCAAATCGTCGAGTTGCTCGGCAACACTTGAACCAAGTTGCTCGGCGCTGAGCAACTTGGAGTAAAACTCCTCGAGCGCTCCTTTACCGACAAGGGCAAGCGAGGGCTGCACACCCAGTTCGATAGCCCTCACCGCCAGTTTCACTTGATCGGGAATCGGTCCAGAAGCGTTGCGCGTCGACAGTTGCAGAGCAGCAACGACTCCGCTCCCGCCGCGGATGGCCATCGATGTCACAGTTGCAATGGATGAGACCTGCTGAAGCTCCTGAACTTCCTTGATTCGACTAGCCATAGACGCGCACCCGCGTTCGATTCGCTCCAAGGTGAGCAATCAGCCGGTAGGCAAGAACACAGACAACGAGTCCCCCAAATAGAACGCCTAATCCTTCGGGATGGGTGAATGCTTGCGCAGTCTCTCGCCTGCCCATCAACAGCGCTAACAGGATCCAGGGAGCTGCAACGCCCAATTTTGCAACGGCTAGAGTCGCCATATTTTTGGTGGCTATTTGTTCGTGAATACTGTGAGAGAAGCGAACCCTTTTGGCGTGAGCTTTGAGAAGAGTGGCAAGGCCGGCTCCGCCCAGCGATTCGTTTATGAGAACCAACTGGCAAAACTCATCGGCCTCGCTGAGTTTTAGATCGCTCTGCAATGTTGCTAACGCAACTCGAAGAGAATCTCGTTCTAGGCTGTTGGCAAAGTTTTCGAGGGGCAGGTGAGATGCAGCTCGGGAGATGGCGAATTGGAACGCTTCGAATCTTGTGTGCCCGGCATTCAAGGCTGAGACGACCGAATCGACGAAACCGGGCCAACTGGCCCTTGCTTTACTAGCCTCTCTGGATCTCATTCCAGAGCGAACATCAAAGTACAGGGCCACAAGACCCAAGCTGAAGGCTAAACCAAGCATTAGGTGAGGAAAACTAAGCATCTGCAAGAACCTTTACCTCTGCGACTGTTCTTACACCTGCGTCGCTCTGAGTGCAGTGCACGACCAGGCCGATGCAATTTCTGACAACTTCGGTAACGAACCTGGGATCCACGTTTGAATGCGCAAGCATGGGCAATGTAACCAATTTGGTCAACGCTTGGTCTGCGCTGTTGGCATGAATCGTGCATAGGGCAGGCAGCCCCGAGTTCAGCGCAATCAACAGCTCGGCAGCTTCACCTCCTCTAACCTCACCCACAACGAGCCAAGTCGGCCGCATTCGCAACGACTCGCGTACCAAGCGCCGAAGATCAATCTCTCCCCCACCTTCGATAGAAGCTGGCCGCGTTTGCATCGCCACCGCATCTCGATCAGCAAAAGCGAGCTCTAGGGTGTCCTCCACCGAGACCACTCGATCAGACTTTGGCAGGGAGTTGAGGATCGCGTTGAGCAGCGTAGTTTTGCCGGCGGCTGTCGCACCCGAAATAAGGACGGACTTCTTAGACTCAAGCGCTTGGAGAATCAACCGATGTTGGCCCTCATTTATGGTCCGGTTTGCTTCGAGTTCGTCCAGTGTCGCTTTGGATTTCGAAAACTTCCTCAGGTTGAAACTCAGGTGCTCGCGTGTGATGTCTGGAATCACAACGTGGAGTCTTGAACCGTCAGGCAGTGAGGCATCGGCAAATGGGCTGGTTCTGTCGATGCGTCGACCAGCAGACCTAAGCATGCGATCTATGATGATGCGCTGCTCTTCGGCGTCAAGCCTAACCACGTGCCGTTCGACCGAACCGGAACGAAAGGCGACTAGCTCGTTTGGTCGATTCATCCAGATTTCTTCGACCTCTGGATCTTCAATGAATTGGGTAAGACTGCCATAGCCAGCCAAGGCCTGACGCACTTCTTTGGCAACGCTGGTCTCGGCAAAGATGGCAGATTTTTCGGCGACTTCGTCTAAAGATATTTCAAGAGCTTTTTCGACCCCAAGCCCAGAATTCAGGGCTATGGATCTAGCCCTAGCGCCGACTGCTTCAACCAAAGAATTCATGATCCGAAAGCATTTCAGAAAATTCTCGCCCTGGAGGATTTATGCACAGCCTTGAGTTGATAGTATTGAGAGGCTACGCGGGAGTGGCGAAATTGGCAGACGCACTAGATTTAGGTTCTAGCGCTTAATAGGCGTGTGGGTTCAAGTCCCACCTTCCGCACCAAGCAACCAATCGGACTCAGATCTCTCTGGGTCCGATTGTTATTTAACGAGCCTGAGTGCAGCGGCGGCGTCAACAATGCCAACACCGCATCGTTGAATCTCGGAGCGAGCCGTGAGAGCACAGGTAGTCCCGGTAGCAAATGGCTTTGCACTCGCCTTCAGGTAAGTCCACACCTGCAATACGGTTAGGTTCGGGTTTTTGTAGTACATCATCGCAACAGTGCTGGAAACGAGTGGCGCGGCCATTGACGTTCCCTCATCGAAGGCGTAGCTCGCCTCACCGGGTAATCGGCTCCCGGTGTTATAGGTGGAAAGAATTGAACCCGACGCTTCAACGGTCGTACCCTCGGTGACGCGGTCGTCGCCACCGGGAGCCGAGATGTCAACTCCGAGTCCGTAGTTTGAATAAAAACTGGCATCACCATTTGCCGCTGTCGCACCCACGTTGATTGTCCCGAGGCAGTTTCCAGGGTATGAATCAAAAGCTGGCATCGGCTGGTTTTCGGCATCGCCGTTGCCAGCGGAGGTGATGATCGTCACACCTTTGGAGATTGTGTCGGTGACAGCCGATTGAACCAAGGCGCCACAAGAAGATGGACTGGATGTTCCCATCGAAATGTTAATTACCTTCGCTGGGGTCGGGTTGGTTGGCACTCCAACGATTGCGCCACCCGATGCCCAGACAATTGCCGCGAACAGGTCAGATTGTTTTCCGCCAGTTGCACCCAAGGCGCGTACCGACTGCAGCTTCAAGCCAGGTGCGGCTCCCGCAATGCCCGTGGTGTTATGTGCAGCGCCAATCAAACCTGCAACGTGAGTACCGTGCCAAGCACTCGTGCTGCTCGGGTCGCTGGTGAAGCTGCCGGGGTCACTGCCATCGGCATCCCAACCGTCGCCGTCATTAGGAACCATGTCTGCCGAGACAAAGTCGTAGCCAGGGACCATTTGTGAGTCGAGATCTGGGTGCGAAGTAACTCCGCTATCTAGAATCGCGACAACCACATCTTCGGTTGTGTAGTCGGGTAGCTGAGCCCACGCTCCAGGAGCGTTAATTCCGTACTTTCCGAACAGGTACCACTGCTGGTAGAAGTAGGGGTCCGTGGGTCGAACACCAGAGACTGAGCCCGAATTTCCTCGGGCATTCTTGGCAACCACAACAACCTTGTATTTGGCAGCCGAATCGAGGCCATTCAACGTGCAAGAAGTACTAGTAGTCGTGCAGGTGAGAGTTGCCTTGCCCGTCGCGGATGCGCTTACCGTGTAGGTAACTGGTAGTCCGCCTCGCTCGGTTACGTTTTGCGGACGCCAAGTTGGCTTTGTTAGATCTTGGTCAACGTAACCGGTAAGAATCGGAGTGGCAGGGCGTGCGCTTGGGGTGATTGACACG
>JBEBBA010000055.1:0-7495 GCA_041158585.1 Actinomycetota bacterium
GTACTCGACCGGCTGCGGCAGCGGCTTAGCCGAAAGTCTCTCAAGAGTAGAGGTCAGTTGTGCGCGGGTAAGCCCCGATTCAAGACCGAAACTCACGCTCAACGCCGAGAGGCGATAGCGCGACGCCAAGCCGGCCTGCTCCATATCAACAAATACTCGAAGTTCGCGTTCGTCTTTTGGCGTCAACGGGCCGGGAGCGATGATGGACAGATCGCTTTGAACGATGATTTTCGATTGAGGTTTCGGTAGCGAACCAGAAATCAATTTGGAAGCTTTTTCGAGCTTGCCCTCAACCAAGGGGATTGCCCAACTTGCGATTTCGTCGTTTACCGAGAGCCCGATCAGCTCGCTGTAAGTGATGACGTGCCCGAGTCGACTTTCGGGTTCAAACCTTTCGAGGGGGAAGCAATCGCGAAGGGTACTTGCCAAGCCTGCGCCGCTCGAGAGCTGGCTGGCTAGTTCATCGGCAGCTATGAAACCGAGCAATTCCAGCCAGGTCTTTGCTAGCAGAGACCATCTCTCTTCTGGTTCAGCGCCAAGCCACCAAGACGCTCGATCGGTTAGTGCCCAGCGCGAGTCAACCGAAGTTATCAGGCCCGCCGCCCTTGCGATCTCAAAGTTGCTCTTCACGAAGTCCGGATCTTTGCCAATGAGCGGTGCGATTCGCTTCGCTTCGCTGGAGGCGAGTCCTTGTTTTCCGGTGTCATTGAGCTCGCTGTGTTCGAGTTCAAAAATCAATTCGGTGATAGCGGTTAGACATTCAAACGCGTGGATTCCGGCTATCCCATCGTCGGCCATGCGTGCCCCAGCGACTTGGGCGAAGCCACGAGAAGGCGGTGAGTATTTGACGAGGCCATGACTCTTTAGAAAAACAAGGAGAGGGTTGGTGCTCTCTCCGCCGGCACCGCTGGCGAATTCGAGAGCTGATCTAGACAGCGAATTGACGAGGACCTCGAGATTTCGCGGTTGAAGAAGCCACTCGGCTAGGTCGAAAAAATCTTTAAGTTTCTTAGTCGTGCCCCCTCGAAGCCGCAGAAGGCGAACTAGTTCCTCGTCGCTCAGTGACCTGAGACGGCCGGCTAGTTCGAGAACTTGGCTCATTGGGTCGGGGTTAGCGCTTGTCTTTGGCTTTGTTTCTGGCCTGGACGATGAACAGCGAGATCAGCAGCAGCGCTCCGACGGGGAGTCCGATCATTGGGAGCAGAGCTAGCAGTACCGGAAGTTCGCGGTAGTTCATTGCGTAGGCAGCAAGGACGACCACGATGGTTAACAGCGAGACTCCGACAACGCCAACGATCATGTAAGCGAGAGTGGTCTCGACGCGGTTCTTCTTTGGGTCACTTGCTTTAGCCATCCTTCTAGGATACCTGAGCCAGTTGTCGGCTCGACAGGTAAAATAGTGAGGACACAATGGAGGTGCCAAATGCCAACCGGCAAAGTTAAGTTTTTCGACGACGTAAAGGGCTTCGGCTTCATCGCATCCGATGAGGGCCAGGAGGTTTACCTGCACGGTTCCGCCCTCCCAGCCGGCGTGACTTCCGTTAAGAACGGCACCCGAGTCGAGTTCAGCCTCTTCGACGGCAAGCGCGGCGCACAGGCAATGTCTGTTCGCATCCTCGAAGCTCCGGTCAGCCTTGCTCGACGCGACAAGAAGCCTGCCGACGAACTAGCCATTATGGTTCAGGATCTAATTCGTCTTCTCGATGGGCTCGGTCCGTCGTTCAAGAACGGTCGTCTGCCAGACCCTAAGGCGAGTGCGCGAATTGCCGCGATTCTCCGCAAGGTTGCTGACGAACTAGATGCGTAAAGCCAAGTCGAACCAGGAATTCGCTCTAGCCGCGCTTGCGGCAGACGGTGCAGAAGCTGGCGCTTTCATTGAGGCAATCGACGAGGGCGACGACACAACCACATACCTATTCGAGAGCAAGCTCAAGGGGTATCTCGACTGGCGTTGGTCGGTAACCGTTTACGAGCCTGCTGGGCAAGAGCCAACCCTCAGCGAACTTCTATTGCTGCCTGGCGAAAACTCGTTGATTGCCCCAGACTGGGTGCCTTGGTCCGAGCGTTTGGCAGACTACAAAGCCCTGCAGCTCGAGCTCGAGCGCCAAGCCGCGCTTGAGGCCGAAGAAGCCGAAGATTCGGATGACATCGATGATGACGCTGAAGACGATGACGCGGACGACTTTGAAGAAACCGACGACGGCGACGAGCCTGAAGAAGTTGAAGAAACCGAACTAGCGCTTGCGGTACCTGAGGAGGGCCAAGACGCCGAGGATGATTCCGACGACGCAGGTGTAAGGCCACCAAGGTCGCGCGGCCGGAATCGCCGCGGGCGCGGCAAGCAAAACAATAAGGATGCCTAGCCACACCGCAATTCCAATCCGGATAGCAACCAGCGGGTTCGTGTTTAGCGGAGCGGGATCTTCTCGTCTCTCACTCGACTTCACGTAGAACTTCATTAGCCGAGCTCTCCGACGACGAAGTCGATCGCTTTGGTGAGTCGTTCAACGTCATTCAGTTGGGTTGCTGCAAAGGTAGCCACGCGAAGCTGGTTGCGGCCGAGCTTTCGGTATGGCTCGACGTCAACAATCCCATTAGCTCGCAGGACCTTGGCAACTTCGGCGGCATCTACGCCGTCGAAATCGACAGTCACAACAACCTGCGAGCGGTGCTCTTGGTTTTGCACGAATGGGGTGGCAAAGCTAGCCGATTCGGCCCACTGGTAAAGGTGGTCGCTGGCGGCCTTGGTTCGAGCCGCAGCCCAGGCGAGTCCGCCGTTCTCATTGATCCAGTTGATCTGCTCACCCAGAAGGAACAGGGTTGCGATTGCCGGAGTGTTGAGAGTCTGGTTTAGGCGCGAGTTGTCGATGGCGGTCTTGACGCTCAAGAACTCTGGGATGTAACGGTCTGAAGCTGCAATGCGCTCGGCACGTTCAATTGCCGCCGGCGACATTAGAGCAAGCCAAAGACCGCCGTCCGATGCGAAGTTCTTCTGAGGTGCGAAGTAGTAAACATCTGTCTCGGTTGGGTCGAAGTCGATTCCACCGGCTGCTGAGGTTGCGTCGGTGAAGTGGAGAGCCCCGGCATCGGCTCCCGCTACTCGAGAAACCGGGGTAACCACACCGGTTGACGTTTCGTTCTGCGCGTATGCGTAAGAGTCAACGCCCGCCTCGGCGATTAGTTGCAATCTCGAACCCGGTTCACCGTTGATCACGGTCGGATTCTCTAGCCAGGGATTGGTGAGGGCAGTTGCGAACTTAGAGCCGAATTCGCCATGGACGAGATTCTGAGCCTTCTTTTCGACGAGCGAGAAAGCGGCGGCATCCCAAAAAGCGGTTGATCCACCGTTGCCGAGCACAATTTCGTAGCCAGCTGGATTGTGGAAAAGTTCGATGAGTCCCTCTTGGACCCGCTTCACTAGATTCTTCACCGGCGCTTGGCGGTGTGAGGTTCCCATCAGTTTGGCGCCTTCGCTGGCGAAAGCCGCGAGCTGGGCTTCTCTGAGCCTGGAAGGTCCGCAACCGAATCGCCCGTCGAAGGGTTTTAGGTCGCTTGGGATTTCAATCTGTGCCATTGGGTAAGTATATCCAACCTCTAAGGTCCTGGGGCGACGCGCTTGTAGTCTTGATTAAAAGGCAGGAGGAACATGACCGATCTCATCGATACGACCGAAATGTATTTGCGCACGATTCTCGAACTCGAAGAAGAAGGTCAGACTCCGATGCGCGCCCGCATCTCAGAGCGACTCCACCACTCTGGGCCAACAGTTTCGCAAACCGTTTCTCGCATGGAGCGCGATGGACTCCTAATAGTTAGAGACGATCGTCACCTAGAGCTCACGCCTGCCGGCCGTATCGATGCCGTGCGCGTGATGCGCAAGCATCGCTTAGCCGAAAGGCTCTTGGCAGACGTCATCGGCCTTGAATGGCAGTTTGTCCACGAAGAAGCCTGCCGCTGGGAGCACGTAATGAGCGAGCAGGTTGAACGCAAGATTCTCGGGTTGATTGCCCGATCAGACATTTCACCTTACGGCAACCCGATTCCAGGGCTCGAGGAGCTGGGGGTCGGCGCAAACCCTGACTTTGCCGCAGGAGTAACACCGCTGACATCGGTGCTCGCTTCGGCGGGTCAGGCCCACGAACTAACCCTCCTGCGCATTGCGGAAACAGTTCAAATTGACCCCGAGTTTCTAGCCAACCTTTTCGAATTGGGAATTGTGCCGGGTGCGAAGATCTCGGCGGAACACGCCGCTGGACGAATTTTTATCACCGCTGCCGGGCACGACGAAGGTGTGGCTCTAGACCACGATCTAGCGGTCCATCTGTTTGTCGCCGCCTAGTTTTCAGCGGATTCACAGCCTCACAAATCGTAATAATTTCGGTTCTCGGGTAAACTTAGAGATCCGGTAACCGAAGGACCTCGGAGGTTAACTTTGGCCAAAAAGCCAAGTGGTAGACGCCGCGCAGATGTGAAAGTAGGCATCCTCGATCAGTTCGAGTTGCGCAGCCGTCGATCCGTTCAGGAGAAGCAGAGCGCTAAGTCGCGCCGTGCCGAAGCAAAGGCTGCTAAGCAAGCCCTAGCTGCCGCCCGCCTGCAGGCTCAAGAGATTAGACCTTCGATCGACACACCAGCCTCGGGCAACTCGATTGTTCGCCCAGCGCCCAAGCAGAACGTCCTTAAGCGCAAGGTAATCAACTTCTCAACTATGGCTGTTTCCGCCGGTCTGGTTACTTCTTTCACGCTTCCTTCTTACGCATTCAGCCCCGCTATCGCTGCTCAGGCCGGAATCACCACCGCGACGGTGAGCGACCTGATCGAGGGCGAAGACACCCAAGAGTTCACCGTTGGCGCGATTGCCAAAGCCAAGTACGTTGCTGGTGAGGCTAAGTACAAGACCGGTAGCGCTTCCGCAGTTGTCTATCGCGAAACCATCAACGAATACCGCAAGTGGAACGGCCCGACCGCCGAAGAGTGGATCGCCAACCCTAAGTACCCGAAGATGACACCTGAACTGATCATGAAGGTGGCGGCCCAGTACGTGGGTACCCCTTACGTATTCGGAGGTGAGAACCCTCGAGGTTTCGACTGCTCCGGTTACGTGAAGTATGTCTTTGCTCAGTTTGGTATTCCGATGCACCACTCCGTGAGCGGCCAGGATTACATGGTTCAGATGGGTCTCGCGGTTCGCGTGAAGCCAGAGAACGCGCGCCCGGGCGACATCGTGATCTTCGACAACCTCAGCCACGATGGAATCTACGCGGGCAATGGCCAGTTCTACCACGCGCCTAGACGTGGTGACCACGTCAAGCTAGCGAACATCTTCGTGGAGAACTACCACTTCATTCGCGTCTTGAACCGTTAACCAAATTGAAATAAACGCGTAAGCGTTTTGAACGTTTTCTCGCGTACTGCGCGCATAATCTGTGACTATGCCAACAAAGCACGTTTATCATCTACACCATTCGCAAAGGGCTGAGAAGCTCTCTAGCTAGGCGCGTCGTCTCTGAAAAGAGTCGGCGCGTTTTTTGTTTTAGGAGTTACATGAGGACACTGGTTTTGAATGCGGGTTACGAACCGCTCGGAGTCGTTTCGTTCAAGTGCGCCTTGATTTTGGTTTTGAACCAAAAGGCAACTGTTATCGCCGGTGATACCGACCAGTTGGTTCACTCGGCCCGAGGCAGCTTCGAGCTGCCGCGAGTGATCCTGCTGAGTCGTTACGTACGCGTTCCGAACTCGAGATCCGTGCCATTGTCCAGGCGGGGTGTTCTTAGACGCGATGCCAACAAGTGTGCATACTGTGCCAGGCCGGCCAACACAATCGATCACGTTCAGCCCAAATCGAGGGGCGGCAAAGACACGTGGGACAACCTGGTTGCCTGCTGTCTAAAGTGCAACAACCTAAAAGGTGACAAAACGCTCCATGAACTGGGCTGGGAACTCAAGTTCACGCCACGAATGCCGACCGGTATGGCCTGGACGATTCGCGGTGCCGAGTCGGTGGATCCCGAGTGGGTGGATTTCTTAGAAGCCGCCTAAAGTGCCCCCGAGAAGAATCGAACTTCCGCACATGGTTTAGGAAACCACTGCTCTATCCACTGAGCTACGAGGGCTCGGTCACAAATATACCTTGATGCTTTTTGCCGCTGCCTTACGAGGCTTTGGCGGCCCTCAAAGATACGCTTGAAATGTGAGCGAAACCCTACAAACTTCTGGTCAATTGGATGCTTGGGCTCGCGAAATTCGTTCGATTGGAAACTCCAATCCACTTCTTAACTTTGAGTCCAATACTTTCGGGCAGCTAAACCTAGAGAAAGCTCACCCCGGCGGCTTGGCTCAGTTTGCGACAGCTAGAGTCACAACTCTCTCGAGTCTGTTTCGTGAACCGCTTGCCTTCTCGCAGAGCTTGGCCGCGGCAAAGCGAATCGCCAAGCGCGGATCAGATTTAGTTCAGCAAGCTGGCCTAGAGACGGTCTATCTCGCCTCAGGCTTAGTAAATCTCAACCATGCCGGTTTTGATCTAGAACTGCCAATCATCCTTCGGCCAGTCAGTTTGCGTCGGAAAACGGATGACTACGAGGTGGCCTTGGTTGGTGGCCCAGCGGTTAACCCCGGGTTGGTAACCGCACTTGAAGTCAGTTACGGGGTTCACCTAAACACTTCAAAGCTCATTGAACTGGCAAACGCGTCTCAAGACCTGCTTCCAATCGAAGTCCTCGAGTATGTCAGCGAGCAGGTTGGGTCAGAGGCAAACCTTGAATCGAGCAGGCTCTTAGTCGTGGGTAACTTTGCCATCGAGCCGTTGCTGATGCAGAGTGATCTTCCAAAAGGTGAAACCAAACTTCTTCGCCAATTAGCCGGTTTAGCTGAGGTGGATGAACCTAGCGGCGATAAGCCCGCTGTTCGTTTGGTTGTCGATGCCGATTCGGTTCAAGAACTCATAGTGGCCAAGGCGGTGGCCGGAGACTCGTTTGCTGTCGAAACTCTCCCGGGTTGTGGTTACACCCAAACCGTCGTTAACGTGCTCGCGAACCTGGTTCAGAGCAGCAAGCGCGTCCTAGTTGTGACCCCGCGACGCCAGACACTAAACGAACTTGCGGACCGGCTTTCATCGATTGGTCTCGGTGGTCTCGGCATCCGTACGCATTCAACCTGGTTTGATTTGGTGGCTGCAATTTCGAGGCACGAGAAGGCTCAACCGGCCGACCTGGATACGGCGATTTCCGACCGAGAGAAGTCCGAACAGGCGGTTTCTGATTACCTAGACGCGTTGGCGCGGGTGAACCCAGACCTCGAGCACTCGATTGGCGAGATTCTTTCGAAGCTCGCGTCGATTAGCCTCATGCCGAATGCGCCAACGTCGGCAGCGAGGATCTCGAAGTCGAAACTAATCCAGCACAAGGACCCAACCCGGGCACTTGAATTGTTGACGAAGGCTAGTGAACTGGGCGAGTTCGACTTTGGACCTCAGGACACTCCGTGGTTTGGCGCTCGGTTC
>JBEBBA010000056.1:0-3812 GCA_041158585.1 Actinomycetota bacterium
GCTGAATTGCAGGCGTTCAATTTGGGCGTCACGGTAGAAAAAGACACCGTGTTGGCCGAGGCTATCGAATTGGCTCTGGCGAATCGCGAAGACCCACACGCCGCTGCAACACAAAGTTCGAACAGTCTTGTCGCCGCTGTCGCCGCGAGTTTGGTTGCCGCAGCAGGCGGTTGGAGTCAAGCTACCCAGGACGCGAGCGACCTGCTCGGTTCGGTGAACGGACTAGAGTTCAAAGCGCAAGCCGAGCAGGCTGTTTCGATGCGCGGCCGACTAACCGGAGATTTGGATGTTTAAACGACTCGTATCGCTCGGTAGCGCGCTCTTGGATGTGTCCATGCAGATTCCAGCACTACCCGCCAAGGGTGGCGACGCTTTCGCCGAGCACGGTTTCTCGATGATTGGCGGCGGCCACAACATCGACTCCGCTGCCTCCAGGCTCGGGTTGCATGTGGTTCACGCCGGCTCAATCGGCACCGGCATCAACAGCGAAAACTACCTACGCGAGCTTTCCAAAGAGGGCATCGAGTTTGCCGGCCAGGTTTTTGCCGATCAGGATCTCGGCATTTGCCTGACCCTGATTGAGCCAGATGGCGAGCGAACCTTCATCACTCACGCGGGGGCAGAGTCGCGCTTGACCCTTGAGCATCTCTCGTCGATTCGGCTCGATGCCACCGACGCGCTATACCTTTCGGGTTACGAGCTATACCACCCGCTAAGCCGGGTGGCTCTCGGGGAGTGGTTGCTTTCCAACCCGCTAAACGGAGCAGCGCTTTTCTTCGACCCGACTTCGGTCATCGATCAGGTTGACCCGGACGTAGTCGAATGGATTCGCAGCGAGGCATTCGCGATTACGGCTAACGCTTGGGAGTTTGAGAAGCTCGCACCTCGGGTTACCGACCGCGCTCTGTACGTAAAGCGAATCGGCGCCGAGGGCTCTGAACTTTATGAGGCAGGCGCTCTCAAGTTCCGCGCCGAAGGCGTCGCGGCGAAGGTCGTGGACACTACTGGAGCGGGAGACGTGCACACCGGTGCGCTAATCGCAGCGCTCGCCGCAGGGCAAAATTGGCGTGAATCGCTAGCCCTTGCCAACCGCGCCGCGGCCTATTGCGTTGAGCACTTTGGCGGCCCAACCGGCCCGACTCTGGCTCAACTGGATTTGAAAACGCTTTAGTTCATTTCAACTTTGTAACGAACAGGAAAACTCTTGGTTTTTCTGGCGTGGAGCACAGATTACGCCTTGTTACAGCAATAGTCTGTAAGTGCTAAACGTTCGGTGAAATCCATCGAATGTTATCCAGGAGGAAATTTAAGTGAACAAGATTTCACGTAACACCTTCAAGGGCTTTGCCGCAGCTGCTGCAATCGCTCTTGCGCTGACCGGTTGCTCGGCAGCACCATCAGTTGACTACAAGGCTTGCGCCGTTTCCGATGAGGGAAGCTGGAACGACAAGTCGTTCAACGAGTCTGTAATGGACGGCCTCACCAAGGCTAAGGCTGAAGTTGGCGTTGAAATCGCCGACGCAGAGTCCAACAGCTCCGAGGACTTCGCTCCAAACCTTCAGGCCATGGTTGACGCCGCTTGCGACGTTACCTTCGCTGTTGGCTTCAACCTAGTTGACGCTGTAAACGCAACCGCAGAAGCCAACCCTTCGATGAACTTCGTAACCATCGACGGCTGGTCGAACGGTGCAACCAACCTAAAGCCAGTTGGCTACGCAATGGAGCAGTCGAGCTACCTTGCTGGTTACCTAGCTGCTTCGTACTCGAAGACCAAGACCATCGGTACCTACGGTGGTATGCAGATCGATGCAGTAACCGCATTCATGGACGGCTACTACTACGGCGCTAAGGCATACGAGGCCGAGACCGGTACCGCAGTTACCGTTCTAGGTTGGGACCCAATGGCTAAGACCGGTGACTTCATGGGTGACTTCGCTCCTAACAGCGGTGTCTCGAAGACCATCGCAGCTAGCCAGCTAGAAAAGGGTGCAGACGTAATGTTCCCAGTTGCTGGTGACCAGTTCGGTGCAGTTTCTGAGGCAATCAAGGAAGCCGGCGCTGACGCTGTAATGATCGGTGTTGACAAGAACATCGCCGTTACCTCGCCACAGTACGCAGACCTAGTTCTAACCTCGGTTGAGAAGCGCATGACCAATGCTGTCTTCGACATCATCAAGGAACTAGCTGGCGGCGCAACCTTCTCGGGTGACGCATACGTCGGTACCTTGGCTAACGGTGGAACCGCTCTATCGGAGTTCGGTTCGTTCGACGGCAAGGTTTCGCAGGAAACCAAGGATGCTCTAAAGCGTCTAAGCGATGGAATCATCGACGGTTCGATCGACCCTAAGGCCTAGCCTTAATCGATTCAAAAGAAAGCCGCCGAGACTCACGAGTCTCGGCGGCTTTCGCCATTCTTGAACCATTCGGCAGGTTAGATTTGTATTAGGCAAAGCGATGAAGAAGGAGCCTTTTAGCGATGAAGCTAGAACTGCGTGGAATCACCAAACGCTTTGGCACTCTGGTTGCAAACGACAACATCAACATCACTGTTCAACCTGGTGAAATTCGCAGCCTGCTGGGCGAAAACGGTGCCGGCAAATCAACTCTGATGAACGTCCTTTACGGGCTTTACCAACCCGATGAAGGACAGATTCTCCTCGATGATGTTGTCCAGGAATTCAAGGGGCCAGGCGACGCAATGGCCGCCGGCATCGGCATGGTCCACCAGCACTTCATGCTCATCCCGGTTTTCACCGTCGCCGAGAACGTAGTCCTCGGAAATGAGCCGACAAACGCCATCGGAGCCCTTGATCTCGAGACTGCTCGTGCGAAAGTCCGTGAAATTTCGGAGCGGTTCGGTTTCAACGTTGACCCTGACGCGCTGGTCGAAGACCTGCCTGTTGGTGTCCAGCAGCGTGTCGAAATCATCAAGGCGCTCTCGCGCAACGCCAAGGTCCTGGTTCTCGACGAACCGACCGCAGTGCTTACCCCTCAGGAAACCGACGAACTCATGCAGATCATGCGCGAGTTGGCGAAGTCGGGTACCTCGATCATCTTTATCACCCACAAACTTCGCGAGGTTCAGGCAGTTGCCGACCACATCACCGTGATTCGCCTGGGCAAGGTTGTCGGCGAAGCAAGCCCGAAGGACTCTGCCGAGAAGCTCGCAAACCTAATGGTTGGCCGCGAGGTTGACCTCAAGGTTTCAAAGGCGAATGCCAAGAACGGCGAGGTCGTGTTAAGCGTCGAGTCACTTTCGGTTTTGGATGACCGTCAGCAGCGCGCTGTCGATGACGTCTCCTTCGAAGTTCGCGCGGGTGAGGTTCTGGCGATTGCCGGCGTTCAGGGTAACGGTCAGACCGAACTTGCCGAAGCGCTTCTCGGCTTGCGTTCGACGATCAAGGGCAGCGGAAGCATCACGCTGAACGGCGTTGGCCTCGAGCGCAAGAATGTTCGTCAGCGCCTCGAGAGTGGTATTGGCTACATTCCAGAAGACCGCAAGAAGGACGGCCTCGTCAGCGACTTCACCATTTCCGAGAATTTCATGCTGAACGGCTCTTTCGGCGAACCTTTTGCCAAGGGGCTGAACATCAACTTCGCCAAGCGCGACGAAATCTCGGCTCAACTCATCAAAGACTTTGATGTTCGCACACAGTCGGCCGAAACCCCGGCGGGCAAACTCTCTGGTGGTAACCAGCAGAAGGTCGTAGTTGCTCGTGAGCTCCGCCGCGACGTGACGCTACTCATAGCCGCTCAACCAACCCGTGGAGTCGATGTTGGCTCCATCGAGTTCATTCACGAGCGGATTATCG
>JBEBBA010000057.1:0-68220 GCA_041158585.1 Actinomycetota bacterium
CAGCCGGTTGAACTGGTTCCTCGCCCGATTGGCATCGGAACCACGGCGAGCGATCACCCTACCTTGGCACACCAGACGGCAATCGGCCGCGAGGTTGTCGAGCTAATCGGAAACGCGCACAACAACCAGCCGCCGGGCTTCAGCGTTCACCCGAAGCTTCAGCAGCTGCTCGAAAAGCGTGTCGAGATGAGCCGAAACGGCGGCATCGACTGGGGCTTCGGCGAGTTGCTAGCTTTTGGTTCGCTGCTACTCGAGGGCAAGCCGGTTCGTATGGCTGGCCAGGACAGCCGTCGCGGCACCTTCGTTCAGCGTCACGCAGTGTTCCACGACCGTGTTAACGGCCAAGAGTGGATGCCGCTGCGCAACCTGAGCGCAGAGCAAGCCAAGTTCTACATCTACGACTCTCTTCTAAGCGAGTACGCAGCGATGGGCTTCGAGTACGGATACTCTGTCGAAGACGAGAAGGCTCTGGTTCTCTGGGAGGCTCAGTTCGGCGACTTTGCCAACGGCGCGCAGACGATCATTGACGAGTTCATCTCGTCGGCCGAGCAGAAGTGGGGTCAGCACTCGGGTGTCGTCCTGCTTCTACCTCACGGCTACGAAGGCCAGGGTCCAGACCACTCCTCGGCACGCATCGAGCGCTACTTGCAGCTCTGTGCCGAGAACAATATGACCGTTGCCCAACCATCGACTCCGGCATCCCACTTCCACCTGCTTCGCAGACAGGCTTACACAACGCCTCGTCGCCCGCTGGTGGTTTTCACCCCGAAGTCGATGCTTCGCCTCAAGGCGGCTTCTTCTAGCGTTGAGGACTTCACCAACGGAACCTTCCAGCCGGTGATTGACGACCAGCAGGGGCTTGACGCAAACAGCGTGAAGCGTGTGCTGTTCTGCTCGGGCAAGGTTTACTGGGATCTTCTGGCCGAGGCCGAAAAGCGTGGAACTCGCGACACCGCAATCGTGCGCGTTGAACAGCTCTACCCGACCCCGGTTGACGAAATCAAGGCAACCTACGCTCGCTACCCGAACGCCGAGTTGGTCTGGGTTCAGGACGAACCTGCCAACCAGGGTCCTTGGACCTACATCGGCCTGTTCTTGCCGAAGTACATGAACGGTCAGGTAGCGAAGCTAGTTTCGCGTCCAGCCAGCGCATCGCCAGCCACCGGCTCGGCAAAGCGTCACGCTGCGGAACAGGCAGACCTAGTCGCCAGGGCATTCGACGCCTAAGATGCCTAAGCCGACGGTTCGTCTAATCGTTTTGGGTGACCTTTTGGTCAGCCCGAGCGGTGACGCCCGCGGCCTGGGCTGGCTCGGTAGAGTCCTTTCGCGCTCGTTCACCGAGGAGCAAAATCTCGAGGTCATCTCCCTACCGGTTCCAAACGAAACGACAGCTCAGCTAGCGGAGCGTTGGTGGGCCGAGGTCGAGCGCCGAATCTCTGGCGCTGAGGAAGTTCGCCTGGTGGTTGCGCTAGGGAACACGGATCCAGCTGCGGGAATTTCACTTTCGCGCAGCCGTCTAAACCTCGCAACAATTTTGGATGAGGCGAAGAAGCGCCACCTCGAGCCCTTCGTGGTGGGGCCTGTACCGAGCAGATTTGTCGAACAAAACCCAGAAATCGAACATCTGGCTTGGGGTTTTGAAGACGTCGCGAGTCGACGTCAGATTCCGTTTGTCGATTGCTTCAAGCCGCTCGTGGAGCACGAGGGCTGGCTTAGCGAAATGTCAGATTCGTCGAACGGTGTACCCGGTCAAGTGGGTCACGGGCTTATCGCCTGGTTGGTCTTGAATCGCGGTTGGAACGAGTGGTTAGGCGTCCAGGAAGCCTAGTGCTGGATGTCGTTCAGGTCGATTGATCTGAGCTTCTGCAGGATTCGTTCAGCGACCTCATCGGCAGGGGTCTCGGTGCACGAAACCTTAATCTTTTCGTTCAGAACCGATGCGAAGTCGTACTCCCACTCACAGTGATCGCAGTTTGCGATGTGCGCTGTGATTGCGTCCAACTCGGCCTCGGTGAGCTCGCTCTGAAGGTACTCGTGCACGTGGCGCTTAGTCTCCTCGCAGTTCATCTCTAGCTCGCTCATTTGTCCTCCACGGTGTATCCCTCGGCCGTTGCGTAATCGGCCAGTAGTTTTCTCAGTTTTGCCTTACCACGATGTAAGCGACTCATTACGGTGCCAATCGGGATCCCAAGTTCTTCCGCGATTTCGGCGTAGGAACGTTCTTCCACGATTGCCATGAACACCACGTCGCGAAACTCAGGACCGAGTTGTCTCATAGCGGCATTCACTTCTTTAGAACTAAGCGTTTTGAGCGCTGCCATTTCAGCCGAAAGTTCGGCGACAGAACTCATGCTCTCGGCGGTACCGAGCTGGTAGTCCTCAAGTTCATCTAGGCCGTCAACGGCCTTGTCCTTCTTCTTCTTGTTGTACTTGTTGATGAAGGTGTTCTGCAAGATCGTCGAAAGCCAGTTTTTTAGCTCGGTTCCCTGTTGGAACTGGTGCCAGGCTTTAAACGCCTTGATAAAGGTCTCTTGCACTAGGTCTTCGGCGTCGAAGTAGTTGCCCTTCGTTTTACTCAGTGCAATCGAGTAAAGGTAGGGAGTTAGCGGAATAGCCTGCTGTTCAAATTGCAAACGTTTGGCTTCGGAATCTAGTGGTGCGACTGAATCACTCATCAACCCTGAGTTTAGGGCTGAATCGGATAACCCGGAAGTTATAGTCAATTAGCTCCTTATAGTTGCTGGTAATTTGGAAACACATGAGTTCAGCCGTTTATTCCAACTTTGCCGCCCCCCTGGCCACTGGCCCGCTCTCGGCAGAAGTTGCTCTGCCCGGCTCAAAGTCTCTAACCAACCGCGAACTTGTTCTCTCGGCACTTGCTAACTCCCCAACCAAACTCACCGGAGCGCTCGTTTCGCGCGACAGCGCATTGATGATCGCCGCTCTCGAGGCTCTGGGATCAAGTGTTGAGGACGCCGACACCACCGAACCCACCGTGAGGCCGGCAACCTTCGACAGAGACGCGACCATCGACTGCGGCCTGGCCGGCACGGTGATGCGCTTCGTGCCGCCGATTTCAACTTTGAACCGAGGCCTCACCCACTTCGACGGCGATGCGGCCGCTCGCCGACGCCCGATGTCCACGACAATCGAAAGCCTTCGAGCTCTCGGGGCCAAAGTCACCAACGAAGATGGCGCACTGCCGTTTACCGTTGAAGGTCTCGGTGGCGTCTCCGGTGGCCCGCTAACCATCGACGCATCGAGTTCGAGCCAGTTTGTCTCTGGGCTATTGCTCGCTGCGCCACGCTTCGAAAACGGCATCCAGCTTCGGCACGAGGGAGATCACCTGCCATCCCTGCCGCACATCGAGATGACGCTCGACTGTCTAGAGCGGCGTGGCGTCAAGGTATCGCACCCCGAGCCAACCCTCTGGGTTGTCGAACCCGGACCGATCTCGGGTGGTCGGGTTGACATCGAGCCCGATCTTTCTAACGCGGGTCCATTTATCGCCGCTGCACTGGTTGCCGGTGGCAGCGTTCGAATCCCTGGCTGGCCAAGCAAGACAACGCAGGTCGGCGACGAATTCGACGGGATCCTTCAGCAAATGGGCGCGAGCATCTCTAGAGATGGGGGCGGCTTGACCGTCACTGGCACTGGCGAAATCCAAGGCATCGACATCGACCTTTCGATCGGTGGCGAACTTGCTCCAGTTGTAGCCGCGCTTGCCGTCTTGGCCGAAACCGAGAGCAGACTGCGCGGAATCGCTCACCTTCGTGGCCACGAAACTGACCGACTCGCCGCCCTGGCAACCGAAATCAACCGGATCGGCGGCTACGCCGAAGAAACCGAAGACGGACTCCTAATCAAACCGTCTAACAATCTCCACGGTGCTCTTTGGCACACCTACGAGGATCACAGGATGGCGACCACCGCAGCGATCATCGGTCTGCGCGTGCCTGGTATCGAAATCGAGAACATCGGCACCACCGCCAAAACCATGCCTGATTTTGCAAACATGTGGCTGAAAATGCTGGGTGCGGCTTGAGCTGGCTCTACGAGCCCGAAGACAACGGGCACGACCTAGATGAGTCAGATGTAAGAATTCGCCCAAACCCAAAAGGTAACAAGCCCCGAACCAAGAACCGCCCTAGTCACAAAGATGCGCCGGTAGGCATGGTTACCGGTGTGGATCTGGGGCGTTACCGAGTTCTATTGGAGGACGGCCGAGCCGTCACGGCCACGATGGGTAAAGAGCTTCGCAAGGATGGCGCGGTGGTTGGCGATCGTGTCGCACTTGCAGGCGACACATCCGACACACAGGGCGCTCTATCTCGCATCGTGCGTGTCGAAGAGCGTAGTTCACTGCTTCGACGGAGCGCAGATGACTCAGACCAGGTCGAACGCGTTATCGTCGCGAACGCTACCCAACTGGCGATCGTGGTTGCCATCGCTAACCCCGAGCCTCGCACCCGCCTGGTCGATCGATACCTTGCCGCCGCATACGACGCTGGCCTAAAACCAATTTTGGTGATCACCAAAACCGACCTAGCCGACACCGCAGAGTTTTTGGCCAACTTCGAGGGCCTCAGCATTCCCGTCGTTGAGACCCGCTCGGACGCCCCAAACCTAGGAGCACTGCACGAGCTCCTGCGGGGCAACATGACTGTAATGGTCGGCCATTCGGGTGTCGGAAAATCCACTCTCGTCAACGATCTCGTCCCTGGCACCGAACGCGCCACAGGCGTGGTCAACGAAGTTACCGGCCGCGGAAGGCACACTTCGTCCTCGGCGCGGGCCATCGCCCTGCCAGACGGCTGGATTATCGATACTCCCGGGGTTCGTTCCTTCGGACTCGGCCACATCAAACCCGAGAATCTCCTCAAGTCGTTCGAGGACCTCAATTCTCTTGCCGAAGAGTGCCCTCGCGACTGCAGCCACCTTGCTGACTCACCAGATTGTGGCTTAGACGAAGCGGTTGCAGCGGGCAAAGTTGCCCCTGCGAGGCTTGACTCGCTTCGCCGACTCATGGTCTCGGCTGCAACGGCGGGTAATCTCTAACCGTGACCTACACCGACGACCTACTGCTAGCCCAGGAACTGGCCGATATCGCAGATGCGATCACGCTGGCACGTTTCAAGGCCTTAGACCTGGTTGTTGAGACCAAGCCCGATCGTTCAGAGGTAACCGACGCAGATCGAGCAACCGAGTTAGCAATCAAGGCGAGACTTACCGAAAAACGCCCTGAAGACGGCGTGATTGGCGAAGAGTTTGGCACCAGCGAAGGTAACAACCGCGTTTGGATAATCGACCCAATCGACGGAACAGCCAATTTTCTACGTGGCGTACCCGTTTGGGCAACCCTGATTGCGCTCGTGATCGATGGCAAGCCTGTGGTCTCTGTTGTTTCAGCACCAGCACTTGGTCGCCGTTGGTGGGGTAGCCCCGGCGAAGGGTCCAAGACGCGTGACCTGGATGGATCGGTTCGCAAGCTCGAAGTTTCGAAAGTTGGCTCTATCGCCGATGCCTCGCTGAGTTACAACAACCTGCAGCTATGGGATCGAGCCGGCATGCTTGATGCTCTCGTCGGCTTGAGCCGAAAGGTTTGGCGCACGCGCGCCTACGGCGACTTCTGGAGCTACATGCTGCTGGCAGAAGGCGCGCTAGAAATAGTTGCTGAGCACGATCTAAAGATTTACGACATCGCGGCTCTCGTGCCGATTGTCGAACAGGCGGGCGGTCAGATTTCTGCTCTAAACGGACCGCTCACTCCCGAAACGTCTTCGGTGCTAGCCACCAACGGCTTGCTACACGAGGCTAGTTCTGCGGAAATCCTAGGTTGATGCCTCCGTGGCTAGGGTCTAGCCACCTGGAGGTAACCGCTTTGCCTCGAGTAAAGAAGTGCACACCCTCGGTGCCGTGCGCCTTAGTGTCGCCAAACAAGGAGTTCTTCCAGCCACCAAACGAGTAATAGGCCACCGGGACTGGAATCGGAACGTTTATGCCGACCATGCCGACCTGGACCTCATTCTGGAAGCGCCGTGCCGCTCCCCCGTCATTGGTAAAGATCGCGGTTCCGTTGCCAAATGCGCCTGAGTTAATTAGCTCTAGCCCTGCCTCGTAGCTTGCTACACGCACCACCGAAAGCACAGGACCAAAGATTTCTTCGGTGTAAACCTTCGAACTTGTCGGCACTTTGTCTAGAAGGGTCGGGCCGAGCCAAAAACCGGCCGTATCACCATCGGGTTGAACCGTGCGTCCATCAACCACAACTTTCGCGCCATCCTGCGCGGCGATGTCGATGTAGGAGGCGACTTTGTCGCGATGTTCGAGGGTGACCAGCGGACCCATGTCGCAACCGCGGCGGCCGTCACCGGTGCGCAACTGCTCCATGCGCAAAACAATCTTTGGAATCAACTTGTCGGCAACTGGCTCGACAGCCACGAGTACCGAGATAGCCATGCATCGCTCACCGGCTGAGCCGAAGCCCGCGTTTACAGCAGAATCAGCAACGAGTTCTAGGTCGGCGTCTGGCAAGACCAACATGTGGTTTTTTGCTCCGCCGAGCGCTTGAACCCGCTTGCCGTTAGCGGTCCCCTTTTCATAGACGTACCTGGCTATAGGCGTCGAACCAACGAACGAAAGCGACGCCACGTCGGGGTTCTCGAGCAAGCCATCCACGGCCTCCTTATCGCCCTGAACCACGTTGAAAACGCCGTCTGGTAAACCCGCCTCCTTCAGAAGTTTTGCGATCCAGAGGCTGGCTCCAGGAGCTTTCTCGGAAGGCTTCAGGACAACGGTGTTACCAGCTGCGATAGCAAGCGGGAAAAACCACATCGGAACCATCGCTGGAAAGTTGAATGGGCTAATAATGCCGACTACTCCGAGCGGCTGGCGAATTTCATAGACATCGACCCCGGTGGAGGCATTCTCGGTATACGAACCCTTCAGAAGATGCGGGATTCCAGTGGCGAACTCGACGATTTCCTGGCCGCGAGTAATCTCGCCAAGCGCGTCCGAGAGAACTTTTCCGTGCTCGGCGGTGATGATTGCGGCTAGCTCACCTTTTCGTGCGTTCAGTAACTCGCGAAAACCGAACAAGACCTGCTGGCGTTTGGCAAGGGATGCATCACGCCAGGCGGGAAAGGCATTTTTGGCTGCCGAGACGGCTAGATCTAGCTCGGTGCGAGACGATAAGCCAACGCGGTAGGACTCTGTACCCAGTGCCGGATCAAACACCGCAGCGCTTCGTCCGCTCGAAGAATTCGATTCAATGCCGTTGATCCAGTTGCTTGTCATGCGTTCAGTCTAGAACGCTGTAACAAGCCGAAACAGTTAGTGAAGAGCCCTTTCGGGGAGGCAAAATTTAGGCATGACTATTTACAACGACATCACCGAGGCATTCGGCAACACTCCCCTGGTTCGCCTGAACAGAATCACCGACGGAGCAGCCGCAGAGGTTTACGCGAAGCTTGAGTTCTACAACCCTTCCTCCTCGGTAAAGGATCGCCTAGGCATTGCGATGGTCGATGCAGCCGAAGAATCCGGCGAGCTAAAGCCAGGTGGCGCAATCGTTGAAGCTACCTCGGGTAACACTGGAATCGCCCTGGCGATGGTCGGCGCTGCTCGCGGTTACAAAGTCATCCTGACCATGCCAGACAGCATGAGCCGCGAACGACGCACCCTCCTTCGCGCTTACGGAGCTGAACTGGTACTAACGCCAGCCGCCGAGGGCATGAAGGGAGCAGTTGCGAAGGCCGAGGAAATCGCCTCAACCACCGGAGCAATCGCTGTTCGCCAGTTCGCAAACCCAGCTGGCCCGAAGATTCACCGCGAGACCACGGCAGCCGAGATCTGGCGTGACACCAACGGAGACGTTGACATTTTCGTAGCCGGCATCGGAACCGGTGGCACCATCACCGGCGTCGGCCAGGCGCTAAAGGAACTAAACCCAAACATCAAGATCATTGCCGTCGAACCAGCTGCTTCGCCAATCCTTAACGGTGGATCGCCTGCAGGTCACCCGATCCAGGGAATCGGCCCAAACTTTGTTCCTGAGGTTCTTGACACCACCGTTTACGACGAGGTTTTGGATGCGCCGAGCGAAGAGGCACTAGCCTACGCTAGACGACTTGCCACCGACGAAGGTATCCTTGGAGGTATCTCCTCGGGCGCAGCTGCTTGGGGAGCATCGCAAATCGCAAACCGTCCAGAGAACGCCGGCAAGAAGATTGTTGTGATTTTCGCCTCCTACGGCGAACGTTACCTTTCGACCGTTCTATACAAGGACTTGATCGAAGAGAGCTAGGTCGCATCATTCGCATAGGTGAGAACGTAAGAGCTGGCCTAGAGCGAGACCCGGCAACCCGAACCGCACTGGAGCTCATTTTGACCTCCCCCGGTTTGCACGCCCTCTGGAATCACCGTTTCGCACACCTGCTCTGGAAATCCAAGCTGAAACTAATCGCCCGCATTTGGTCGGCCCTTACCCGATTCTGGACTGGCATCGAGATCCATCCAGGTGCCCAAATCGGTCGCCGGGTGGTCATCGACCACGGTATGGGTGTGGTTATCGGCGAGACCGCCGTTATCGGCGATGACTCTTTGATCTACCACGGGGTAACTCTTGGCGCTAAGACCGGAACCACTGGCAAGCGTCACCCAACAGTGGGCAAAAACGTAACCATCGGAGCTAACGCACTCGTCATTGGCGACATTTCGATAGGCGATGGCGCATCGGTAGGCGCAGGAGCAGTCGTCACCAAAGATCTACCTGCTGGCAAAGTCGCGGTCGGAAACCCGGCAAGAATCCTTTAAAAGTTTTGAGCCCCGGGGGTTACCCGAGGCTCAAAACCGAAACGAAGTGGACTAGTCCTTCTTCTTCTTACCCTTTGGCTTCTTTGGAGCCTCGCAAGCCTTGAGTAGCTTCTCGCGCTTCTCGGCAGCCTTCTCGATCTCCTTCTTAGCCTTTGCCTTGGCAACCTTTTCAGCCTTTAGAAGCGCCTTCTCTGCTTCAACAACTGCCTTGGCAGCCTTGGTCTCGGCCTTGGCGTACTCGACAGCGGCGAGCTTCTCAGCGTTGGTTGGGTCGGTCTCAAGCGCCTGGCGGGCTGCCTTTAGCTTGTCCTTGGCAACCTTTAGGGCGGCCTTGGCGGCGTTTAGCTTGGCGCGCTCGTCTGCTAGTTCAACGGCAACCGCTGCGTTGGCGTCGGCAACCTCGGAGGTGAACTGCGCCTCGGTGGCGGCTGTGTAGTTGGTGTACGCGTTAGTTACTGCGTTGTACGCGTTGGTTGTGGTGGTCTCGGTGGTGGTTGCGGTTGGGCAAGCTGGCACACGTGGGTGAGCGTTTGCACCAACACCAACACCGGCGACTAGAGCAACGGTGAAAGCGGCTGCGGTTGCAGTCTTGAATACTTTGTTCATTTTGATCTTCTCTCCAAGCGGTTCTTTCGCTTGGTTCTATTCCACAGGATGGGTTCTGTGAGTTCTTTGTGAAACACGCAAGAAGACCCTGTGTGGTTTGAGATACCAGGTCCAACCTGATTGGCTATTGCCATGGCACTAATCCTTGTTGTTGAAGACGAACAATCTCTGGCAGAGATGATCTGCGATGCACTCGCGCTTGCTGGCCACCAGACCATCAGCGCCCCCGACGGCTTTGCCGCTCTAGCCTTGCTTCGTGAAGAACGACCAGACCTTCTCATCACAGACGTCAACATGCCCAGAATCGATGGCTTTGAGCTACTCGACCGCCTAAGAAAAGCTGGCAACGAAATTCCTGCCATCGTCCTTACCGCAAGAGGTGACAAACAGGACGTGGCAATCGGATTCACCACTGGAGCAGACGACTACATTTCTAAGCCGTTCGTTCTTCAGGAACTGATTCTTAGAGTGAACGCCGTTTTGCGCAGAACCGGAGGCCTGGGCTCTGGCGGCAAAGTCATTGAATGCGGCCCGATTCGAATCATCGACGACGAACGCGCGGTTGAACTGAATGGTGAGCGTGTGGACCTGACCCGCACCGAGTACCGACTGCTCCTCGAACTCGCCGAACACAAGGGCAAGGTTGTCCGGAAGCGAGACCTGCTCGAAAACATTTGGGGAATGGGTTTTGCTACCGGGGCTACAGTGGTTGACACCTACATCTCTTATCTTCGACGCAAGTTGCACACCGCTGACTGGGAGGGCATTCGCACGATACGCGGTGAAGGCTTCCAAATCACGGAACACTGATGAGACTTACTACTAAGGTTTATCTGGCCACCGCCCTGGTCGCCACGGTTGGCGCGGCTTCGATTGGATCGACCAACGTCCTGCTCTCCTACGACAGCAAGGTTTCTGGCATCAAGGCTGTGATGACGGAGAACACCGCGATGATCGATGGAACAAGCATCGACGCCATCTCCGACGCAATCACTATCGGTGAAGTAAGCGTTCAACCCATGTCGATCACTTATGTTGATCCCGAGGGTGGGGTGAGCCTTATTCACGACGATGGCCCTGGGCTCACAAAAGATCTACCTTCAGAATCTCTTTCACGAGCAGTCAAAGCTCCCATCGAAAGCGGATCGAACCTTGTGTCTGCGCTCAGTTTGAGCAACGGGGGGCATCTACTCTTCGTATCGTCAATATCAGAAGCTCAGGCCGAGCGCACGGCCGATCTCAACCGCACAATAGTTCTTTACCTGTTCACCCTCGCGGGCATGGTGCTACTTGTTTGGCTTACTCTTCGACGTGATCTTCGGTCGATTCGACGGATCAACTCGGCAGCACTAAAAATCGCTGACGGAGACCTCTCGGCAGACCTGCCCGACAAAAGGGGTAACTCTGAGATAGAGCAACTCTCAAGATCCCTGCGCAGCATGGTCAGCAAATTGCAGGGCGCTCTCGATGCCGAGCGAAGCAGCAAAGCGGCGATGGAAAACTTCATCGGGGATGCATCACACGAACTAAAGACACCTCTAACGGTGATCAGGGGTTACAGCGAGCTGCTACCAAACGCGGACGCTGCTCTTCGAAAGAGCGCCAGCGAGAAGATCATTCGCGAAGTTGACAAGATGAGCAGCATGGTGAACGACCTCTTGCTACTGGCTAGGCTTGGCGAACAAGCGCCGACCCAGTTGGCGACTGTGCGCCTGGATGAGTTGGTGCGCGACGCCTTTGAAAACCTCAAAGTCTTGGGGCCAAGTCGGCCAATCGAATTGAAACTTCGCGAAGTTGAATTGGCAAGCGACTCTGAACTACTAGGTCGCTTCCTCGCAAACGCAACCTCGAACATAAACCGCTATGTGCCAGAAAAGGCAAAGGTGCTTGTGAGCCTGAACACCAAGGGTAAAAAAGCCGAACTACTGATCGAGGATGCAGGCCCCGGGCTTCCAGCAGAGGCGTATCGCTCTGGGATCCGAAGCTTTAAGCGCTTTGATAAGTCGCGTTCGAAAACAGCTGGTGGAACAGGCCTCGGGATGAGCATCATGGCCGGCATTGCCGAAAACTTGGGTGGAGACGTGAAACTGAAGAAGTCTGCGCTCGGTGGGCTCTGCGTAAAGCTGACCCTGCCGCTTCGCTAAACGCCGAGGTGTTCGCGCCGAACCCTAATTAGAGCGTCAACGATTTCGATCGACAGGCACTTATCGAGCGGGAAGTGAAGCGAACCAGAGGTGTACTCGAAACCCTCAAGTTCTTTCTGAAGTTCAACAAAAACCTTGCCACTGTGTGGAAGGTACGCAAGGTGATTCTTGAAGGCGGCGAAACCGGCAACCACCTTCCCGCCCACTCTGAACGCCGGCATGTTGTAAGAGATGCACTGCTCGGCCTCTGGAACTATTTCTAGAATTCGTTCGCGAAGGAGTTCCAGGGTCTCGCGCTTTTGATCGGGCAGAACTGCCAGATACTCATCGATGTCCTGCTTAGACATCAGCGCCAGATCGCGAAGATGATGCCCGCGAAAATAGCCACAAGGATGTCTGGCGTAACTTCGATTAACCAAACCTTTACCCCGTGACCGGCGAACATGCGGTGGCCAATCGAGTACATCGCGGCAGTCACCGAGATGAAAAGTCCGACGAGTAGGCCATCGACCAGCGAAACCGAACCGTTTAGGGATTCCAGAACCTGCAGGCTGAGGGCAATCGCAGAGAGTTGAACCAGCGAACCAAGAATGGTCAGGCCGAAAAGCGCAACAGGGCTCGAGGCCTGGTTCTCTCGGGTTGGTATTGGGCGATCACTCATTAAGCGCCACCAGACCGGGTAGAAGGTTTTCGGCCCAAACCACAAAGAATTGAAAACAAAACCGACAACAAAGACGACGGCGAAGGCTGCCCAGTTGATCTCTAGAAAATTCATAACTAGAGACTAACCAAGTAGCTCGGCGGCCGCAGCCATTTCGGGGGCGAGGAATCGGTCCGGCCCAAACCCCGGAACAACCTTGCGCAAGCGCTCGTAGTATTCGCCGGTTACCTTTGCAGGCTTGTGAGGAGCGCGGAGCTCAATGCACCGGGCGGCACCCAGGTATTCGATTCCGAGAATCGAACGGAGGTTTTCGACAACTTTGCGGAGCTTGCGGCCAGCGTGCCAACCCATCGAAACATGGTCTTCCTGCATGGCCGAGGACGGGATAGAGTCAACGCTTGCCGGAACGGCTAGGCGCTTGCAGTCACTGACCAGACCAGCAGCCGTGTATTGGGCGATCATCAGACCGGAATCCACACCGGCATCGCCGGCTAGGAATGGCGGGAGGTCCTGGTTACGAGACTTGTCGAGCATTCGGTCAAGCCTGCGCTCCGAGATCGAGCCGAGGTCGGTTGCAGCGATGGCTAAAAAGTCGAGAACGTAGGCAACCGGCGCTCCGTGGAAGTTGCCATTGGAAGTGACCTCGCCCGAAGAAAGAACAACCGGGTTATCGACGGCAGCGGCCAGCTCGCGGGTCGCAACCTGTGCCGCGTATTCAACGGTGTCACGCACGGCTCCGGCTACTTGCGGTGCGCAGCGAAGTGAGTAGGCATCTTGCACGCGGTTATCACCGTGACGATGCGAAGCAACGATTTCTGAGCCGGCTAGCGCAGCCAACATGTTTGCCGCGCTCTTGGTTTGGCCAGGGTGAGGTCTTAGCGGTTCGTGCAGTTCTGGACGGAAAACCTGATCGGTTCCCATCAAACCCTCGACGCTCATCGCGGCGATCACATCGCCGTGATCAAGTAGCTTGCGAAGGTCATGAATAGCAAGAATCAACATCCCCAACATTCCGTCAGTGCCGTTGATGAGTGCTAAGCCTTCTTTTTCTTTGAGCTCTAATGGCTCGATGCCGGCCTCAGCCAGTAACTCGGAAACTGGACGCTCAACCCCGTTAGCGTCGAACGCCCTACCCTCACCCATCAGCACCATCGCGCAGTGGGCTAGTGGGGCTAGGTCGCCCGAGCAACCGAGCGAACCGAACTCATGAACCAGCGGTGTAATCCCGGCGTTCAGAACAGCCGCCATAGTTTCGGCAACGACCGGGCGTGCACCCGTGTGTCCCGAGGCAAGCGTCTTGAGCCGAAGCAGCATGAGCGCACGGACAACCTCACGCTCGACGGACGCACCGATACCGGCGGCGTGCGAACGAATCAAAGATTTTTGCAACTGAACGCGGTCAGCGGGAGCGATATGACGGTTAGCCAGCGCACCAAAGCCTGTTGAGATACCGTAAACGGGAACCTCTGCACCAGCCAGCTCGTCGATGCGGGCGCGAGCGCGGGACATGCCCTCAAGCGCCGCCTGAGATAGCGATACCTGCTCGCCTCCGCGAGCGACCGCCACTACGTCGTCCATGGTCATGCCTGTTGGGTTGATTACTACGGTCATCTGTTCCTCCGGTGAACTTCTGTTCCTGAAATCCAAGTTGATTCGATTAGCTCCACGCCGGGTCTGTATGCCAGGTGAATCGCGTTTGGTGCGTCTAGAACGGCGAAGTCGGCGCGCATCCCTACCGATAGCCCGCCGATGTCGTTGCGTCGAAGCGCTAGCGCCCCACCTTTGGTTGCAGACCAAACGGCCTGCTCTGGAGTGAAGTGCATGTCGCGAACCGCGACAGCCACACAGAAAGCCATCGAAGTCGTGAAAGATGATCCAGGGTTGCAGTCGGTCGCAATTGCCACTGTAACTCCAGCATCCCACAGCCTTCTGGCATCCGGATACTGCGCGCGAGTAGAGAACTCGGCACCCGGCAGAAGCGTGGCGACGGTTGAACTACCCGCGAGAAGTTCGATGTCACGCGAGGTTAGGTGGGTGCAGTGATCAGCGCTTGCGCAATCAAGCTTGACCGCTAACTCCACTCCCTTGCCGAAGTCGAGCTGATTGGCATGGATCCTGGGCCTCAGCCCAGCCGCCATACCGGCACGCAGAATTGTTTCGGATTGGTCCGTGTCGAATGCCCCTCGGTCACAAAAAACATCTACCCACTTTGCATTTGGCGATGAGGCAAAGAGCATTTCGTTACATACGAGATCAACATAGTCGTCAGGATTGCTAGCAAACTCAGCGGGAACCACGTGGGCACCAAGGTAGGTGCTCTCCGAAGTGACTTCAGAGTTGAGCCGCACGGTTCTGGCCTCATCGGCAACCGTGAGACCATAACCGCTCTTGGACTCAAAAGTTGTTATCCCGCTTCGGTGAAACTCGCCAACCCGCTTTGCGATTGCAGACCGCAGCTGTTCGTCGCTCGCAGCACGCGTTGCCGCAACCGTCGTCCTGATTCCTCCAGCGCTGTAGTTTGTGCCTGCCATTCGAGCCGCAAACTCTTCGGAGCGGTCGCCGGCAAAGGCCAAGTGTGCGTGCGAATCGACAAACCCTGGGATCACCGCCCTACCGTGCAGATCGACGATGTCGTCAGTGGCCGATAGCTCACTGGCCGAACCCACCCAGGTAACAAGGCCGCCTTCAACGACGAATGCCGCGTCGGAAACTTCACCGAGCAAGCCGGAACCGAGTTCGAGGTCGTTTGTGACCAGCGAACCGATGTTCGTGAAGGCGGTGGACATTTACTCTTCGGTGTCTAGCATCGGCACGTGAACGTGCTTTTGACGCGCGACCTCGACCGCTTCTGGGTAGCCGGCATCGACGTGACGGATCACTCCCATACCAGGGTCGTTGGTCAGCACGCGCTGGAGCTTCTGAGCGGCAAGCTCGGTGCCATCGGCAACTGAAACTTGACCAGCGTGGATGCTGCGACCGATACCCACTCCACCTCCGTGGTGAATTGAAACCCACGAAGCACCCGAGGCGATGTTCACCATCGCGTTAAGCAACGGCCAGTCGGCGATTGCGTCAGAGCCGTCAAGCATGGCCTCTGACTCACGGTAAGGCGATGCAACCGAACCACAGTCGAGGTGGTCGCGACCGATGACGATTGGCGCGCTAACCTCCCCCTTGGCAACCAAGTCGTTGAAGGCGGCACCCGCTTTGTCGCGCTCCCCGTAACCAAGCCAGCAAATTCGCGCAGGAAGCCCCTGGAAAGCAACGCGATCCTGAGCCATCGTGATCCAACGGCGAAGGTGATCGTTCTCTGGGAACAGGTCGAGAATCGCTTGGTCGGTGCGCCAGATGTCTTTCTTGTCGCCCGAGAGTGCCACCCAGCGGAACGGGCCTTTACCCTCACAGAACAGCGGACGGATGAAAGCGGGGATGAACCCAGGGAAGGCGAAGGCGCGCGAATAACCACCCTTACGAGCCTCATCGCGAATCGAGTTGCCGTAATCGAAAACCACAGCACCTTTGTCCATAAAGCCGACCATCGCCTCAACCTGCTTGGCCATCGCTTCTTCGGAGCGCTTGGTGAAGTCTTCTGGGTTCTTCTCGGCGAGCGAGCGCGCATCGTCGAACTCAATACCCTCGGGGATGTAGTACAGCGGGTCGTGAGCAGAAGTTTGGTCGGTAACAATGTCAATCGGCACATCGCGCTTTAGCAGCTCGGCGAAGATTGTCGCCGCATTTCCCACGAGACCGATAGAGATTGCCTTTCGGGCGTTCTTGGCTGCGACGGCGCGGTCAATCGCGTCATCGAGGTTGTCGGCGATTTCGTCCAGGTAGCGGTCGTGAACGCGTCTGCGCAGTCTGGTTTCATCAATGTCCACGATCAGGCAGGTGCCCTCGTTCATGGTTACCGCGAGCGGCTGTGCGCCACCCATACCACCGCAACCGCCAGTCAGCGTGAGAGTGCCAGCCAGAGAACCGCCGAAGTGCTTGGCAGCCACGGCAGCAAAGGTTTCGTAGGTTCCCTGAAGGATTCCCTGCGTACCGATGTAGATCCATGACCCTGCTGTCATTTGGCCGTACATCGTGAGGCCGAGGTGCTCTAGACGTCGGAACTCGGGCCAGTTAGCCCAGTCGCCGACGAGGTTTGAGTTGGCTAGTAGGACTCGGGGCGCCCATTCGTGTGTCTGGAAGACACCGACCGGCTTTCCCGACTGAACCAGCATGGTTTCGTCATTCTTGAGCTTTGTAAGAGTTTTGACGATGGCGTCAAACGAATCCCAGTTTCGGGCCGCCTTGCCGGTGCCGCCGTAAACGACGAGTTCGCGAGGGTGTTCGGCAACGGCCGGGTCGAGGTTGTTGTGCAGCATTCGGATCGCTGCCTCTTGTTGCCAGCCTTGGGCGGTGATGGTTGAACCGGTGGCCGCCTTCAGCGGAAAATGTGCGTCATTGCTCATGAAATACATCCTAGGCTTCTGGCAGACTTGGCACCGTGACTCAGAGTGAAGACGCTAACTGGCCGAGGGCTTCGGCTTGGCTAAGCCCGAGCGACGGCGCTGAATTCGACATCGCTGTTTTCGGCGTCCCGGCTCACCAAACGAGCATCTCGCCGACCGGAGCGAACGAAACTCCGGCGGCTGTTAGAGCAGCTCTTTCGCGCTACAGCCTGAACAGTTCCCTTGGCGACATTGGAACCCTAAGGGCTAGCGACTTCGGTGACATCGAAGACCCGGATAACAACGAAGACATCACATCGGCCACCGCGCAGGAGCTCACGCAAAAGGCAAGACTCACCGTCGCCATCGGTGGCGATAACTCCATTACTTATGCGGTAGCCAGACACCTTCAAGGCGGACTCATCACTTTCGACGCTCACCATGACATCAGGGAAGGTGTATCCAACGGTTCACCCGTTCGCCGATTGATCGACGAAGCTGGCTTCGACCCGAGCCGCATCGTGCAAATCGGCATCAACGATTTTTCCAACTCCCCCGAATACTCGAGGCGAGCCCGCGAACTTGGAATCACGGTAATAACACGTGAGGAGATCGCGAAAAGAAGTGCTGCTGACGTTATCGCTCAGGCGTTAGACATCGCTGGCCCAAACACCCACGTTGACTTCGACGTCGATGTTTGCGATCGAGCCTTTGTTCCAGCCTGCCCGGCGAGCGCGCCAGGTGGAATCAGCGCTTTCGAACTGCGGCAGTTTGCGAGTCTCGTGACACGCAGCCGAAATGTGCGAAGTATAGACATAACCGAGATTGACGCGACGAAAGACTCTGCAGACCAACGCACCATAAGACTCGGTGCGCTTTTGATCCTCGAAGCAGCAAAGGGGCTTCTCGCTTGATTACACAGTGGAAAAAACTTCAGGTTCTTGCGGTCGCAGGAGCGCTCAGCTACCTCGGCAGCTCGCTAACCGGCTTCGCCGTCATGCTGCGCGAAAAGGAAGCCACCGACAGCGCCCTAGTGCTAGCGACTCTTAGCCTCGCCATGTTGATACCGAATATCATCTTTGCTCCTTGGGCAGGGTTGATTGCCGATAAGTTCTCCTCTCGTCAGGTAACTCCGCCTGCGCTGATGATCATGGGAATCTCGAGCGCTTCTATCGCGTTCATCCAGTACCCGTGGTGGTCTTTCGTGGCGCTTTTCATCACAGCCAGCGCTGGTGTGGCTGTCGGTGCCTCATTCCGCGCAGCCGAGGCAACCATCACGGCTATCGAAGATATGCCCCGAGTTCAGGGAATGCAGAGCACCTACATCAGCATTGGTGTTCTATTCGGGCCTGCCCTCGGCGGCATCCTCGTAGAAACCACCGGCTACTTCTGGCCATTCATCATCGACGGCATCACCTTCTTTGCCCTGGCAGCGGTGTTCTACCTCACCAAGGTGAACCGACCTGGTGTGGTGCACGAAGATGGCGAAAAGCTAAGCGCGATGGCCGGCGTTAAGTTCGTATTTGGTGACCGCTTGATCCGAGCCCTGGTGATTCTGCTGGCTGTTCTAATCGTTGCTCTAGGCGTTGTCAACATCGGCGAAATCTTCCTGATTATCGATGAGCTAAAGGCCAGCAAGTTGATCTACGGATTGACCGGTGTCGCTTTCGCAGCCGGTTCGATTCTGGGTTCGGCACTAACCGGGTTGATCAAACTTCCAATTCACCGCAACGCCCCGATTACCGTTGCCGCAATTGGCACGCTGGTCCTAACGGTCATCGCCATGGGTGTCTCGCCCCACTGGGGCTACATCATGGTGCTGTCGGTGATCGCCGGAGTTTCCAACGCCGCGCTAAACGCCTACGCGATCGGAATCATTCTGCAGAGAAGCGATGCCGACACCCGCGGAAGAATCATGGCGGCAGTTCAGGGAATCATCACAACCGGTTCAGTTTCGGCAACGGTAATCGCCGGTGTCGCACTCGAATTCTTCAACGTGAGAGCGGTGTTAGTTGTCGGTGGTGTAATCGCCGGAGTCATCTTGGTCATTCTCGGCCCTGAAGTCCTGCGAACAAACAAGGCCAAGCCAGTCGAGGTCACTGAGCAATAGTCGGGTTTAGCGTTGGGCCTTGTTGCAGGGTCCACTTACCCGAACGGTAAACGAGAACCGTCACCGACGTATTGCTAATCGACCCTGTTGCCCACTTACCAGTGAGCTGCTTGACCAGGTGCTTGATCACGTAACCGTGGGTTACAAGCGCCACTTTGCCGCCGCGGTTTTTCTCGAGTACGAGACGCATGCCACCCACTATTCGGGACTTAAACTTTGCCCAAGTCTCAGCTTTTTTGCTCGGGTCAGAAGCCGCCAAAGCGTTGAACTTCGTCTCGTCGGTGTACTTCCAAAGGTTGGCTACTGAAGTCTTCAGCTTTTTGGCCATGGTCTCTTGAACTAGACCGACCGGCTTCTGGTCGAAAGAGCCAACTCCCCATTCTCGAAAATGTGTGTCTTTCACCGGGGTTAACGGCGTCTCTCGGGTCTTAAGAATTGCGTCAAGCGTTTGAACAGCTCGAACCGAACCGCTAGAAATTGCAGCGGTGAACTGCACGTTCACTAACTTCGTGCCAATCATTGTTGACTGTCGAACTCCAAGAGGAGTCAGGGGTGTGCTGGACCAACCGCTTTGAAGGCCATTTAAGTTATCAACCGATTGGCCGTGCCGGATCAAGTAGATGAGGACGTCCCCCTCGGCGGCCTTAGCCGGCGCAAGTCCGCTTGAAACAAGAGCGGCCAAAACGAAAACTAGGAGGATCCTTAGAGTTCGCATAAATCGATTCTCTATCCTTTGGGTCATGGTTGTATAGAGAAGTTATGCGAAACCCTGGGGATTACGTTAGAGGCCTGCGCCGGCACGGCTGGTCGTCGTTTCGCATTATTGCCGACCGAAGCATCTGCTCACTTGCCGAATCCAACCTTCGACTAGGCTCCAAACGCTCCGTAGCAAAAGCAGCAACCAGAATATACCGGTGGCCACTTGCCCAGAAATTCTGGGACACAACCCGCATCGACCTTTTGTCAGCCTCCGAATATGAACTCTTGGTCACCAGCCTGCTTCGAAACAAACGATGGCAAGACGCTGTCAATGTCGCCGACTTTGCTGAATTACAGGGTCTCTCGGGCCTAAAGGTTGCTCTAGCCAAAGCCGAAGCGCTCTGGCAGCTGAAGGATCAAAGCGCATTCGAAGAAGCCCGCGAGCATGCAATCGATAAACTCACTAACCCGTCGGCCGCTGCGATCTCACTCATTCGTAACGAAAACCAGGTAGTGAACATCGCCTCAAGGCTCGAACTGTTGCTGGCTACTGAGGCGCATTTGGATGCCATTCGAGCCAAAGCGGAGACACTGCGAGTCGAAGGCGACGGCTCAAAGGCGTTTGTTTTCTGGAATTCGGGCTTTCACTCAGCGCCTGGCATTGTTTCTACCTGTGTTGCCCAGCAGCGAAAGATTTACGGGGACAGACTCGTGCAGTTGACTGCCAAGAATCTCCATGAACACATCGATGTGCCTAACCCTTTGAAACGGGTTGCGAAACTCTGGCCAGCGAATTTTTCCGACGCACTGCGTGTGGGTCTTCTTGCCAAACACGGCGGCCTTTGGCTGGACGCGACGGTTTACACGACCGAAAACAGCCTTGTACATCAAGGCAAATACTTGGCTGGTGACTTTTTCGTTTTCAACTACAACGGCCCTCGCATCGCCTCTTGGTTCATGCTCAGCAAGCCCGGCAGCTACCAGGCGCGCCTGCTCTATGCGGCCATGCTTGACTACTGGAGTCGAAACAGAAAATTGAAAAACTACTTTCTGTTCCACGACTTCTTCGAAGTTTTCTACCACCTAGACGAGAAGTTTCGCCACGAGTTTGATCGGGCAACCAATTTGAGTGCGAGCCCGTGCAATCTAGTAGGTCGCAAACTGCTCTGGGCAGACGCGGATTTGAATGCCCTCAATGAAGCACTCAAGGCACAGCCAGTTCAAAAACTGACCTATAAACCAGGAAATCGCGAGCACGGTTCAAACACTTTGTTCAGTCAGCTCAGCCGACGAGCCTAGACTTCAGGCATGAGCGAATACAGTGACAACACCCCCCGGATTTCCTTTCTCGGCGCGGCGGGAACCGTAACTGGAAGTCGCTTCCTCCTATCCTGCGGCGACACCAAGGTCTTAGTCGATGCCGGGCTTTTTCAGGGGCTAAAGGAGCTTCGCCTCAAGAACTGGGAGCCGTTTCAGGTAAACCCTCATGAACTTTCGGCAATCGTTCTGACCCACGCCCACCTTGACCACTGTGGTTACATTCCGAAACTCGTCAAAGACGGCTTCGAAGGAAAAATCCACTCGACCGCTAACACCGCCAAACTTGCCGACGTAATTCTTCGTGACTCTGCCCGAATCCAAACTGAAGATGCCAAGTGGGCAGCAAAGAAGGGTTTCTCCAAGCACAACCCGCCGAAGGCTCTCTACGAGGAGCAACACGCAATTGCCGCGATGAACGCGTTTGAAACGCACGAGTTTCAAGAGCAGGTCCAGGTAGCCGAGCAAACCTGGGTGACATTCCACCCCGCTGGCCACATCCTCGGTTCCGCTTTCGTCGAGCTAGAGTTTTTCGGCAAGAAGCTCCTATTCACCGGAGATATGGGGCGCTCGAACCACCCGCTACTTGTAACCCCGGAGGGATTCCCGGCGGGTGACTTCGATGCCGTAATCACCGAATCAACCTACGGCGACCGCAAGCACGACAACCCAAGTGACGATCTGGAACAAGTCATCAACAAGACAATCGAGCGCGGCGGTAGCGTTCTTATACCGGCGTTCGCCGTTGACCGAACCGAAGTCATTTTGGTTCGTCTGCGCGAACTGGCCGAAGAGGGCAAGATTCCCAATGTGCCGATTTACGCGGACTCCCCGATGGCGCTGAAGGCCCTTTCTTTCTATCGAGATGCCATAAACGAAGGGTCGGCTGAGATTCGCCCTGAGGTGGCTGCCGACTGGAAGGGTCGTGACCCGTTCGACGCGGGCACCTTAGTAGAACTGCTGACGGTCGAAGAATCCATGACGATCAATCAGCCGAAGCAGCCTTGCATCATCATTTCGGCCAGTGGCATGGGCACCGGTGGTCGCGTTGTCCATCACCTCAGATTCATGCTCCCAGAGGCCAAGCACACCGTTGTCATGGTCGGTTACCAGGCGATAGGAACCAGAGGCCGTTCGCTGGTGGATGGCGCTGAAGAAGTGAAAATGCACGGTGAGTTCGTTCCAGTCCGCGCCGAAATCGCCAACATTCAGGCCTACTCCGTCCACGCCGACGCCGAGGAGCTATTCAACTGGGTTCAGGGAGCTTCTAAGCCACCGAAAACGGTTTTCGTAGTGCACGGTGAATCCGGCGCTGCAGACGCGTTAGCAAGCCGTTTCAAGGCAATCGGCTGGCACTGTGAGGTTCCAACCGACGCCTCGAGCTTCGTTCTCTAGCGAACCTGAGTAACTGTCAAAATCACCGAAGGGATTCCTGGGATTCCATTCGCAGCGGTTGAGAGCATCGAAATATTCTCATCGCGGCTCTGCCAAGCAATTTCGTAGTAGTCACCCGGTGTCGTCGCTTCCACAAAGAAGTTCCAAGCTGCCACTTGGCGATCGTCGTTACCCCAGGAGCGCATCTGAGTGTTCGACATTGGGACGTCCGAACCATTCTTGCGAAGCCATATGTCTATGTAGTCGGTACCCGAGTCGCTCTTTGAGAACTGCGAAGAGAACTGGATGTTGTAAACACCTGGATGGTCAAAGACAATCCGCGAACGGTTTGCCGAATTGACCCGCACGCCCACGGTCCACGGGTCCGTGGTGTTGTAGCGCATCAGGTTCGGGGTCGAGGTGTTCTTTTGAGTCGTGGTGTCAAAGAACGAACCGTTGTAAGGCAAACCGCCGCTGCCAGCTTCTCCCCTGAGCGAATCCAGGAAGTCTTGTTCGGTTCCAGTGTTTCCCTGAGCCAACCAGATCTCGTAGGCACTTGCGCCCCGTTCTCCAGCGGCTCCGGGAAGGCCAGTCTCGCCGATAGTGCAGACACCCGCCTCGCCCTTCAGCGAGTCAAAGAACTCTTGCTCGGTTTTTCCCTCGTTGCCAGCCTGTAACCAAAGTTCGTACGCAGACAGACCATCAACACCGTTGGAACCAGCCGCGCCGTCGTTACCAATTAGTGAGTTCATAAACGCAGCAAGGTCACCGGTGTTGCCGTTGGAGAGCCAAAGTTCGTACGCTGACAGCCCGTCAACACCAGCGATGCCATCGGCACCCGCAGCGCCATCGGCACCGGCTGTTCCAACCAGCGAAGCCAAAAAGTCATCGGGGGTTCCCTCGTTGCCATCTTCAAGCCATAGTTGATAAGCGCTAGGGCCAATTTCTCCAGCTTCACCGGGCTTTCCTGCAGCGCCTCGAGCGCCGTTCAACCCATTGGTGCCGATGTATTGGTCACCGTCAAATGTTCCAACCAGCGAGGCAAGGAAGTCTTGCTTGGTGCCGGTGTTGCCCGCCGCGATCCAGATGTCGTAAGCCGAAAGACCGTCCGCTCCATCGATTCCGTTGAGCCCATCGACGCCATCCTTGCCGGGAATGCCCGCAACCGGGGTTGCGGTTGGCGTGCAGGTTGAGTCGCCACCCTCGGAGTTGCTCTCACCAAAGGTAAGGCTCAGGATAAAAATCACGATGGCGACAACCACCAGCGAGACTGCGGTTAGCCAGGTCTGGCGAATAAATTTGGATCTTCGGTCGGTCGTTGTCATTTCTTCTCCCCAAAACAACAATCTGCCGTTCCTCACCTAACCTTGGTTCATGTTGTCAAAAAGCGCAAGGAAAGTTCTCAGAAACCCGTGGGTCTGGTTCTTTGTAACCACCTGCGCCTTCCAGATTTTCAGAGGGTCTTTCGGCGACACAATCATCTTCGGACTCGCTGCGATTCTGATCGCGGTGGCGGCGAGCGATGCGATTCCGCGGGACTTTCTTGATCGCAAGCAGGTGCGCTTAGTCGCCAGCTTGCCGGTCGCCGTAGGATTGGCACTCACGCTGAGTCTGTTGCCGAGACACTCGGCAATTCACGCGACCATTTTCATAGCTGTGCTGCCGATAGTTCTTGCACTGGTTTGGCATCGAGACCTGGCCGAGAAACTCAAACCCAATGCCGAACAAAGAAGAGCGCGAACAATTTGGGCAGGTCTTTGCGTCGGAATGTGCCTGTGGGAGCTGGGGGCTAACATCCTCGGTCAACTAAACAACACCCTGTACGCGTTCCCCACCATCTCGATTTTGCTCGACCCAGCCCTAGATACTCTGCTGGGGCAGGGAGTCTTTGTTGTCGTCTGGCTAGCTGTCGGTTGGGGTTTCTTGCGATTGGGAGTCAAGCGATGACCGCGGCCATAACGATAGCCGGATACCTGTGCTTTGTCGCGGCTGGCCTTGTGATCTGGCTGGTCACACGTCGAGTAAAGTCCAAGGTTGCATCGTTGGGTGAGCTTTTAGACCGTGTGATGCACCATCGAGCAACCCGAGTTGCCATCATGCTCGCTTGGTGGTGGATTGGTTGGCATTTCTTAGTCAACCAAGTGGGCCGTTAAGCCTTAGCTGCACCCATCGATTCAAGTTTCTCTTGGATCTCTTTCGAAATGTTGCCCGCTAGTCCGGCTTCTGAATCGTAAGTTGCGTGCATGCCCTCGGGTAGAACTACCTTCAAACCTGCGGCTAGAGCGCCCTTCGAGCTCTCGAAAACACACAGCTCAGACTGCAGGCCGATCATTTCGAGTTCTGAAACACCCGCGCTCTTCAGTTCATCGGCGAGAGATGGGTTTGATTCAAAAACGTTCATTGTGGTCTTGCGAACAACCCGTTCGCCATCAGCGGGAGTGAAATAGAGTTCCCAACCCGGGTGCCCCGGAGCATCGTCCCACGGCTCTTCGCCATCGTTCTGAACGAATAGGACCGGCGTGCCCGCTGCTCGGGCCGCTTCGATGCGGCTTTGCCAGCTAGACAAGAACTGTTCAGCCATCGGGATGGCAAAATCTCCAGTGACCATGGCCTTCTGAACATCAACAACGACTAGCAATCGCGACATAAGCACCTCTTTCGGGTCAATTGAACCACACCCGACAGAGGTAACCTAGTGCGGTGGAAACCACCTTCAGTAGTCCTCTAATTGAGTGGCGTGGCCCCGCGCCGTTCTATTTCGTGGCTTTGCCCGATGAGCTCGGTGCCGACATAAAAGCCATGGCCAACTCGCTCACCTACGGCTGGGGTGTGATTCCAGTTGCGGCAAAGGTGGGACAAGTGGAATTCACAACATCGCTGATTCCCAGACAAGGTGCTTATCTTTTGCCGATAAAGAACGCGGTAAGGCTCCCCAACGGGCTGACTTTAGGTCAAAATGTGAAGGTCGAACTGTCCCTGAACTTCTAACTCGGGGCTAAAGTCGAAACA
This sequence comes from Actinomycetota bacterium, assembly GCA_041158585.1. Lineage (GTDB taxonomy): Bacteria > Actinomycetota > Actinomycetes > Actinomycetales > Microbacteriaceae > Rhodoluna. The sequence goes on from JBEBBA010000057.1 coordinate 25,168, forward strand.
TGACCTTCGGCAGAAAACTCATCGCAGCACTTGTGGCGTTGACCCTGAGTTTCACGGCCGTCTCATCACAAGCGTCAACCCCGGTCAACACCAAGTTCGTCGAAGGCACCGACGCTGCAGCCGCACTCTACAACCCGCTCGTGGTGAACCGCATAAACCTGGAAATGCCCGCATCCACGATTCGAGGGCTGGACGGCACAACCAACAACTGGGCAAACGAAGGCCCATACCTTCCAGCGACAATGTCCGGTGTCGTCAACGGAGTGGCCTTCCCAGCAATGGCGGTGGGCGTCAGGCTCAAAGGCGCGTGGGGTTCGTGGCGCAACATCTACGGCAAGCCGGGATTCAAGATCAAGGTTGACTTTGTCGATAAAAACGCGACCTTCTTCGGAGTCAAGAAGCTAACGCTCAACAACATGGTTCAAGACCCAAGCTCGGTACACGAAACCATGGCCTACCGGTTGTTTCGCGCGGCTGGCGTCTCAACAGCTCGCACCGGCTACACCAACGTCTTCGTGAATGGCCAGAACTATGGACTTCGACTAAATCTCGAAACCGTAGACACCACCCTCCTGAAACGTTGGAACATACAGCCGCTTCACATTTACAAGGGCGGTGTTCCTCACTTCCCAGACCTTTGGCCGGGCTCAGAACACCTGTACGCCGTTGACCAAGGTAGCGTGACTGACAAGAGTGACTTGACAGCGCTGATGGCGGTAGTCGGGCGAGGTAACGGGCCAAACTGGTTCACTGACATGTCGGCCGTAGCAGACCTTGAACAGATGACACTGAATTGGGCAGCCGAGAAGTTCACCGGACACTGGGACGGCTACGTCAACAACCACAACAACTTCTACCTGGTTCGTCGCCAAGACGGTAAGTTCATCATGCTGCCCTGGGGTATGGATCAAACCTGGAATGGCGGGCTGGACTACTGGTCGGGGTCGGCAATGCTCTCGCAGTGCATCAACGACGCGAAATGCCTCCGCCTGTACCAGAACGCGATAGCTAAGGTTGCCAACACCGCCCAGGATCTAGACCTACCTGGCATGTCGCGCGAGGTAGCGACAGTGATCAACCCACATCTGCTAGCTGATCCAAAGAAAGAGTTCGGAAACGATCAGATTCCTGGCAATCAGGTTTACTCGAGGAACTTCATCATCAGCCAAATTAGCCAGGCCCTGAACATGGTCCGAGACATTGATGCGGAATTGAAGACATTCAGTGCCGACGGTTACAGGTCGATGAAACCCGGGGAAACACTTGTCGTAGCAAACAACGTTGCATCGATTCAGCTAAACGGAACCCCGTACTCGTCGAACGCTTTCGCCGAGTCGCTTGCGGTGAATCTCGCGGTAGGTGTCAACGCAGTAGCTATGACGGTGACCAATCGACGTTCGAATAACAAGAAAACTTTCACGATCAAGGTTCACCGACTAGCTCTAGCTTCAAAAACGTCTGCGATTCGGTTCGTAACAGGTAAGTCTTCGCTCACAACGACTGCTGCCAAGATCATTTCATCAGCGGCAAAGTCGATGCCAAATGCTCAGTACGCGATTCTCACAATTCGAATGCAGCAACCAGACCGGATGAATCGGGCAGCTGCGATAACTTTGCTCAAGGCTCGACAGGCCCGTATCGAGAGCGCTTACCGGGCAGCCGGACTGAAAATTGTGAAGACAAAACTTGAGCTTGGCCCGGTCACTGGCAAGGACACTTTGACACTAAGGGTGAACTACCAGCGCTAGTCGTTGCAGTGGCAGATTTTGTCCGCAGGGACGCCTTCTAGAGCCTCCTCGATGTGGTTTCCGCAACCGGTCCAAGTGATTTTGTCGCAAACTTCGCAAACTGCTGGGCTACACATTATTGCTTTCCTCCAAATAGACGTGCGAAGAAACCAGGTTCCTTCGGATCGTTGGCATGACCTTGACACTGCTGGGACTTGGGAACGCCGCGCATGACCTGCGAGACGTGTTGACCGCAGCCAGACCAAGTTGCTTTGCCGCACTTACGGCAGCTAATTTTTTGGCACATTTGCTTTTCTCTCTCGGTAATTAGTTGGTGACGATTGGTAGGCGTGTTTCAGCGGAAGCGGACTCGACTGAACCACCGTTGGTCAAGGTGCCAGTGAATCCTGCGTTCTGCAGGTATTCGATAGCTTGACCAGCGCGATTGCCCGAGCGGCAGTAGATGTAGTAGTCGCCAGTCGGATCTAATGTGGCAATTTCGCTTTGGAAACTCGAACCTTGAATGTCGTAGTTCACAGCACCCTCTAGGTAGCCGGTGGCAAATTCAGCTGGAGTTCTGACATCAATGACGAGTTCATACCCCGACATGTCTAACTCTTCAACCGGCGCACAAGCGGTAAGGGTTGAAAAAGCAAAAACGGTGGCAATCGCTGCCAGCAACAGTTTGAAAGACTTGACCAAAATTCCTCATTTCTAAGATACCCCCTAGGGTATACTGATTTTCAGTGCAACGCAAATCTCCCGGAGGACAAAATGCAAATCGAACCAGCAGAACTCAAAGCAGCCCGAAATCGTTTGGTGCGAGTTCAAGGTCAAATTGGCGGAATCGTAAAGATGCTTGATGAGGGTCGCGACTGCACAGAACTGCTGAATCAACTATCAGCCGCAAGCACGGCCCTCACCCGAGCCGGCTTTACTATCATCTCCACTGGTATGCAGCATTGCGCCAACAACAGCGGAACCGAAGAAGAACGACTAGCGCTTGAAAAAGCGTTCATGTCTCTGGCCTAAGGAAGTCATGAAAGTTGTGATCATTGGCGGAGTCGCCAGCGGAATGTCGGCGGCAACCAGGCTCAGACGTTTGATGGAATCAGCCGAGATAACTGTCTACGAGATGGCCGAACACGTGAGCTACGCAAACTGCGGGCTCCCCTACTTCGTCAGCGATGTCATCTCTAAACGTGAAGCACTACTTTTGCAGACCCCCGAATCGCTTTGGAAACGATTCCGACTAAACGTGAAGGTGCAGCACAAAGTTGTATCAATTGATCGCGCAGCAAAGTCGGTGACGGTTCAAAACCTAGTCACAGGCCACATCTCCGTAGACAACTACGACAAGTTGGTGATCACAACGGGAGCTAAACCGAAGCGCCTTCAGCTGCCAGGAATCGAACGGGCACTTGAACTTCGGAACGTGACTGACGCCGATTCAATTAAAGAGGCAATTACCCAAGCTCAGCATCCGTCGGCCGTCATTTTTGGTGCCGGCTTCATCGGAGTCGAGCTGGCCGAAAACCTTCGTCATCTTGGGCTTGAAGTGACGATTTTGCAGCGCGGAAGCCAAATTCTTGGTCAGTTTGACCCAGAGATGATTGCCCCACTCACACAAAGACTCAAAGAGAACGGCATCCGCATCGAGTTTGGGGCTAAGGCCGAAAGAATTAGCGAAAGCCATGTTTACCTAGTTGATGGCCGGGACATCCAGGCTGGGCTCGTTTTCGCGGCAGCTGGAGTGGATCCGGACAACGAGTTGGCGCGAAACGCCGGGTTAGCAATCGGGGTTACAGGAGGCCTCAAAGTTGACTCGCGTCAGGTTACGAGCGATCCAGACATTCTGGCCGCAGGAGATGCTGTCGAGAAGCATGGCGAACTCACCGGCCTAGAAACTCTCATCCCACTAGCCAACCTTGCGAACCGCCACGGGCGACTCATCGCCGATGTGATTGCCGGCCGAGATGCGCAGGCGCACGATGCACTCGGTACGGCAATCATCGGCGCCTTCGGCTTCAGTGCTGGCCTCACCGGACTAACCGAGAAAGACGCATTGCGCGCCGGAATCTCACATCAGGTGATTCATACCCACCCAAATAACCACGCGGGTTATTACCCGGGGGCCACCAGAGTTTCGATGAAGGTTCTGTTCGACCCAGAATCGGGAGTCTTGTTGGGTGCACAGGCGAACGGTGAAGACGGCGTGGATAAACGCATCGACGTGATGGCGACAGCTATTCGAGCGAAACTGACCATCGATGACTTGATGGACCTAGAACTCGCGTATGCACCACAATTTGGGTCGGCCAAAGACGCGATCAATATTGCCGGCTATGTGGGCAATAACGTGTTCAACGGCACCACCCCCACGGTTCAATGGCATGAGTTACCTTCTGCGATCGCAGCAGGCGCTCAAGTGATCGACGTTAGAACGCCGACTGAGCACGCTAACGGTTCTATTCCTGGCACCACCAACATTCCAGTGGATGAATTGCGAGACAGACTCGACGAAGTGCCAAAAGAGAACGCCATCGTTTACTGCGCAGTTGGCCAACGCGGACACATCGCGACTCAAATTTTGAAGGCAAACGGCATTCGGGTTCGGAATTTGGATGGTGGCTACGCCACCTGGAGTGCAGCTACGGCCAACTAAAGTACGTTTTCGGGGTTTACGAAGAGTTGAACTAAGCAACCGATTAGGTCGTCTTGCATCACAGCCCGAGCCTGGTAGCGGGTTGATTCGTCAAAGTTGAGGATGCGCGCCGCCCGAGTGTCAAACTCACTCAATTCGCCGATCACTTGCTCACCGAAGCGGACTAGATAAACCCGCTTAGGAGCGCCGCCTTCAGAACTGACTCCGACTTCGAGCTCCACTCGGCCCTGCCAGAACGGCTGGCCATCCTCGAGGGCATTTCGCACCAGACGCTCACGTAGTTCTGCATATTTGGTCTGGCCGTACACGCGGAAATACTCTTCGCCCGGCTGTGCGGTCAAGAATAGTTTTGGGGTAAGAATTTTCTGACTTACGAATTCTTCGATGCTCGGGGTTGCGTCGCCGTCTTCGCGACGTGAAAAAATCCCCATGTTTGCACTCCGAGAAACCTAGTAACCGAAAAGTTCGCAGAGGCGAACTAAATCAAGATTACCAGACCGCTTGAATGCGTCTCAGGGTTTCCTCTTGATACTTCGGGATCATCTCTCGATGTTCGGGGTTCGCGGTTTCGTAGAGGTAATTGAGTAGGGCGATACGCCTGTGGAGCATTAGGGCTTTGAACTCATCGGCGCTGTATTCGGGAACTTGGCGGATGCTTGCATAACCCGTGAGCAGGGCCTCGTTCTGCTCATCGGTGTCCAAGTAATAAAGCGCAGTTGCCAAGTCTTGGAGTGGAACCCCAAACCCAGAGTCGTCGAAGTCAAAGACGCTAACCTCTCCGTCATGCCACATCACGTTCCAACCGTGAAGATCTGCGTGGATGGGTCGTGCCACATCTCGAAGGAAGAGGCTCGCAACGACTTCGTCGATTCGAGAAATCGCGTCGGAGATGATGTCCTTAGTTTCCGTTTCGAGAGGACTATTTGACCCGGTAAGCATGTTTTCGGCGCCCCAGAAAAACTCTCGAAGGTCTGGAAGCTCAGCTTCATCCGACAGCCGGACGGACATCGCCTGCTCGTGAAGTTTTGCCATGGCAGCACCAAGCGCAAAGAGCTGCTCGGCGGTGGGCTCGTCGCCAAGTTCGGAACCATCGAGCCACTCGAACAAAACCGCCTTGAGAGTGCGACCTGAACCCTCGTGCCAAACCTCGGTCACCAAATCGCCAGACCGATTGGCAACTGGGACGCAAACCTTCACAACACCGGCTGAAGCAAGTTGACTCAGCCACTCAACCTCAGCGTTGAGGTTCTTGATAGAGCGTGGCGAGTTCACGTTCACCCGCAAAGCAAACTTGGCCCCACCCGAAGTCTCGACACTGAAGGTTGAGTTGTATTCGTGGTTGATAGATTCAACCGAAGTCACCTCGCCAAGCTCGTAGTTTTCCAATACGGACATAGCGGCAGGAATAAGGCTCTGGATCTGCTGTTCAACAGTGAGAGACGCAAAAGACTCGGACATTTAATCAACATTAGTAGGAACCTAAACTGACACCATGAGCGCTGAACAGAAAACATTTCTTGTAATTGGCGCTAACGGAGCGCTCGGTAGAGAAGTATCCAAGCTCTTACTCGAGAAGGGTTTCGCAGTTATCGGTACCGCTCGCAGCAACGAAAGCGCGGCCGCGCTTCCAGCAGGGCTTAAGCAGGCTTTACTTCTCGACCTCGAAGACCAATCTTCAATCGAAACTCTCACCAACTACCTCAACAACTCGAGCGACAGTCTCGACGGAATCGTCAATGCCTCAGGAAGAGTGGGCTTCGGCCCAGTAACCGAGACACCAGCCGAAGACGCCCGGCGCTTGATGCAAATCAACCACCTAGGGCCAGCAGCCGTCATAAGTGCGTTGCTACCGAAGCTCGCCGCTTCTACCAAGGAGCCACTCGTAGCAGCCATCACGGGCGTCGTCGCCGAAAAGGTCTTCCCAGGTATGTCTGCCTACGTAGCTTGCAAGACCGCTCACTCGACCTGGCTCAAAGCATTCGGCATGGAGGCTCGCAGAGCCAAGGTGCGAGTTTTGGACGCTCGCCCGGGGCACACCGAGACAGGTTTGGCAACCCGTCCCCTATTCGGATCCGCACCAGCCTTCCCAGCTGGTATGACGGCTGAGTTCGTGGCCTCCAAGATTGTTGAAGGCATTTTGATCGGCGCAACCGAGCTACCGAGCGAAGCGTTCTCAAGTTGAGTACCGAGCTCACCGAGGGCCTAGGAATCCTGCCTGGCAAAGGCGGAAAGCCTGCACTGTGCCTGGTGACCGGATCAACCGGTTACATCGGTGGGCGACTAATCCCCGAACTACTCGCTCACGGCTACCGTGTGCGCGTGCTGGCTCGCAACGCCATGCGCTTGAAAGACCACCCGTGGATCAACAACGTTGAGCTCGTCGAGGGCGATGCCTTCGACCCGGAGGCAGTAACCAGGGCTCTCAAAGGTGTCGATGTTGCCTACTATCTGATGCACTCGCTGATGGAAAAGAGCGACTTCGAGAGCCGTGAGCAGAAGATGGCCGAAATCTTCGGCACCTGCGCGAAAGACCAGAAGACCAAGAGAATCATCTACCTTGGTGGCATCGTCCCGCCAGAGGCAGAGTTGTCTCCGCACATGAGTGCCAGAGCAACAACTGGCGAAATCCTCCGCAACTCTGGGGTTCCAACCATCGAACTCCGCGCAGGAATCGTAATCGGTTCGGGTTCGGCGTCCTTCGAGATGCTTCGCTACCTCACCGAACGCCTTCCGTTCATGATCACGCCAAAGTGGCTGAACATCCGCATTCAGCCAATCGCGGTTCGCGATGTACTGCGCTATCTCGTCGGCTCAGCCGCGCTAGACAAGTCGATCTCCGGCGTGTTCGACATCGGCGGGCCCGATGTCTTCAGCTACAAAACCATGATGCAGAAGTACGCCGAGGCAGCTGGTCTTCGTAAGCGAATCATCATTCCAGTCCCCGTAATGACACAAAAGCTTTCCAGCGGTTGGGTCGGGCTCGTCACACCTGTCCCCTACACACTCGCGAAACGCCTGGTCGCCAGCCTCAAGAACGAGGTAGTCGCCGCCGACGACCGCATTCGCAAACTCATTCCAGACCCGAAGGGCGGCCTCACCACCTTCAAGCGCGCCGTTGAGCTGGCCCTGGTTCGCATCAAAGACCGCAGGGTAGAGACGCGATGGTCGGATGCATCGATCCCCTGGACTCCATCGGATCCACTTCCAACCGACCCGGACTGGGCCGGTGGATCGCTATACAAAGACGTAAGAACCAAAACCACTAAAGATCCGATCGAGGTTGTCTGGGCTCGAATCGAAGCCATTGGGGGCGACAACGGTTATTCAACCGCCACCTGGGCTTGGGAACTTCGCGGTCTAGCCGACAAAGTCACGGGCGGAGTCGGACTCAGACGCGGCAGACGAGACCCTGTTCACCTTCAGGTAGGCGATGCCTTGGACTTCTGGCGGGTAGAGAAACTGGATCGACTGAAAACCCTCCGACTCCGAGCCGAAATGAAGATGCCGGGGCTTGCCTGGCTCGAATTCAAGGTGGCCCCAAACAAAGATGGTGGCTGCACTGTAGTTCAAACTGCGACCTACGCACCAAAGGGACTGCTAGGTCACCTCTACTGGTGGTCGGTGTGGCCCATGCATGGAATCGTGTTCCCAAGCATGATCAAGCAGGTTGCTGGCGCTTAGCCCTCGCCCAAAGAATTAGTGGAACCAGCGCACCCAACAGAACACCGCTGATGACGTCCGCGATCACGTGTTGGTGAGTCATCAGGGTTGAAACACAAATCAGTGCGAACCAAAGCATCGCCAGCCAATAGCGCTTAAATCCGCTCGGTAACAACGCGAGAACGACAATCGAAATCACGCTCAGTGCGACGTGGTTAGACGGAAAAGTGTTTAGAGGCTGGTCGATAACCCAAACCAGGTCGCGAAGCAGAACTGTGAAGACATCGTCGCCGGCTAACTCTGGCCGAACCAAGGTTGCTGGAATTGCCAGGTAGAGGACATTCATAACTGCCTGCGCCAGGAGAACAGAAAGTGTGAAGTTCCTGAAGAGGCGTTCGTTCCGCCAGAGCAGAAGTGGCATCGCAAAAAAGACCAGCGGCAAAAACGACAGATAAGGAACTACAAAAATCGGCACCGTCGGGAGTGCGCGATCGAAGTCAGTTGACATATCGATTAGCTCAGCTCGAGGGAGGCGATTGATTACGAAGTAGCTACCACCGGCTAAGACAAGCCAAAGGATTCCGAGCCAGTGGTGTTTCTCTATCGCCCGGTTCATGGTGTCCTAGACGTTGAACCTGAACTCGACTACGTCGCCGTCCTTCATGACGTAGTCCTTACCCTCCATGCGCACCTTGCCGGCGGCCTTGGCATCGTTCATCGAGCAGGCTGCGTCAAGGTCTTCAAAAGAGACAATTTCGGCTTTAATGAAGCCACGTTCAAAGTCGGTGTGAATAACACCGGCCGCCTGCGGGGCTTTCCAGCCTTGGCGAATGGTCCAAGCGCGAGCCTCTTTAGGCCCCGCGGTCAGATAGGTCTGCAAACCAAGGGTGCGGAATCCGACGTGTGCGAGCTGGTCTAGACCGCTCTCGTCTTGACCCAGACTGGCGAGAAGCTCGTTGGCTTCTTCGGCGCTGAGGTCGATCAGCTCGCTCTCAACTTTTGCGTCCAGGAACACGGCTTCCGCAGGAGCAACCAAGTCGGCGAGCGCCTTCTTCTTTGCGGCGTCGGTGAGGATTCCCTCATCCACGTTGAAAACGTAAAGAATCTTCTTTGCGGTTAGAAGCCCGAGTTCCTTGATTGGTTCGAGGTCGAGACCCGAGGTAGAAAGCGGCTTACCTTCGTTCAGCACCTTGAGAGCTGCGTCCACAGTCTCGAGGGCGACGGGTTCCATCTTCTTGCCCTTGACCTCTTTTTCGATTCGAGTGCGAGCCTTCTCGAGAGTCTGAATGTCGGCTAGCGCGAGCTCGGTGTTGATCGTCTCGATGTCGCTTGAAGCGTCAACCTTGCCATCTACGTGGATCACGTCTGGGTCAGAGAAACCGCGAACAACCTGAGCGATTGCGTCGGCCTCGCGAATGTTGGCGAGGAACTGGTTGCCCAAACCTTCACCCTCGGAGGCGCCGCGAACAATACCGGCGATGTCAACGAATGACACAGGGGCCGGAAGGATGCGCTCTGAACCGTAGATTTCGGCTAGGCGATTGAGTCGCTGGTCTGGAAGGTTCACCACACCCACGTTTGGCTCAATCGTTGCGAACGGGTAATTAGCCGCCAGAACGTTGTTTTTGGTGAGTGCGTTGAAAAGAGTCGACTTACCTACGTTTGGGAGACCGACGATACCGATTGTTAGAGCCATTTGAGCAGTTTAATGTAGGTATGCCCTTGGACTTCACAACGATCGACTTCGAAACCGCAAACGGGTCGCCCGCCTCGCCTTGCGCAGTTGGTTTGGTGAAGGTGCGCGACGGGCAAATCGTTGATGAGTTCCTGGCAACATTCATGCCGCCGTCACCTCATGACTGGTTCGACGCTAACAACATTCGAATCCACGGAATCAAGCGTCAGGATGTCGAAGACGGTCACACCTGGGATGAAATCCTGCCACTGATGCTCGAATTCACCGAGGGTGACGTCCTCGTCGCTCACAATGCTTCCTTCGACATGGGTGTGCTGAAGGCTGCCGCGGAGGCAGTCCAGTTTGAACTGCCAAAGATTCACTACGGCTGTTCGCTTCTCGTCTCGCGCAAGGTTTACAACCTCGAGTCCTACCGACTGAACTCGGTTGCCTATGCAGTGGGCCACGAGGAGTTCAACCACCACGATGCCCTCGCCGATGCCGATGCCTGCGCGCGAATCATGATTCACGCGGCCAAACGCCAGGGTGCCGATGATCTAGTCGCCCTACTGGCGAGTGCGAATCAACTTGTTAAAGCCTTGAACTAGCAAAAAAGTCGGTGGTCGGTGGCATAGTTGCGCCATGGAAACCTTTCTCTTTCTCGCTCTCGGTGTAATCCTCGGAGGCCTCGTTGGCTTCTTTATTGGCAAGTCCACAGCAAAGTCTGCGCCGGTCGATGACTCGGCCGTTCGCCTCTTGACCGCCCAGCTGGAGGAGGCAAAGCGCGAGCGTCTAGAGCGCGATGAACGCGACCGCCAAGAGAACAAGTTGCTTCAAACCCTCACCCCGATTCAGCAGCAGCTCGAGCAGATGCGCAACAAGGTTGCCGAGCTCGAGACGGAGCGCAACAAGCAGTACGGCACGATCGAAGAGCAACTGCGCGCTTCAATCACCACAACCCAGTCTCTCGGCAAACAAACCGAAACTCTCGCCAAGGCGATGAGCGACAACCAGATGCGTGGCGTTTGGGGCGAGACCCAATTGCGCCGCCTGATCGAAGAGGCTGGACTGAGCAATATCGCTGACTTCATCGAGCAAAAGGGCGTCGAGGGCGGCTCGAAGCGCCCAGACGTGACTATTTTGCTGCCGGGCAACAAGCAAATCTTGATTGACTCTAAGGTCCCTTTCGACGCCTACCTTGAGGCTTCTTCTATCAGCGACCTAGGTTCACCGGAGGAACTAGCGCGCCGCGATGCCCTGATTAAAAAGCACACCGAAGCCGTCAAGAGCCACATCAAGGCTCTGGGCGACAAGAAGTACTGGGAGTCCTACACCGACGCAGCGCCCTTTGTGATTGCTTTCATTCCTTCCGAGTCGCTCCTTTCGGCAGCTCTTCAGGCAGACCCATCTCTGCTTGAGTATTCGTTCAAGCAGGGTGTCGCGATCGCCTCGCCGGTCAGCCTGTTCTCGGTCCTAAAGACCATCACCTACATCTGGCAGCAGGAAGCCAACGAGAAGGCCCTAGCAAACGTGATTAAGCTCGGCAAAGACCTTTATGCGCGAATCTCAGTTGTTGCCAAGCACGCTGGCGCCCTGGGCAAGTCGATTGACTCAACCGTAGGCAACTACAACAAGTTCGCTAGCTCGCTCGAGCGCAACCTACTGACCACCGCTCGTGAGGCAAATGCCATCGACGCGACCCAGTTCGGAGCGACGGAGATTCCAGAGATCACCGGGCTGGTCGAATCCACCACGATTTTTACCAAACCTGAGCTCGAAGAGAAGGCAATTGACGCCGAGGTTGTAGAAGACGAGAAATAGGCCCCGCGGTTATACTTTTGTGAGTGCTGGACGAAGGCGTCCGCAAAGTCATAAAACTATTAACGGACGCACAGGGAGCAAGCATGACTGGGTCGCCCATCGTCACCCTCACCCCAGCACCAACCCTTGACCGCACCTACTTCGTGCACAACCTTCAAGAAGGCGGAGTAAACCGCGCTGAAGGCGTTGGCGAAGAGCTGGCTGGCAAAGGAATCAACGTCTCCCGCGGGCTTCACCTCGCAGGCTTCAAAGCACCCGGTGTAGTTCCTCTGGGCAATGCAGACCCGGGTGTGCTAGACCGCACCGGTTCTTCTGATTTCCTGATCCCACTCTGGGTTGAAGGCACACTTCGAGTTTCGACGACGATCGTGGAGCACGAAGGACCTACCACCAAAGTCAACGAGGCACCTCGCCCGCTAACCGAGGATGACTGGAAGAAGGTCATCGAGCTAACTATCGAGACCGTCAAGGAAAACAACGCAAAGTGGCTAGTCATAGCTGGTGCTCTGCCGGTTTACAAATCAACCGGCACCTACGTTGACCTGGAGCCGCTGTTTACCTCGATGCGCGAGATGGGCGTCCGCGTAGCCCTGGACACTTCGGGTGAACCGCTCAACTACTGGGCCCGCCGCGGACTCGCTTCGGTAATCAAACCAAACGCAGAAGAACTTGCGGCTGCTGTTGGTCGCACTCTAACCACCGTTGGCGACGTTGTTGACGCCGCGCGTCAGCTATGCGAACACGGCATCGAGTGCGTTCTTGCTTCACTCGGCGCAGACGGAATGATCGCGGTCACCAAAAATGACCAGTGGGCTGCTCGCACACCACCGGTCAAGGTAATCAACACCGTTGGTGCCGGCGACGCGACAATGGCAGGCTTCCTCTCGGCCGTGGGCAACGACACCAAGCCGGGAAGCGCAGACGACCTGGGCTTCGATGTGGCCAAGGGTGTTGCCGCTGCTGTTCAGTGGGGAGCGATTGCTGTGACTCAGCCTTCGTCTGGTCTAGCAAACCTAGACAACATGCCGCCATCTTCGGTGACCAACACCCCGGATCGCAGCGCGATGCTAGAAGAGCCAGCGGTTTTCCACCCAAATCACTAGCCGTCGAGGCTGAGGTCCACTCGGCGCACCGTCGCTAATTCAGAGTCAATGATTAACGCCTGCAGTTGCTCTTTGCCGTTTTCGATCCGGACGCCTGTTACCAAGGGCGAATCGGTAATTCCAGTCATCACGAAGATTTGACGGCCACCCGACACAAGATCGTTCAGGCTGAGCTTCTTGCCGAGAGGTAATCCAGCGAGCATTGCCCTCTCGATTTCATCGGGCGTTTGCGGGGCGAGAAGCCCCTGCATGAAGCCTCGAACACCTTTTACAGCACATGCCGTAACAACGCCTTCGGGCGCTCCCCCGACACCCAGCAATAGATCGACAGGAGTGTGTGGCATCGCCGCCGAAACCGCATAGGCGATGTCACCTTCTTCAAAGCGAACCCAGGTCGCACCCGATGCCTGAACTTCTCGGATTACATCGGCGTTTCGCGGCTTATCAATCACGGCGACCGAAAGCTCGTGGGGTTCACGACCGGTTGCTCGCGCCAACAGTTGAACGTTTTGGGTTGGGGTGTAATCAATGTCGAGAACCCCGATCGCGTCAGAACCGGAGACTAGCTTCTTCATGTAATAAACGTCGTGGCAATCGAGCATCGATCCTCGGGTGGAAGCTGCAATCACAGAAACCGAGCCAGGCACCCCCAGAGCCGCCAAGCGGGTGCCATCCACCGGGTCAACCGCTATGTCCCACTCAACTTCGCGACCTTTGGCAAAGACCTCCCCGTTGAAAAGCATCGGGGCGTCATCCTTTTCGCCCTCGCCGATGACTACCACCGCACCGAAGTTTGAAAGCTTGAGCGAGTAGCGCATAGCGTCAACGGCGGCTTGGTCGAGCCGATTCTTGTCATTCTCGCCAACCAGAGGCCAGCAGGCACTCACCGCAGCTAGGGTTGCGGCGAGTAAATCTAGGGTCGGTTGACCAGCGTCATCAAGGCTCATGTTGGTAACATTCTAGGTATCCCCCAATGAAGAGTCCCTAGGAGTAGTGGCATGCCAGTAGCAACACCCGATCAGTATCTCGAAATGCTTGACCGAGCAAAGCAGGGTGGCTTCGCTTACCCAGCCATCAACGTGTCCTCTTCGCAGACTCTAAACGCAGCCCTCGCCGGCTTGCAGGCAGCCGGTTCAGACGGCATTATTCAGGTGACCACCGGTGGTGGCGACTACTGGTCGGGCCCAACCGTGAAGAACATGGCCTCAGGTGCAGCAGCGATGGCAGCTTTCGCGCGTGAGGTAGCCAAGAACTACGGCATCACAATCGCACTGCACACCGACCACTGCGCTAAGGACCAGCTGGACAAGTTTGTTCGCCCGCTAATCGAGATTTCTAAGGAGCGCGTACGCAACGGCGAGCACGCCCTCTTCAACTCTCACATGTGGGACGGCTCGGCTGTTCCGATGGCAGAGAACCTAGAGATTGCCCAGGAGATGCTAAAGCTCACCAACTCGATTGGTGCTGTTCTCGAGGTTGAGATCGGTGTTGTCGGCGGCGAGGAAGATGGCGTCGAAGGCGGCATGGGCGAGCACCTCTACACCACCCCTGAAGACGGTCTGCTGACGGTTGAGGCTCTGGGTCTAGGCGAGAACGGCCGCTACATGGCAGCACTCACCTTTGGCAACGTCCACGGAGTTTACAAGCCTGGCAACGTGAAGCTACGCCCAGAGCTCCTCGGTGAGATTCAGAAGGTTGTTGGCGCTAAGTACGGCGTTGACAAGCCATTCGACCTCGTCTTCCACGGTGGTTCGGGTTCTACCGACGAAGAGATTGCTGAGGCAGTTAGCCACGGTGTCATCAAGATGAACATCGACACCGACCTGCAGTACGCATTCACCCGCCCAATCGCCGCGCACATGTTCCAGAACTACGACGGTGTTCTAAAGGTCGATGGCGAAGTCGGAAACAAGAAGGCTTACGACCCTCGCGCCTGGGGCAAGATCGGAGAAGCCGGCATGTCTGAGCGTGTCGTCGAGGCAGCCCGCCAGCTCGGCTCGGCAGGCAAGTCAAAGACTGCCTAACCAATGTCTAACGATAGAAGCCCGTTGTACCCCAACGGGCTTCCACGTTTTAAGGGCGAATACCTCGACGGACTAATGCACGGCTACTGGGAGTTCTACCGGGCCGATGGCTCGCTAATGCGTACGGGGAGCTTCGACCGTGAAAAGCAGGTGGGAGTCTGGAAGACCTTCGCTCGAGACGGTTCTCTGGTGAAAGAAACTAACTTTGGCGGCGAAGTCGAAGGGCGTTAAGTACAACCGAGACGCTCGAAAACGCCATCGCACTGCCCGCCAACATCGGGTTCAGCAGCCCTAGTGCAGCAACTGGGATCAAAACAACGTTGTAACCGAAGGCCCAAACCAAGTTTTGCTTGATGTTTGACCAGGTTCGCCTGGACAGTTTGAGGGCGTAAGAGATTGCGAGCGGGCTGTCATCCAACACGGTGATTGCGGCGGCCGATTGTGCCGCGTGTGTTCCAGTACCCATAGCGATACCGACCGCAGAGCCCGCGAGGGCAGCGACGTCATTTAGGCCGTCGCCAACCATAGCCGCGGTCTTACCTTGGCTCTTGAGGTCATTCAGGTAGCCGAGCTTCTGTTCTGGAGTCACTCTTGACATGGCGTTCTTGATTTCGAGTTCGCGGGCGACAGCTGCAACCCGAGACTCAACATCACCCGAGAGCACCGTGACGTCAACGCCCATCGAATCGAGTTCGGCTACCATTTCGGCCGACTCCTTTCGAATGTCGTCCGCGAGTCCGATCACTAGAAGCGCAGTTGTTTCGTGACTGAGTATTGCAACGCTCATTCCCTCAACTTCGGTCAGCGCCTTCGAAACCTCTGCCGAATTCTTGTAGTTCTCTGGCCTATCAAATCCAAGCCTGAACTCTTTACCCTCCACTTGGCCGGTCACCCCGACTCCGGGGTTGTCTGTCACGTCAGTCGCCTTCATGCTCGAATCCATTTGGGCAATGGCTCGGGCTATCGGGTGGCTGGAGCCACGTTCAAGTGCACTGGCAACGGCAATTGACTTTTGCACATTCACGCCGGCGAGCGCGGTCGTGACTAGAACTCGCAAGTTACCTGTGGTCAGAGTTCCTGTTTTATCGAGGACAACGGTGTCGACCTTGTTCAGTATCGAGAGTGCATCTGGGTTTCGAATCACAATTCCACGTCGAGCCCCGTTTGCGGTTGCCACAGCCAAACTCATCGGCACGGCGATCCCCAAGGCGCAGGGGCAGGCAATCACCAGAACGGCAATAGCCGCCGAAACCGCGTCTTCTAAGCTCGCGCCGACTGCAAACCAAATTGCGAACGTGAGCAGGGCAATGACGATTACCGCTGGCACGAAGACAGAAGAAACCCTGTCGGTGAGCGATGTGAGCTTGGTTTTAGTCGCTGTTGCTTCGCGAACCAAATCGGCGATTCGAGCAATTCTGCTGGTTGAGCTAACCGCGTAGGTTTCGATCAGCAACATACTGCTCAGGTTTAGGGCTCCGGCGGCAATGGAGCTACCTTCGCGGACAACCTCGGGCACCGATTCACCCGTAAGTAGGGAGTTGTCGATTGCTCCCGCACCTTCGACAACTACGCCGTCAACTGGGACTCGCTCCCCCATTGCTACCACGACGAAATCGCCCTTGGCGACGGACGAGGTTGGCACCGACTCCTGGCTACCGTTGCGTCGAACATTCGCAAGTTCAGGTATCGCACTCAGGAGCGCTCTCACCGAGTCGGTTGCCGAGCGCCGAGTCTTTACCTCAAGCCAGCGACCGATCAAAACAACGGTTGGCACAACCGCGGCTACCTCGAAATAGGCTTCGTGACCGCCGGCAATGAGTTCGTAGAGGCTAAACCCGTAGGCGACTAGAACACCGAGTGACACCAGAGTGTCCATCGTCGTGGCCCTCGCCTTCAGATTCTTGAAAGCCGTTTGGTGAAAAGGCAGGGCAACCCAGAGCGCTACGGGCGCTACCAACAGGGCATAAACCCACATCGGCCACATCCACTCGTGAACCATTGAAGTCACGGCAACTGGAATTGAAATCGCAGAACCGACAACGACCCGAAGTTTCAGAGTTTGTAGTTCTGGACGGTTGGATCCGACCGAGTAGCCGGTGTCCTCAATCACCTTGGTGATGTCCGATTCGGATGTGGAGCCTGAAATTGTCAGATGAGCTGTTTCGGAGGTGAAGTCAACGTAAGCCGAAACACCTTCAACTTTGTTGAGGTTTTTCTCGATTCGGCGAGCGCATGCCGTGCAGGTCATGCCCTCGATGTCGAGTTCGAGCTGTTTAGGCATTTGAAGAAACTAGCTCGTAGCCAGCCTCTTCGACCGCTGCTGCAACAGCAGCCTGGTCAACCGACTCGGCAACCTCTAGCGAAGCGGTGCCAGCTTGAGGGTTTACGTTCACGTTTGCAGCGCCGTCTAGCTTGCTGAGCTCTTTGGTGACCGACATTGCGCAGTGGCCACAAGTCATTCCCGAAATGTTTAGTTCAAGTTGCTTAGTCATTTGTCTCCTCAGTAATTCTTCAACAGGTCCTGCATGGTCTTTATTTCGGCGCTTTGGCCAACTCGTACGGCATTTGCGAATGCGATAACGGCCGGGTTGGTTGAGCCGGCAACCATGCTCAGCATTTCGATGGCACCCTGGTGGTGCTTGATCATTCCCTCGAGGAACAGTTTCTCAAACTCCGCCCCCGTGGCTGCGTTGAGTTCCACCAGTTCGGCGTCAGTGAGCATGCCACCCATGTGCATTGAGTGGTCGCCGTTACCCAGCCCCGCACCACTGGTTTCGAGCCAGTTGATTAGTTCGTTAATTTCTGGTTCCTGCGCAACCTTGATTTGGCTGGCAAGGTCCAAAATGTCTTGGTTGGTGGTTTTACCAACCACAAAGCTAGCCATGGTCACTGCTTGTTGGTGGTGCGGGATCATCATCTGCGCAAACATGAGCTCGCTGTCAGTGAATAGCGAAGACGAACTAAGCGATTGGTCGTGGTTGTGTTCGGGAGCAGGGCTAGTGCAGCCAGACAGGGTGAGTGAAGCGAAAAGTGCTAGCGCTAGGGCTAACTTCTTCAACGCTTCTCCTTGTTCTCGGTGTTCTCGCCCGCCGCCTTTAGGTCCTTACGGAGCTCTTTTGGCAGTGAGAACTGGATGTCTTCTTCGGCGGTCTGAACGGTTTCGACATCGCCGAAGCCTCGCTTAGCAAGGTAGTCGAGGACTTCGTCAACGAGCTCCTCGGGAACCGATGCGCCCGAACTCACTCCAACGGTCTCGACACCTTCGAACCAGGATTCTTGGATTTCACTAGCAAAGTCAACGCGATAAGCAGCCTTTGCGCCGGCGTCCTTGGCAACTTCAACCAAGCGAACTGTGTTCGAAGAGTTTGCCGAACCAACCACGATTACGAGGTCACTGGCAGCGCCAACCTTCTTAATTGCAACCTGACGGTTCTGAGTTGCGTAGCAAATGTCGTCACTTGGTGGGGCCTGAAGAGTAGGGAACTTGGCGCGCAGTCGGTTCACCGTCTCCATGGTTTCGTCAACCGAAAGCGTGGTCTGCGACAGCCAAACTAACTTCTCGGGATTGCGAACCACGACCTGGTCGATGTCTTTGTCCACAATCTGAACCACGTCTGGCGCTTCGCCGGCGGTTCCTTCAACCTCTTCGTGGCCTTCGTGACCGATTAGAAGGATGTCGTAGTCCTCTTTGGCAAAGCGCTGAACTTCACGGTGAACCTTGGTGACGAGCGGGCAGGTTGCGTCGATGGTGTTGAGGCCGCGAGCCTCTGCTGCAGCAACAACCATCGGAGACACTCCGTGGGCGCTGAACACGAGAATCGAACCCTCGGGGACTTCGTCAACTTCATCAACAAAAACGGCGCCGCGTGCTTCTAGAGACGAAACGACGTGCTTGTTGTGAACAATCTGCTTGCGAACGTAGATTGGTGCTCCGTAGTGGTCCAGAGCCTTCTCTACTGCAATAACCGCGCGGTCAACACCTGCGCAGTAGCCTCGAGGGGACGCTAGAAGGACCCGACCTTGTCGGTCGCTCGGGATACCATTGTTTTCAGCCACAAGGCAATTCTAAGCGGAGCGAAACAATGACAGAACAGGCGCTATCGGGCGAAGACCGACCCTATTCCGTTCGCGAGTTTTCCGAGCGCGTTGCCCTAGCCATCAAGAAGTGGCCTACCGCCTATGTCGAGGGCGAGCTAGTCCGTTTCAAGCTCAACTTTTCGGGCCACGCCTACCCGGCACTCAAGGATCTCGACGGTGCATCGAGCATCGAACTGGTCATTTTCGCCAATGTTCTAAACGCCAGCCCGGACTCGTTCAAAGACGGCGACCGCGTAGTCGTTTCCGGTGTTATGGACTACTACGTGCCAAACGGCAAACTTTCGCTCAAGGTTTCGAGCATTCGCAAGGTTGGCCTCGGCGATCTGCTAGTGAAAATCGAAGAACTGCGCCAGAAGCTAACTCTCGAGGGCGTCATTGACCCTTCAAAGCGCAAGGCGTTGCCAGTGCTCCCTCGCAAGGTTGGACTAATCACAGGCAAGGACTCAGACGCAGAGAAGGACGTCCTAGAGAACGCTCGCCTTCGCTGGCCAGCAGTTCAGTTTGAGATCGTCAACACACCGGTTCAGGGCGAGGCGGCTCCCCCCGCAGTGATCAGTGCTATCAAAAAGCTCGACGCCGACCCAGAGGTCGATGTAATCATCATCGCTCGCGGTGGTGGAGCCTTCCTAGACCTCCACGTTTTCAGCGATGAAGCCCTCGTGCGAGCAGCCGCAGCCGCCGACACACCAATTGTTTCGGCCATTGGCCACGAGAACGACCGGCCGTTACTGGACGACGTAGCCGACCTGCGTGCCTCTACCCCGACGGACGCAGCTAAACGAACTGTGCCAGATGCCGCCCAAGAGAGCGCGAACATCGAGGACTACCTGGCCCGCATGGTGAACCGCATCGCAAACTTCATTCACAACCAAAGCAACTTGATTGAGCAAATTCGGACTCGTCCGATTCTGGCTAACCCGTTTGGATTCATCGACGAAAAGACGGGCGAACTTGACCGAGCTTTAGACGAGCTTCGCGGTGAGATTGTTTTGCGCCTAGACCGGTCGGACGCCAAATTGGCAGCCGATCAGGGGGTCCTGCGATCACTTTCACCACAGGGCGTTCTCGATCGCGGATACTCGGTGGTTCGCGATGAGTCTGGCCACGTGATCAATGACGCAAGCAAGGTCAAACCCAAGCAATCCCTCAAGATCCGCCTCGCCAAGGGCGAACTTGAGGCAACCGCAAACGATTAAACTGGAGGACTAATGGCCGAGAAGAAAAACGACATCACCGACCTGACTTACGAGCAGGCACGAGATGAGCTAACGCGCGTGCTCGGTGAACTCGAAGCCGGCAGCGTGACTCTGGAAGACAGCATGAAGCTCTGGGAGCGCGGCGAGGCTTTGGCCAAGCACTGCGAATCTCTTCTGGCCGGAGCCCGCAAAAAAATCGAAAGCACCTTGAAGGAAAGCTCAGAGTGAGTGACGCAGCAGCGAAACGCAGGGCAAGACAAACCGTAATCAACCTTGCGCTATCGCTGCTGGCTACCCTGGGCGTGGTTCTCGCCCTCGTTCTCATGGTTCCCCGCGACGACAGCAGCCGCATTCCCCGAATCGACTACAAGGCCGTTGCCCAAGAGGCTCAAACCTCCTCGGGGGTAACCATCAACCTGCCGACGCTGCTTCAGGATTGGTGGTCGAACAAAGCCACCTGGCGCCCAGAAGCCAAAGACGCCGTGCCGAATTTTGAAGCCGGTTTTGTCGGCCCCAAGAACCAATACATCGGTTTCATCCAAGGTTTCGGAGCTAACCCAACCTGGCTGGCCCTCAAGCTTCAGGATGTTCAGTTGACCGGGTCAATCCCGGGCGTTAACGGCCCCTGGGACATCTACACCGCCAAGGTGAAAAACGACCCAGCCGAGAGCTGGGACTACGTCATGGTGAACACCTCTGACCAGGTTGACTACATCATTCTTTACGGCACCGCTACACCGGAAGAGTTCGCTGACTTTGCCGCCTCGATCGACGAGAGCAAATAGAACGATGAGCGACAAGAGACCAAGCACGCCGCGCGAAGCATGGCAGGCGCTCCTAGGCGGAAACGGACGATTTGTCTCAGGCTCTCCTGCGCACCCGCGTCAAGACATCGATCGGCGCGAAGCACTAGCCGAAAAGCAGAAGCCATTTGCCGCACTATTTGGTTGCGCAGACAGCCGACTTAGCGCTGAAATCATTTTTGACGTCGGGCTCGGTGATCTTTTTGTAGTTCGCAACGCCGGTCAGGTGCTCGCCGAAACAATCATTGGCTCGCTCGAGTACAGCGTCGAAGTCTTGCAAGCCCCACTGATCCTGGTTCTCGGACACGATGAATGCGGAGCTATTAGAGCGACCATCGATTCAACCGAAGGAACCTTGGTTTCCGAAGGCGAATTCATTCACAATTTGGTGAACCGAATTCAACCGACAGTTGAGCGCGCCCACAAGGAAGGCAAGTTCGAGATCGACGCGATCACCGAACTTCACGTGCAAGACACCATCAACGAACTTCTAACCCGTTCGAGCCTCATCGCCAACGCCGTAAAGGCGGGTAAATTGGGTGTCGTCGGGGCGAACTACCGGCTCGCGCTGGGAGAGATTCACCCAATCGTCACCATCGGTGACATCAACTAACTCCGAAAGGTTTCAACGTGGAATACCGCATCGAACACGACACCATGGGCGAGGTAAAAGTCCCCGTAAACGCTCTCTACCGCGCCCAGACGCAGCGTGCCGTCGAGAACTTCCCAATCAGCGGAACCACGCTTGAGCGAGCTCACATCGCCGCCCTGGCGCGCATCAAGAAGGCCGCCGCTCTTGCCAACGCATCGCTGGGTGTTCTCGACGGCAAGATCGCAGACGCAATCGCTCAGGCCGCCGATGCTGTGGCTGCCGGCAACCACGATGGCGAGTTCCCAGTGGACATCTTCCAGACCGGTTCTGGCACCTCTTCGAACATGAACATGAACGAAGTGCTCGCAACTCTGGCCACACGCCTACTTGGCTCCGATGTCCACCCCAACGACCACGTGAACGCGAGCCAATCCTCTAACGACGTATTCCCAACCAGCGTCCACGTTGCCGTGACAGCAGCCCTGATCCACGACCTACTCCCGGCCTTAGACCACTTGGCCAAGGCACTTGAAGAGAAGGCCGAACTCTGGAAGACAGTAGTCAAGGCTGGCCGCACCCACCTGATGGACGCAACCCCGGTCACCCTCGGTCAGGAATTCGGTGGTTACGCGGCTCAGATTCGCTACGCAATCGAGCGCGTTGAGGCAACGATTGCCAGAACCGCTGAGGTTCCACTCGGTGGCACCGCGGTTGGCACCGGCATAAACACCCCAAAGGGATTCCCTCAGGAGGTAATCCGCCTACTTGCCAAGGAAACCGGGTTGCCGATCACTGAAGCACGCAACCACTTCGAAGCCCAGGGCGCGCGCGACGGCCTAGTCGAGGCCTCGGGAGCGCTACGAGTGCTTGCCGTTAGCCTCACCAAGATCAACAACGACCTCCGTTGGATGGGTTCTGGGCCAAACGCTGGTCTCGGTGAACTACACATTCCAGACCTGCAGCCTGGCTCGAGCATCATGCCTGGCAAGGTAAACCCGGTGGTGCCAGAAGCCGTCATGATGGTCTGCGCTCGAGTAATCGGCAATGACTCGACCGTCGCCTGGGCTGGCGCAACTGGAAACTTTGAGTTGAACGTTGCAATTCCGGTGATGGGTAACGCCTTGCTAGAGAGCATTCGTTTGCTTAGCAACTCGCTACGACTACTAGCCGACAAGACTGTCAAGGGCCTTGAGGCAAACGTGGAGCGTTCGCTAGCGCTGGCCGAGTCGAGCCCGAGCATCGTTACTCCGCTGAACAAGTACATCGGGTATGAAGCTGCGGCAAAGATCGCCAAGCACTCTGTGAAGAAGGGCATCACGGTTCGTGAAGCGACAATCGAACTCGGTTATGTCGATGGCGAGAAGCTCAGCATGGAACAGCTCGACAAAGCACTCAACGTGCTATCGATGACCAAGCCGGCTGAGTAACACCAACCCAAAAACCAAACAGTAGATACGGCCCGAGCGCGATAGTGCTCGAGGCCGTTATCTTTTTGAAGGCTAGACGAACTAAGACGTAAAGACCGGCTGCAGAGAATGCCACCGCCAAGCCGATTGCGAGTTCAGACAAGCCGTACCACCCGAGAGTCAGCGCGATCGGCACGAGCAACTTCACATCACCCATCCCGAGCCAGCCCTTGATGCTGAGGAAAGTGCCGAAGCCAAACAGGACCCCCGCGTACAGCATTGCCAGCCCGGCCCGGGACCAGTCACCAGCCAAAAACAGTCCCAAGAGAGTTACCGCGATCGCTGGCAGTGTGATTTTGTTTGGCAAACGCCGTTCTCGGTGATCGATAACCACGAGTGGAATAGTAAATACGGCCAGATAAGCCGCTCCTAGCAGCTGGAACATTGAGCCAGACTAGGGCTCCATCCAAGAACTGTTTTGAGTTATCCCCAGCGATTTAAGCGACGTCGCCGACTCGCTCGTACATCTTTGCCATGACGACCCACTTGCCGTCCAGGTAAACAATGTTGAGGTAGTCCTGCATCACACCACCGAACATCTCAAGCTGAACCTTGACGAGAGCCAAGTGGTCGGAGATTTGGTCCACCATCAGCACTTTGTCGTTTCTAGCGTTGCCCAACTCTTTTGGTGACTGCCGGTTGGCAACCTGTTCGCGGTAAAGCGCATACGGGCGAATTACAAGTTCGCCGCCCTGAGCGCCGTAAAGGCAGCAGCTCGGATGGAAGACTCGGTCGAAGAGTTCCATGTCTTGAGCGTGGATTACCTCAAAGTAGTCGTCGATGAAGCTCTGGATCTCGGCGTTAATCATGCGCTAATTGTCCAACAGATCGGTAACCAACGCTGCAATGGCCGAGCGCTCCGAGCGAGTAAGGGTTATGTGTCCGAATAAGCTCTGGCCCTTGAGCGCTTCGATCACGGCAGCGATGCCGTCGTGGCGACCAACTCTCAGGTTGTCGCGCTGAGCTACGTCGTGAGTGAGTACGACCTTCGAGTTTTGACCAATTCGGCTGAGAACAGTTAGGAGTACGTTGCGCTCTAGAGACTGCGCCTCATCAACGATCACAAAGGCATCGTGCAATGAGCGCCCGCGGATGTGCGTAAGGGGCAAGACCTCAAGGATTCCGCGGTCAACAACGTGGTCGATGACCTCCTTGGAAACCAACGCACCCAGGGTGTCGAAGATTGCCTGCCCCCACGGGTTCATCTTCTCGTTCTCTGTACCTGGTAAGAAGCCAATGTCCTGGCCACCGACCGCATAGATCGGACGGAACACCATGATCTTCTTGTGGGCGCGACGCTCGAGTACTGCCTCTAGAGCTGCACACAGAGCCAACGCCGACTTACCGGTGCCGGCTCGCCCTCCCAGGCTTACGATTCCAACTTCGGGATCTAATAAAAGGTCGATTGCTAGACGCTGTTCCGCGCTACGACCGTGGACGCCAAAAACGTCTCTATCACCGCGCACCATCTTGACGGTCTTCTCAGGTGTCACGCGCCCCAGAGCTTGCCCTCTGGCCGAGGAGACCACGAGAGCCGTATTGGCTGGCATGTCCTTGACATCCTTGTGCTTAAGAATCTCTTCGTCGTAAAACTTAGCCATCTCTTCAGGCGAAATCGCGAGTTCGCCGACCCCGGTCCAGCCGGAGTCGATCGCCATGTTGTTGCGGTACTCCTCGGCATGCATACCGAGTGCCGCAACCTTTACTCGCATCGGCAGGTCTTGCGAAACGACGGTGACGTCGTGACCCTCATTAGCTAGGTTGAACGCGACCGCGAGGATGCGGGAGTCGTTGTCGCCAAGTTGAAATCCCACCGGCAGGACCGACTGGTCGATGTGGTTGAGCTCAACCCTCAGGGTTCCGCCATCGCCAACTTCAATCGGGAAGTCGAGGCGCTCGTGCTCGCTGCGAAGATCATCTAGGTGCCTGAGTGTCTGCCTGGCGAAGTAGCCGATTTCGGGGTCGTGCCGCTTCTTCTCGAGCTCGTTGATCACAATGATCGGAATAACCACCGACTGCTCTTTGAACCTAAATAGAGCTTTTGGATCGCTCAACAGCACCGATGTGTCGAGCACGTAGGTCTTGAGTTTCTCACCAGCCTTCGCAGTCGAACGGGACTTTTGGGCGTTGGTAGCTTTAGTCACTCATGCTCCTTTATCGAAGGCTTGTAGCGACTGTATGTCGAATTCGGTGCCGAGATTTATTGCGACACGCCCGAATCAGGGTTTCGTAACCGAGGATTTACCTACGCGCCGAAACGGCGGTGTCTGCGCTCGAACGCGCGGATGGCGCGAAGGAAGTCAACGCGTCTAAAGTCCGGCCACAGGGCTTCCTCGAAGTAGAACTCTGAGTTCGCGCTCTGCCAAAGCAAGAAGCCCGAGAGTCGCTGTTCGCCAGAGGTACGAATCACAAGATCGGGGTCGGGTTGGCCCCCGGTGTAAAGGTGTTTTGTGATTAGCTCGGGCGAAAGAAGCTCGGCAAGGTCCTCGACACTTGTTCCTTTTTTGGCGTGCTTTTTCAGGATGGATCGCATAGCGTCAGCAATTTCTTTGCGTCCACCGTAGCCAACGGCAAGATTCACGTGTGGTCCGGTTGCCTTCTTGCTCGCCCGTTCCGCCGCCTCGATGCTGGACCTAAGGCCAGCGGGTAAAGCTTCACGGTCACCTACGAGTTGGAGTTTGAAATCGCCGGAGGCAGCCAAGTCACCGGCCAGGGTCGCAATAACCTCCATTAATTCTTCGAGCTCTTTGCTTTCGCGTTTCGTGAGGTTATCTGTCGAGAGTAGGTAGAGGGTGGCAACGTTCACACCGATGTCTTTGCACCAGCCAAGAAACTCCACGACTTTGGCAGCTCCCGCGGCGTGCCCATCCGCTGTTGTGGTGCCCGGCTTACGCTCGGCCCAACGACGGTTACCGTCGAGAATCACGCCTACGTGACGGGGTAGATCCTCGAGAGTGAGCGAGTTTTCGATGCTTCGCTCGTAAAGCTTGTAGAGGAGGTTGCGCACAGGGATAGGCTACTACCTATGAACCTACCCATCTCGACTGGCTTTAGAGAGCCCGAAGAAAAGAAGCCGAGTTGGCGAGGTTGGATTCACACCGGAGTTCTTCCAATTGTCATCGCCGGTGGAATCGTCCTTATTGTCCTTGCAGACGGTGTCGCAGCGAAAGTTGCTTCAGCCCTCTTTTTCGCGTCATCCTTTCTGCTTTTTGGTAACTCTGCGCTTTACCACCGCTTCAACTGGAGCCCGAAGGTAAAGGTCGCTCTCAAGCGAATCGACCACGCAAACATCTTTCTGCTGATTGCCGGCAGCTACACGCCGATTACCATGTTGGCCCTACCGCGTGAACTTGGCACTCCCCTGCTTATCGGAGTTTGGATTACGGCCATCGTTGGCATCGGGTTCAGAGTTTTCTGGATCTCCGCCCCGCGGTGGCTCTACGTTCCGATCTATGTGGTCATGGGCTGGGTGGCACTAGGCTTCACCGCCGAGTTTTTCGCGGTTAACGCTCCGATGATGATTTTGATCTTGGTTGGCGGTCTCTGCTACACGGTTGGTGCAGTGGTATACGGCCTAAAAAAGCCGAACCCGATCCCGGGTCACTTCGGCTTTCACGAGATTTTTCACAGCCTGACCGTCCTGGCATTCATGTGCCACTGGACGGCGAGCCTACTTATTGCGCTTGACCCCGCGGTCGGCAGCCTCGGCGGCTAGCTTTTCTTGAACCTCGGCGCGGTAGCGAACCTTGCGCATACGGCGGACCATGTCGAAGATCAGAACGATCGCTAGTCCCGCCATGGCGAAGGTGAAGATAAACCCGAGAACGCCTGGGCTGTAAAACTTTTCAGCGTCGTTTTCGATTGGCTCGGTGGTGGCTAAGAACAGCAAGAACTTCATAACCCAATTATGCCCGCTACCCTAGATATGTGACCGACCTCAATGCCCGCTACGGACGTAAACCGCAGAACACCAAACGAAACATCGTGGTGTTGGCGGGTATTTTGCTGATCGCATTTTTCACCTGGGCCATCTTCGTGAACTTCGCCGTTCACCCCGAGGACGCAACCTACACGGGCGAAACCATAGCCTTCGACAGCTACGACGATCACCACATTTCGGCCACCATCGAGGTCACCGGTGTAGCCGTTGAAGGCGTCGTTGAATGCACCGGCAAGGCCTTGGACGCCGATTACGGAGTTGTTGGTTACCGCCAGTTCGAGATCGACATGAAGGGCGAGGCAGAGATGCGCGTTCAGCTGCTCGTGAACACCACCGCGAAAGCCGCAAGCGTTGTGGTTGAAGCCTGCGACCTCAAATAAACTTGGAACACCCCCTAAACCCACAGAGGTAGAACTATGTCCGAACACGAAACTTGGCTCACACAAGAGGCTTACGACCGCTTGGCGAACGAACTCGAGAACCTGATGGTGAACGAGCGCGCTCGCATTGCCAAGGTGATCCAGGAGGCTCGCGAAGAGGGCGACCTCAAGGAAAACGGCGGTTACCACGCCGCGAAGGACGAGCAGGGACGCATCGAGGCGCGAATCAACCGCATCGAAGAAATCTTGGCCAACTCGATTGTTGGCGAAGCACCTGAATCACACGGCGTCGTCGAGCAAGGCACCTTGGTCACGCTAACCCTGAACGGAAAAGAGCAGACCTTCTTACTTGGATCCGCAGAGATGGCAGATGCCGACACCACCGTTTACACACCGGATAGCCCGATTGGTGAGGCAATTCTGGGCAAGAAGGTCGGCGACGAGTTGACTTACGAGGCACCGAACGGACGCGAGTTCGAGGTCAAGATCCTCGACGTCAAAAACTTTACGGGCTAAGCCTCTTCGATGCGGGCGTTTAAGCCGGCGTCAGTTAGCGCCTTTAGAACGCGCATGCGATGTGCGTGACCGCTGGTTTCAACACTCAAACGCAGTTCAACTTCGCTGATGTCGAGGTCTTTGCCGTGGCGAGTGTGCAAAACTTCAACAACGTTGCCCTGCGCCGAAGCCACCGCGTCGGCAGCCTTCACGAGCTGCCCTGGACGGTCCGGAAGCATTACAACGATGGTCGTGTAACGCTCCGATGCCGCTAGACCATGCCCGATAACCTTCTGCATTAGCAATGGGTCGATGTTGCCACCCGAAAGCACCACAACGGTCTTACCCTTCGGCTTGATTGCGCCAGACATCAAAGCGGCCACACCAACGGCACCGGCGGGCTCGACAACCTGCTTCGAGCGCTCGCTCAGCACAACAATCGCCTTCGCGATGTCGTCGTCGCTTACGGTGACAACCTTGTGAATGTTGGCCTTGATGAGTTCGAAAGGAATTGACCCAGGTTTGGCGACGGCAATGCCGTCGGCGATGGTGCGCTTGGTTTTGATCTCGGTTGGCTTGCCTGCCTTGAGCGAGGTTACGTAAGACGCGGCGTTTTCGGCCTGGACTCCCCAAACTTTGACGCCTTTGCCAAGCGCTGCCTTCAGGTACGTAGCAACTCCAGCAGCAAGGCCACCGCCACCGATTGCAACGATGACGTTCTTTACATCCGGAACCTGGTCGAGAAGTTCAAGACCGACCGTGCCCTGGCCGAGAATCACGTCGAGGTTGTCGTACGGCGGGATAAAGATTGCACCCTTTTTGTTCGCGTACTCGCGGGCTGCCACAAGGGTTTCGGCGAAGACGGCACCCGAAAGAACCACGTCGGCACCGTAGTTCTTTGTGGCTTCAAACTTCGGCAACGATGCACCCACGGGCATGAAGATCGTTGCTTTGATTCCGAGTTTCTTGGCGGCAAGGGCTACACCTTGGGCGTGGTTGCCAGCCGAGGCAGCGACGACACCCTTCTTGCGCTCCGCGGCAGTGAGTTTGCTCATGCGGTGGTAAGCGCCACGAAGTTTGTATGCACCGGTTCGCTGCAGGTTCTCAGCTTTGAGTATGACTTCTGTGCCGGTTAGTTGCGAAAGGTAGTTGGAGTGAATGACCGGGGTGACCTGAGCAACCGAAGAAACAATAGCCGCGGCGCGCTCGAAATCTTCGACGGTCGGCTTTGGTTCGGGTTGGTTTGGCATGTGTCCTCGCTTTGAATACGCTGTAATGAGTTTAGTTTGCGAAGGGCGAAGATGGCTGCCGATGTAGGTGTTCTAGAGGCACGAGCGATTTCGCTTAGAAGTTTGGGGGTTGACTCCGACCGAGACGACTCGGTGATGGACGTCGTCAACCGCCTCGGATTGCTGCAAATCGATTCGGTCAACGTTTTCGAGCGCGCGCACTACATGCCGCTCTTCTCGCGCCTAGGTAACTTCCCGAAGTCAGAGCTCGACGACCTAATGGGTGGATTCCACCCAACTCTCATCGAATACTGGGCGCACGAAGCTTCGATCATTCCACTCGAAAAGTGGCCGCTTTACCGCTGGCGCATGGACGCCTACCGCTCGAAGTATGAAAACAAGTGGGGCATGCAAGCCAAAGACCACAAGCTGGTCGAACAAATCAGGGCCCAACTGCTTGCCAATGGGCCTATGTCTACAAACCAGTTTGAGACCGAGGCGAACCAACGCAAAGGCACCTGGTGGGGTTGGAGCGAACTCAAGAGTGCGCTCGAGTACATGTTCCTGGTCGGCGACCTCGTCTCGGGCGGGCGAGATGCTTTTCGGAGACTCTACGCTCTCCCCGAGCAGGTTCTCCCCCAAAGTGTCTTAGAACACCTGCCAGACGCCGATGAAGCCAAGGAAGCACTGATGCTTCAAGCGGCAAAAGCCTTCGGGATCGCCACTTATCGAGATCTCTGTGACTGGCACCGAATGAAGCCGGTGAATCACAAACACATTTTGCAAAACCTTCTCGACAAGGGTTTGTTGGTGCCCGTGAACGTATCGGGTTGGCTCGATCAGGGCTACGCAGCAGCCGCAACCAACCTGGACGCCTCTGCCAAGTCAGGGAGCCGAACCACAGTCCTGAGCCCGTTTGACCCCGTCTGCTGGAACAGAGAGCGCATCGAAAGAATGTGGGGATTCAACTACCGGATCGAGATTTACACCCCTGAGCCGAAGAGGCAATTTGGGTACTACACGCTCCCGATTCTTCACGACCGCAAACTCGTTGGTCGCATCGATCTCAAGAGCGACAGAAAGCCCGGCACCCTGTTAGCCAAGGCGTCTTGGCACGAACCAGATTTGAAGAACCGCGAGGTTCAGGCATTGGCAAAGGCCCTGACCAAACACCTCGACACTGTGAGGAGCTGGCAGGGCCTTCGCGAAACGGTTATTGACCCGAAGGGCAACCTAGCCGAATTCTTGGGCTAGAAGCCGCCACCCATCTGCTTTAGGCGCTCGATGCGCTTTGGAATCGGTGGGTGCGACGAGAACAAACGCTCGGTGAGCCCTGGCTTCATCGGGTCAGAGATGTACATGTGCGACATGCTCGCCGAGGCCCGGCGAAGCGGGCGACCGTACTGACCAAGCTTCTGCAGAGCAGAGGCTAGACCCTCTGGGTAGCGAGTGATTTCTGCTGCCGAGGCGTCGGCAAGGTACTCGCGCTGACGAGAAACCGCGGCGTTCACCAAAGGGCCGATCAGGAACGCGATGATGCTTCCGACGATACCAACCAAGAGCAAGACCAAACCGAAGCCATTGTCTTCTCTGTTTCGGCTACCTGAAGCAAAGAACGACATGCGAATGGCGAAGTCCGCGATGATTCCGATTGCCGAAACCAAGCCGAAGACAATCGCCGAGACGCGGATGTCGTAGTTGCGAACGTGGCCCATTTCGTGAGCCATAACGCCTTCGAGTTCTTTGTCATCCATGATGGCGAGCAACCCAGAGGTGGCGGCGACAACCGCCTTCTCAGGGTTACGGCCGGTAGCAAAGGCGTTCGGTGCGTCGTCTGGAATAACGTAAACCTTGGGCATCGGCATGCCCTGAGAAATTGCGATGTTCTCGACGATGTTCCAAAGGCGCGGGTTGTCTCGCTTCTGAATTGGCACAGCGCCGCTCATTGCGACAGCAATCGAGGTCGATGCGTAGTACTGAAAAACCGTGTACAGAACCGCAAAGCCGATGATCATTAGCGCACTCGAACCGTCGCCAGATGCGTAACCCCACCAGAGGGAAAGCCCGGCTAACAGGCCGATAAACAAACCGATGATGATTACGGTGTTGCGTTTATTGGCGGCTATCGCCCGATACATGGTTCTCCTAGAACTTGACCTGTGGTGGCTCTTGGATGGCGGCCTGGTCGGCTACCTCGAAGAACTCGCGAGCGGTGAAACCAAGCTTCGCAACAAACAGGGTCTGCGGGAACTGCTTGATCTTAATGTTCAGCTCGCGAACGCCACCGTTGTAGAAGCGGCGCGAAGCCATGATCTTGTCCTCGGTGTCTGTGAGTTCGCGCTGAAGCTCAAGAAAGTTCACATTGGCCTGCAGGGCTGGGTAAGCCTCGGCAACCATGAACAGGCTCTTCAGGGTTGACTGGAGGTCGCCTTCGGCCTGCGCGGCAGCAGCTGGGTGAGCCAAAGCTTCTGGCGAAACAGTAGCCGCGCGAGCACGTGTTACGTTCTCAAAAACTTCTTTTTCGTGAGTCGCGTAACCCTGAACGGTTGCGATCAAGTTTGGAATCAAATCTGCTCGACGCTTGAGCTGAACGGTGATGTCGCTCCAGGCTTCACTGACGCGCTCGTTTAGCTTTACGAGCCCGTTGTAGGTAACCCAGAGGAAGATTCCGGTTAGAAGTACGAGGCCTAGCAAGACCCATAGAACGATTTCCATTTAGTGCTCCTTCTGACGCGTTTGCGTCGTAGTTAAAGCCTATTGGCAACCTGAGACTTACAGAACCAGAGGCGTAAAGCCTTGAGCGAACAACGGTGCCCCCTGTGGGACTCGAACCCACACTGTGACGATTTTAAGTCGTCTGCCTCTGCCATTGGGCTAAGGGGGCTGGCTAAACGAAAAGGCCCGAATTGCTTCGGACCTTCTCGCTCAAGCTCAGTTGATTACTTCTTGGGCTTCGACGCGAAGGTCTCAAACTGTAATCGTGGCGACTTGGTTGCCGAGATACTCACGATGTCGCGGCGTAGCAAGAAGTTCCAGATCCAACCCGAGAATACGCGAATCTTACGCTCCCACATAGGAATGGCTAGGCCGTGGTAGCCGCGGTGCATGAACCATGCGAGCAGGCCCTTGACGGCCAACTTCTTGTACTGGAACACACCGACACCGATGCCGAGACCGGCAACTGCGCCTAGAGGCTTGTGGAAGTACTCCTTGATGCCTTCGCCGCGAATTGCTGCAACGAGATTCTTGGCAAGGAGCTTGCCCTGGCGAACAGCGTGCTGAGCGTTTGGAACGCAGAAACCACCGACGCCGAAGCCCGAGAGGTCAGGAACAGCTGAGACGTCTCCGGCAGTCCAAGCGCCTTCGACAACGTCGTCGCCGTTTGCGACCTGAAGGGTTGCCTTGGCAGTGATGCGTCCGCGCTCGTCTAGCGGGAGGTCGGTGTTGCGAACGTAAGGGTGGGCCATCACACCTGCGGTCCAGACGATTACGTCGGACTCAAAGCTTTCGCCGGTCGAAAGCTCAACCTTGCCCTTGACAGCCGACTGCAGCTGGGTGTTTAGGTGAATCTTCGCGCCGCGCTTGTCGAGGTTGGCGATAACCCATTCGCTGGTCTTCTGCGAAACCTCGGGCATGATGCGTCCCATTGCTTCGATGAGGTGGAAGCGGACGTCATCGAAAGAGATGTTTGGGTAGTAGCGCAGCAGGTAGGTTGCGAGCGAACGCATTTCGGCGAATGCCTCGATACCCGCGAATCCACCACCGACAACTACGAAGGTTAGAAGGCGGTCGCGGTCTGGTCCGGCTGGAAGGTTGGCCGCCTTGTCGAAGTTCGACAGCATGCGGTTGCGAACCTCGACGGCTTCTTCGATGTTTTTGAGGCCGATAGCCTGCTCGGCAACACCCGGAATCGGGAATGTGCGCGAGACGGCGCCGGCGGTAACGACGATGTGGTCGTAAGTCTCTTTGTAAGGCTTTAGACCGGCGACCTCGATGGTTGCGTTCTTCTTGGCGTGGTTCACGTTGGTGACCTTGCCCAGAACCACCTTGGTGTTGCGCAGGTGTCTGCGGTGCGAAACGACAGCGTGACGGGCTTCGATCGAGCCAGCAACAACCTCAGGAAGGAATGGCTGGTAGGTCATGTAAGGAAGCGGGTCAACGAGAGTGATCTCTGCTTCGTTCTTACCAAGGTATTTTTCGAGTTTTAGAGCGGTGTAGAAACCGGCGTAACCGCCACCGACAATCAGGATTTTAGGCATGGGGTCTATTTTACTTTCATTCTGTTACTACTGAGTGACCGCATCGACGTCGATTGCGGGCTTGCACTGGCAGACATTCTGCTTCCAGCTGCAAAGTTCTAGGGCTGCGTCGCCAACCAGGTTGACGCCAGGGCCGGCGGCGAGCGCGTGACCGGCGAGCGCGTGCAGGCACTTGACGCGAGTTGGCATGCCTCCAGCCGAGATGCCTTCGATTTCGGGGACATCGCCCAGAATTGCACGATCGGCTAAGTACTGCTCGTGTGCCGCTTGATACGCCTTGGCGAAGTCCGCTTCGGTGGCAAGTTTGTCTTGCAGGGTGACCATGACTCCCTCGGCTTCGAGGCGCGAAAGTGCGGCAGTGGCTGCCGGCAGGGTTAGGTAATACATAGTCGGGAATGGTGTGCCGTCGCTCAGGCGCGGTGAGGTTTGGACGACGATCGGGTTGCCGCAAACGCAACGAGCTGCAATTGCAACAATGTCGCGGGCCTCGCGGCCGAGTTGGAGTGAAACCGAGCGGATGTCTGCCTCGGTTGCTGGAGTTAGTGTCACTTTTCAGCTGCTAACGGTTTTTCAACGCCGGCACGAATGACGGTTTGAACCAGTGAGCCCATCCAGTCATTCTTGGTTGCGCTGATCTTGTCGGTGATGCCGCTGTAGTTGCTCTTGGCAGCAAGCATTTCACCCACGGTGCCGGTTTTATCGCTTTCGCTCACACCGTTGGCGTCCATGATGATGTACGAAACCTCACCCGGCATTACGTAGAAAAGTCGGTTGCGAGCCTGGGCGCGAACATAGGCCGGGTCGTTCCAACGATTGCGCTGAACCTGAAGGTCCTTTAGTTCTTCCTTGCGGGCGTCCACCTGTGACTGGAGGTCGGCGATCGCCTGACGCTGCTCGAACCAGAGCTGAACCTGTGGAGCGAGAGTGAGGATGGCTGCAACAACAAGAACTGCCACCAGGATGGTTTGCCCGTTCAACGTGAATCCGCGAAGCAACTCTGCACGCTGAGTGCTCAAACTTGGTTTGCGTGCGCCACCGGCAGCCCGGGTGGGTCTGCGCGGTGACGTCACGATCTAAACCTCTTGCTTACTTGTTGAAACGCGGGAAGGCGTTACGACCAGCGTAAACCGCGCGGTCCATGAGTTCTTCTTCGATTCGAAGAAGCTGGTTGTACTTGGCGACACGCTCCGAACGGGCTGGCGCACCGGTCTTGATCTGGCCAGCGTTGGTTGCTACGGCCAGGTCGGCGATGAAGGTGTCCTCGGTCTCACCGGAACGGTGCGAGATGATCGCCTTCATTCCCTTGCTCTGGGCGAGGGCTACGGCGTCGCGGGTCTCGGTCAGGGTTCCGATCTGGTTAACCTTCACGAGGATTGCGTTACCGGCCTTCTCATCGATGCCCTTCTGGAGGCGAGTCGGGTTGGTTACGTAAAGGTCGTCTCCGACGAGCTGAACCTTCTCACCCAACTCAGCGGTGATCTTGGTCCAACCGGCCCAGTCATCCTCGGCCAGCGGGTCTTCGATCGAAACCAGTGGGTACTTAGCTACTAGTTCTGCGTAGTAGGCAATCATTTCGTCGGTCGAACGCTCTTGACCTTCGAAGGTGTACTTGCCCGACTCCTCCGAGTAGAACTCGGTGGCTGCTACGTCTAGCGCGAGAGCGATGTCGGTGCCTAGTTTGTAGCCAGCCTTGGCAACCGCCTCTGCGATCAGGTCTAGAGCGGCGGCGTTGGTCGGAAGCTCGGGAGCGAAACCACCCTCGTCACCCAGGCCGGTCGAAAGACCGCGCGAGTGGAGCAGCGACTTTAGGTTGTGGTAAACCTCGACCCCCCAGCGAAGTGCCTCGCCGTAGGTCTCAGCGCCCAGGGGAACAATCATGAACTCCTGAATGTCAACGCCAGTGTCGGCGTGCGCTCCGCCGTTGATGATGTTCATTAGGGGCACAGGAAGGGTGACACCCTCGTTGTTGCCCAGGTACTCGTAAAGCTGCAGTTCTGCCGACTCGGCGGCTGCGCGTGCGGTTGCTAGTGAAACACCGAGGATTGCGTTTGCGCCGATGCGCTCCTTGTTTGCGGTGCCGTCAAGCTTGATGAGCGCTGCGTCAACTGCGCGCTGGTCGGAAGCCTCGATGCCTTCGATGGCGTCGTTTACTTCATCCAAAACTGCGTTTACGGCGTTGATTACACCCTTGCCAAGGTAGCGAGACTTGTCGCCATCGCGTGACTCGTGAGCTTCGAATGCTCCGGTCGATGCGCCCGATGGAACAGCGGCGCGGCCGAATGCGTCGTCCTCTAGAAGTACTTCGACCTCAATGGTCGGGTTTCCGCGGGAGTCGAGGATCTCGCGAGCTCCTACAACGTCAATTTTCGACAAGGGATTCTCCTTATTTGGTTACTTTTGCGGCGCAGATAGCGCCTTGAAAAACGTCTTTGTAATGACTTCTAGTCTAGCGATTGACCAATCGGTCGCACCTCTAGCTCGGCGAGACTCGAGGTGTCTTCGGTGACCACCGCGAAGGCGTCAAAACCGTTTGCCGACATCGAATCGAGTAGCAGATTCAAGCGCTTGGGCTTGAGCTCGAAACGAACGTTTGCACCTTCTGCCCAGAGTTCTTTCTGGATAGCGAAGGCGTTGCTAAGCGTCAACTTGGATGAGTCCTCGAGAACAAGCACCACAGCTGGC
The DNA here is from genome assembly GCA_041158585.1 of Actinomycetota bacterium. GTDB lineage: Bacteria > Actinomycetota > Actinomycetes > Actinomycetales > Microbacteriaceae > Rhodoluna. Next base: position 60,983 of record JBEBBA010000057.1, read on the forward strand.
ATTTCATCGGCGGCAACTTCGTCGGCAACCAAATCTAGAACGCGCTCAAAACCGATCGAAATACCAACAGCGGGAACATCGGTGCCGAGCCACTTGCCAACCATGCCGTCGTAACGGCCACCGCCACCGATCGAACTCCCGGAACCCGGGTGGTCGATTTCGAAGATTGGGCCGGTGTAGTAGCCCATTCCGCGAACCAGTGTTGGGTCGAAACGCAGGCGACCCGGCCGGATCAGAGCGAAAAGGTCTTCTAGTTCCGCTGGAGGCAGGGTGGTATCGACTTCTAGGAACCAGGCCTCGAATGCCTTTCCGACCGACTCGCCGAGGCGTTCGGTGAGTTCGGTGACAACACCAGCGAGCTCGATCTTGTCTAGCTTGTCAATGGTGATCATGGCCGATCCGTGATCGGCTTCAGGCACACCCAGGTCATTTAGCAGTTTCACCAACAGTGCTCGGTGGTTAACACGAATGACGGCATCGGTAAGCCCGAGCACATCGAGCGCGTTTAGCGAAGCGTTTAGAAGTTCCAACTCAGCAAGCGGCGTGGCATCTCCAATGATGTCGATGTCGCACTGGACAAACTGACGGTAGCGACCCTTTTGCGGACGCTCGGCACGCCAGACCGGGCCAACTTGGATGGCCTTGAAAACATTCGGCAGCGAGGCGCGGTTAGTCGCGTAGTAGCGAGTAAGCGGAACGGTCAGATCAAATCGAAGTCCGAGGTCGGCGAGTTCGGTACCATCGGCGATTGCCTGCTCGAGTTCGGCGCCGCGCTTCATCACACGGTAGGCAAGCTTTTCGTTGTCGCCACCTTGACCAGAGGTTAGGCGAGCGAGATCCTCCATGGCTGGCGTTTCGATCTCTTGAAACCCGTGAGCCGCGTAGGTGCCCTTGATTAGTGCGAGTACTGCCTCGCGCTTAGCCTTCTCGGCAGGCAGAAAGTCGCGCATTCCACGCGGCGGGTTTACAGGGTTAGCCATGCGTCAAGTTTCCCACAAAACCCTAGGAGGTCTGAGAAGACGACGTCGAGATTAGGAAGGCGATAGCACTGCCGCAGACCAAGACAATCGAAATTATTGTCCAGAGAACCCTGCGACTTAGACCCTTTTGGGTGTCCACGGGAGCAGTCTGCTTTGGTGTGATCGGACGCGTTTCGATCGGTGCACCGTCATCGAACATTTCTTCGGGAAGTTCGGTGAAGTCTCTGGTGTAAGAATCGCTACTTGGATTTGTGTCGGCCATGCTTGTTTTCTCGCTTCGAAACTAGTGAAGAGCTCCAAGCCCTAACTCTAGGCACAATCCACTCGAAAGCCTCGACAGCTCCCTGCTTAGCCACTTGGGTGAAGGCAGCGAAAGTTGAGCCTTCAGCCCCGATTCGACGCGTGTTGACAGTATTGGCTTCGGGCGCGGATGCACGGTAAACAATCGAACGCAGAGACAGCATCGCCCGCACCTTGCGGTAACGAGTCAGCGAGGCATTTGAGTTCTCACGCTCCTGATCAACGAATTTCCAAACCTCTCCTTCGAGGGCGACGCTCGGTTCCTCGGGCGCAAATGCTGCGAAGTCCGTAAAGCGCACCATGTCCTGTGCTTGTGCGCTGGTGCGAAGTTCTTCACGAACCGTCGCGGCTTTGGCTAAGAGCTCCGGGCGGGTTTCATTTGCCGGAAGTCTTCTAAGGCCGCGGTCGCCGAGATCAATCAAATTGTCAACGTATTCGTCCCACGCACCGGTGATGCGCTCTGCGAGAGTAGGCGCGTTCTCGCGATTCCTTCTACGACGGCGTTTGCCAAGAATCACCGCGAGAGGCGGCCCTAGAACCAAGGTTGCAGCCAAGGCGGTCAAGCCAAGGTAACCGAGGATGGTGAGGATCAAACCCCACCAGTCGAATGGTTCTGCCTCTTGACAGCCGTCGGGGTTTTCGCAAGCATCCTCAGAAGGTGCAACCTGACCGGGAGGAACCACGGTGGCGTTGTCTTGACCTGGATCGGCTTCGTTCTGCTCCAGCCCAGGCGGTACGGTAGGCGGAACCGGGCGGTTCTTGTACTGAGGAGTGACATCGATTGCTAGCCAGTCACCCGATACGTCTGAAACCTCAACCCAGGCGGTCAAGTTCTTACCAGAGCAGATACCGTCCGAGCACGCTGCGACTCCGGAGTTTGGATCTACGTTTTCAGCTCTGAATCCCAAAACCACACGGGATTCATAGCCTCCGGCTCTAGCAATCAAGGCTGCCGCTGTGGCAAATTGCTCGTCGTCACCCGCAGTAGCGACGAGCTTGGAGTTTGGCGAACCAGGTTTGGCCGCCTTCTGAACCGAGATAAGGTCTTTGAACATCTGGTCGATGCGGCCCTTGGAGTGCCCAGCCTTAGCGCTCACAAATGCGTAGTTGCTTGAAGCCAAGAGGGTTGTCCAGTTGCCTTCGGCTGTTGGTTTGTCGAGCGAGTGGGTCAGGTAACCTCTCGCTCGCAGAGTCTTGATTAGTTTTTCGACCCCGGCTGCGGTTGAGAGGTCTTCGTCCTGCAGCTCAATCCACTCGCAAAGACTCTGCGGAACAACGTTCTCGCTAGAGCCCGCGTCAACGCAAACATCGCTGGCTGCTGCCTTGAGGTTTGCCGGATCAAGTGCGGTATCGGAAACAAAGCTCTTGACCTCGTAGGTGACGTCGCCGCCCGGAACACCCTCTCCCAACAGAGCGCCCGAGTTGGTTGAACGGTTGAAATAGAAGTGATCGGAAAGTGTTTGCGCTTGATCACCGAAGAATTCAACCTTGGAAACCCTGTCTAGAAGTGGTAGCCAAACCGAATCTCTATTGAAAAGCTGAATCGTCGTATCGGTGACTTGCTGATCGCCCTGCTCAGCAACCAGAGCGGCAGGCAAGAGCCTGAAGGCTAGCCTCTCCCCCTCGCCGTCAACGACCTTGAAGACCTGCCCGTCAAAGTTCGTTAACACTGCCAGCCTGATTCGCTCAATTGCACCATCGGTTGATTCGTAACGCAGAATTTCTTGGTTTAGCTTTTCGGTGTCAGTGAATGTCTGACGATAAAGACTCAGCGGGCTGAGATCCTGCCCGGTAAATTGTGCCGGTTTCGCACTGCGCAAAACTTCGCGATTCGAAACTGCATTCGTGCCGAAAACAAGAGCGACAATTACCAAAGCCGAGACAACGAGGACCCAAGAATTTGCAACTTGCAGGAGCTTGCGACCAATAGCACCGGCATCGCGAAGGTTTGCCTGATCAAGTGATACTCGCGCGCCAGCCGGTGGAGTCAGGTATCGAATCGCAGCGATCAAAATCACTAGTCCCGAAACGTAAGAGCTAGGGATATCGAACACGAGACCAAAGAGGTTGGTCTTGTCGTTTACCGCCGCCTGCCCGAAAGCGAAAGAGAATATCACCATTGCGAAGAAGGGCAGAATTGCTACCCACTGTCGCTTGCGATTCCCCAGCATTACAAGTGCGCTTAAGAAATTGGCTACAAAGAAAGTCACAAACGCCGGAACCATGAGGCCGTGGTAGGTGCCAATCGGCGGATCGATTGTGACAAGTTGACGCCAACCGAAGACTATCGATGTAACAGCATCCGACCAGAGCCCGAAGGCGGCGAGCCCGGAAGAAAAAATCGATGGGGCTGAAACGAGCGGCCCAACAAGGACTATGGCAACGAGCGCGTAGAGAACTTGGGTTAGCCATGTTGCGGCACGAGCGCGAAGAATCCTCGCTCCAAAAAGCCCGGCAAAGGATGCCACTGCGACCACAATCGCGAAATAAGGGTCATTGTAGATTGGCCAAATAAGCCAGCTTGCGAAAACGGTAAAACCTAGCGAATAGGCAAAACCGCGAGAAGTGTTGCGGTCGAGGTTCAAAGGTTTCATCGCTGGAACCGCCTTATCGCCGAACTGATTTGATCTAGAGAGCTGATTGTTACAACCTTCATCTTCTCGATAGTTCGCACCGAGGTGGCCGCACTTGGAGAGGCTACTACCGTAAGGATTCCAATACCCTTCGGCAAGTTTTGTTGAATAGAACGCAATTGCGAGTCGGTCACGGTTGATCCGCAGAAGACAACTACCAACGAAACGTCATGGTAGGTCTGACCTACTCTCAAGCTGACTTCTTTCAAGAGTCGCTGAGAACTCTTATTGCTCAGCTGTACGTCGCTAAGGCTGTCCAGAAGCTTGAACTTTGAGGTTGCCTTGAGTTCCTTGAGAGCAGCCTTAGATGCGCCTCGTCCGTTGGAAACAAAATCAGAGGTGCGTGGTCTTCCCATAACTGCTGTCACTGTTCGGCCATCGCTAAGTGCCTGGTAACCAACCGAACCTAGCGCACTAACAGCGAGTTCGAACTCGGGATTAGGTTCGTCGGCCAAAACGGTTTTCGCGTACTCCGTCTGGCTGGCGGCAAGCATAAGCACCACTCGAGAGCGTCGGGTTTCCTGGAACTGACGAACCATGAATTCGCCGACCTTGCCGATCTTGGCGGTTGAGGCCCAGTGAATGTGTCTAGAGCTGTCACCTGCCCGGTACTCGCGAATCGCGTGGAAGGAGGTGTCCGAATCAACGAGTTGGGCGCTAGGGTTACCCTCTAGGTCCTTGATGATTCCTCTGAGCGGAGAGCCCACCCTGGCAATCTTCGGGTGCACCCACACGGTCTTATCGACGACTCCGAGGGTGGGATCGAACGGTACCTCGCGTCGAACTAGAGCCGCAGGGTCCTTACGAATCGAACGCCACGAAATAACCAGCTTGCCGCGCGGCATGTTTGGCCGGCGCAGTGTTTGTCGATGTGTTGCGAACGGTCGAAGGAGAGGCACTCGAATCACAAGTTGGTCTTCGCCGAAGGAGCTCTCCAACTGGCCGGGCATTTCGAGCTTTGAGGAGCTGTTCTCCACAATCACCGTTGTCTCGAACGTTTCGCCAGCGGTAAGCCTGATGTCAGCTGTTGATTCAGGCTCGAAGTGGATTGCGTAATTCTGCCCTCCAATTAGGAAAGGTAGGGCGAAGAGCAGAATCAGCAGTGCAATTGCACCAGCGATGGCGAATTCAACCCAGCGCAAAGCTGAACCGAGAGGCCACCAGAGCAAGACCAGCGCGACGGCAAACCAGCCGGCTGCGGTTAGAACGGAGGCAACAGTCTTGGCCACCTTCGCGGGCGAGTACTTGGCATCAGAAACGAGCGCAGCGGGAACGACCGAACCTACCAACCGGCGAATGGCGCGCGCGGTTGGCGTGGTTATGCCCGAGACGGTGTTTCTGATGCGTGACATTACTTGCTCGGATCCTTTGGTGGGGTGATGCTGTTGAGGATCTCGAGCATCACGGTTTCGTTTTTAACGCCGTCGTTCTCTTCAAGCTCCGGGTTCAACTTCAGGCGGTGAGCAAGAACGGTTACTGCGAGCGCCTTGATGTCGTTCGCAACCACGTAGTCACGGCCGTCTGTCAGAGCCCAGGTCTTGGCCAGCTTCGCTAGGTTTCGAGCACCGCGAACCGAAGAACCAATCTCTACACGCTTGCTGTTTCGAGTCTGCTCAACGATTTTGACGATGTATTCGATCAGCTCATCGGAAATGGCAACCTCGCGCGCGTATTTAGTCATCGCGCGAACGTCGTCCGAAGATACCGCAGGCGCAAGCTTGCCGCCCGATTGAACCAGACCGGTCAGGATCAACTTCGTCGATTCGGCATCTGGGTAACCGAGTGAAGTCTTGATCATAAAGCGGTCTAGCTGTGCCTCTGGTAGAGGGTAAACACCCTCCTGCTCGACCGGGTTCTGAGTGGCGATTACCAAGAAAGGCATCGGTAGCTCGTATTCGACCTTGCCAACGTTGACTTTGCCTTCTTCCATCGCCTGAAGCAAAGCCGACTGGGTCTTTGGCCCGGCTCGGTTGATTTCGTCGGCGAGGACGATGTTGGCAAAGACCGGGCCAGGTTCGAACTTGAACACCTGAGTCTTCTGGTTGTAGATCTCCATGCCGGTAACGTCGCTCGGCAAGAGGTCTGGGGTGAATTGGATTCGCTTGTTTTCGCAGCGAATCGTCTCAGCCAGAGCCCTTGCCAGGGCGGTTTTACCGGTGCCCGGGAAGTCCTCGAGAAGCACGTGCCCCTCTGAGATCATCGCGGCGAGAACCAGGCGTATCTCGGCTTTCTTGCCGAACACCGCCTTTTCGATGTTGTCGCTAATCAGGTCGAACCCGCGTTTGAACGCGGCAACCTGCTCTTTTGTTAGTGCCATTTTTTACCTTTCCTCTAACTTTCTAACAGGTGACATCAAGCGTCACCTGAACCCTCTCGAGTTCTCTGGTCGTTCCACCATTTGGTTGGAACCAGAACCGCAGTTTCTTGATCGTGCCGACCCCGCGAAGGGCACGGAAGAACGAGCGAGAACCATCCAGCTCAGACCAAGACGTTGAACCATTCAACTGGTATTCGGCCAAATACTCTCCGTTTGCAATTGACTCGGGCTTTCCGCCGATCCAGCCCGCAGTGCCACCGCCGACAACGCCAAAGTTCAGATCCAATGGCCTTGTCGCGCTGCAGGTGGAAAGTTCGGTGGCGTTTTCATCATTCGACGCGAGGTACGCGCGGTCAATTCGAACCTGCCAAGACTTGGTATCGGATTGCGCCTTAACAAGGGTTTGACCAGAACTGCAGATCGTGCCAGCCAGGTTGCAGTAGCGCACTCGGATCACTGGCTTTTCACCCCAAGCGGTTGAGTAAATCGAGTCTTTCCATTCGGCGGGCTTAGCCGGATCTCCCGCAAACTGAACCTTCATGCCGGCCGGAAGTGTCGGCGACTTGGCGATCTTTACGACCCAGCTGAATAGCGCGCCAGTAGCGGCCTGCGCCTGCGAGGCTAAACCGACCGTGTACTCGTAGTCGCCGTCCTTCGGATCGGCGATGGTCGAGAGGGTATTGGTTGCAATCGCTTCGGCCATCTTGAATCCATTCGAATAGCAAACTTTGGCTCGATAACTTACGTTTTGCTCGAGACCTGCGATATCGGGTGAGGTGAGGTCGGCAATTTGATCGTTTATTGCGCGGTCTTCGGCGAACTTGACCACTGCCCCGGCTACCGAACTGACGGTGAGCTCATTCTTTGACTCGTCAAAGGCACAAGCAGGAGCGGTAAGCCCCGGCCAGAAGACGTATGCGATCTTCGATATTCGATCGCTGTACTTTCGGTTGGCGTCGGCCAGCGTCATCTTTCCGAAGTAAGGTGCGCTATCGCCGAGTATCGATG
>JBEBBA010000058.1:0-11630 GCA_041158585.1 Actinomycetota bacterium
TAGCCAAGATAGGCCGGCTTGAAAGCCTTCAAGGCTGATTCGCTCGAACATAGCGTGGTCGCCCGAGATGGGGGAGCCCCACTCGGTGTCGTGGTAGTCGATGTAAATCTGGTCGTTGGTAACCCAACTGCAACGTTGCATTAGTCCTTGGTTTCGATTCCTTCGAGGTCGAGCAGCCAACGCTTGGTTGGAATACCTTCACCACCCGAATAGCCGGTGATTTTGCCTGACGAGCCTAGAACGCGGTGGCAGGCGATTGCGAGGGGTACTGGGTTTGAGCCGACTGCACCGCCTACTGCGCGGCTGGCTTGGGGTTTGCCAAGCATGCGGGCGATGTCAACGTAACTCAGAACTTCGCCGTAGGGAATCTTGGCAATCTCGTTCCAGACCCTGCGTTGAAACTCGGTGCCTCTGGCCTCGACGCGGAAGGTCAACTCTTTGCGTTTGCCCTTGAAGTACTCGCTCAACTGTTTTTCGGCCTCTTTTAGCACCTTGGCCTTGCCGGTCGAAGGGCCAGGCTTCTTTGTCATGGTGAGTTCAATGATGGTTTCGTCGTCGGCGGTTAGGTTGATGTGGCCGACGGGTGACTCGAAGGTGGACTGAGAAATCATGCGCTTAGGGTAACAGGTGAAAGAAAAGGGCGACCCGTGTTTCCACAGGTCGCCCTCTTGCGGTTTCTTAGAACAGGTCCCACGCCTTGGTGAGGCTGTTTCGTAGCAGTCCTTCTAGCTCGTCGAACTCAGCCTGACCGATTGTCAGTGGCGGAGCTAGCTGAACTACAGGGTCGCCACGGTCGTCGGAGCGGCAGTAGAGACCGGCGTCGTAGAGGTCGGTCGAAAGGAATCCGCGAAGTAGCTTTTCGGCTTCTTCGTCGTTGAAGGTTTCCTTGGTTTCCTTGTCTTTGACGAGCTCGATCGCATAGAAGTAACCCTCGCCTCGCACGTCACCAACAATTGGTAGGTCGCGAAGTTTGTCTAGGGTTGCCTTGAATGCTCCCGCATTGCGAGCGACGTTGCCGACTAGGTCCTCTTCATCGAAGATGTCTAGGTTCTCTAGGGCCACGGCACAAGAAACCGGGTGACCGGCGAAGGTGTAACCGTGAGGGAAGATCGCGGTTCCCTTCTTGAACGGTTCGAAGAAGCGCTCGTTCACCAGTAGCGCGCCCAGTGGAGCGTAGGCCGAAGTCATACCCTTCGCGCAAACAAGCATGTCTGGCTCGAAGTCGTAGAACTCGCTGGCGAACATGGTTCCGATGCGTCCAAAGCCGTCGATGGTTTCATCGGCAACCAGGATTACGTCGTACTTGTCGCAAATTTCGCGAACCATCTTGAAGTACAGCTTGGGTGCTGTGAAGCAACCACCCGAGTTCTGCACGGGCTCCAAGAAGAATGCGGCAACGGTGTCCGGGTCTTCGAAGAGGATCATTTCTTCGACGCGGTTCGCCGCCCAGATCGCGAAGTCTTCTTCGGTCTCGAATTCGTCAGAAGCCCGGTACCAGTTGGTGTTCGGCACGCGGAAGGTGCTCGGAACCAGCGGTTCGAACTGCTTCTTCATGGCTGGGATGCCGGTAAGCGAAAGCGCTCCGTGCGAGGTGCCGTGGTAGGCGACCGCGCGGGTTAGCACCTTGTGCTTGCCTGGCTTGCCAATCATCTTGAAGTACTGCTTAGCGAGCTTCCAGGCCGTCTCGTTTGCCTCACCACCACCGGTGGTAAAGAAGACGCGGTGGAGCGACTTCGGGGCGTAGGAGAGCAAGCGCTCGGAGAGCTCAACAGCAGGTGCGTGAACGTTCGACCAAATAGGGAAGTAGTCGAGCGTCTTCATCTGCTTGGCTGCAGCTTCGGCTAGGCGGTGGCGTCCGTGACCTGCGTTTACAGCGAACAGGCTCGAGATACCGTCAAAGTATTTCTTGCCGTTCTGGTCCCAGAAGTGGTGACCTTCCGCCTTGGTGATGATGGGGATAGGGCTTTCCTCGAACTGAGAAAAGCGGGTGAAATGCATCCACATGTTTTCGCGGGCTGCATGTTCCAGTTGTTTGATGCTTGGCTCGATGCCTGCCTTGCGGGCGTCGAGAAGCGGTGTGGCACGATCGGCTTTAGGGCTCTGCGTGGCCATTTGATATCACTCTTTACATAGGTTGGTTTTGAGGGCGCATCATCGCGTTCCCCAGTTGTAGAACTGCTTGTGCAACTTCAGGTAGACAAAAGTCTCCGTTGAAGTCACTCCGGGCAGCGACCGGATTTTTTCGTTGAGGAGGTCGATGAGTTGTTCATCGTTCTCAAGGACTACCTCAACCAAAATGTCAAAACTTCCCGCGGTTAGCACCACGTAGTCAACTTCCTCGAGCTCAGCGAGGGTATCGGCGAGTGATCGGGTGTCTCCGCCCGATCGGATGCCGATCATTGCCTGGCGATAAAAGCCAAGCTGCATCGGGTCGGTCACGGCTACCACCTGCATTACGCCGGAGTCGGTCAGTTTCTGAACGCGCTGGCGAACGGCCGCTTCGCTCAATCCGACTGCTTTGCCGATTTCTGAATAGGAGCGACGACCATCGTGCTGCAGCTGTTCGATGATCGCCTTGGAAACATCGTCCAGCTGGCTTACCTTGGTGCGCGCTGTGCGAGACATGCTACGAGTTTGCCAGTGTTTTTGGTTTTTTGCTTGCGAAATCGAACCAATATTGGCATTTCGCAACTGATTCGTTACCAAAAACCGATATTCGCGGACCTTGTCGCGAATACCATAGGCGTGGAATAGGCTTTAAATGCCGTTCGTATCCATACGAACTCAAAGGAGAGTCAAATGTCGGTCCGCGAACTAAAAAGTTTCGTAAACGGTGAGCACGTTTCGTCGCTAAGTGGCGAAACCATGGACATCATCAACCCAGCAACCGGGCAGGTTTACGCAACCGCCCCGAAGTCAAACGCAGCAGATGTGGACGCCGCCTACAAGGCAGCTGACAAAGCTTTCGAAGAGTGGAGCCAAACCACTCCGCAGGAGCGCCAGCTCGCGCTCTTCCGCATCGCCGATGCCCTAGAGGCTCGCGTTGAGGAGATGGCGGACGTCGAGAGTGAAAACACCGGTAAGCCGCGTGCCTCCTTGCCTGCCGACGAAGTTTTGCTCTCGGTAGATCAGATCCGCTTCTTCGCGGGTGCTGCCCGAAACCTCAACGGACTAGCAACTGCCGAATACGCTCGCGACCACACCTCATCGATTCGTCGAGAGCCAATCGGCGTCATCGGTCAGGTGACCCCTTGGAACTACCCGCTGAACATGGCGACCTGGAAGTTTGCTCCCGCAATCGCGGCCGGAAACACCGTTGTCATCAAACCTTCGGACACGACTCCTGCTTCGACACTGCTCTTGGCTGAAATTGCGTCGGAATTCCTACCCAAGGGTGTCTTCAATGTGATTACCGGCGACCGCGACTCGGGTCGTGCTCTCATCGAACACGAAATTCCACAGATGGTTTCGATCACCGGTTCGGTCCGCGCGGGTATGGAAGTAGCCAAGAGCGCTGCCTCCGATCTCAAGCGAGTCCACCTCGAACTCGGTGGTAAAGCGCCGGTAATCGTGTTCGGCGACGCCGACCTCGAGAAGGCTGCGAACCAGATCGTTATCGCTGGCTTCTTCAACGCTGGCCAGGACTGCACCGCTGCAACTCGCCTGTTGGTCCACGAGTCCGTGCACGATGACTTCGTTGCAATCCTCTCGGCGAAGGTCAAGGAGATTGCCGTCACCGGTACTCCCGACCGCACCGACATCCTCTTCGGCCCGGTTAACAACATCAACCAGCTTGATCGAGTTAAGGGATTCATCGACCGTCTGCCAGACCACGCGAAGATCGAGGTTGGCGGCCACGCTGTCGAGGGTGCCGGCTACTTCCACGAGGCAACCGTTCTGTCGGGTCTTAAGCAGCAGGACGAGCACATCCAGACCGAAATCTTCGGTCCGGTAATCACCGTTCAGAAGTTCTCGACCGACGACGAAGCGATGCGTTGGGCAAACGATGTGAAGTACGGTCTGGCCTCTTCGGTTTGGACTACCAACCACACCCGTGCGATGCGTTTTGCCAAGGGCCTCAACTTCGGTTGTGTCTGGATCAACACCCACATTCCACTGGTTGCCGAAATGCCTCACGGTGGCTTCCGTCACTCGGGTTACGGCAAGGACCTGTCGCAGTACGGCTTCGAGGATTACACGCGCATCAAGCACGTGATGTCTTACATCGGCGACTAATCCACAACCTTTAGTTTGGGGTTGAGCCTTCGCGGTTTCGACCCCAAACTCTTTTTGTGCAGATTCTCTGGGTGCTTCCTTCCCTCGCGATGGGTTTGTATCTGGGCCTGGCTAACGGCATGTGGCAGCTTCTAGCGATGTCGGCGATTTCGGCTGCCGTGATGGGGCTCATTGCCCTGAAACGCCGAACTCCTAAAGATTTTGAGTTGCGGATTACCAGTCGCGGGGTTTGGCTCAACAAAAGAAAACTGCCAAAACGTTTTCTTTTCTGGCGCAAGGCTTGGCGAATCGAACACGATCGACAGGTAGCAGAGTTGATCGCTCGGCACAGCAATTGGCTCACCAAAACTCGCTTTGAGCCCCTCGACTTTGTAGCGGGGGAAGGTTTCGAACTCAACCTGATGCGCGATGGACCACACATGTTCATCGTCGGTCCGAGCGGCTCCGGCAAGAGTCGATTCTTGAATCAGGTCCTGGGTTCGATTTCTGGTGAGCCACAGCTACTGCTTGCCGACTATAAAGGTGGCGCGACGCTTTCGGCTTTCGGTTCGCCAACCACCGATCTCGACGATGAGGATGCCCGTAAGGCCTTTTGGCAGAGCCTCGGCCAGCTACTAGCCGACCGCGAGCGCTATCTGGTCTCTCTCGGTGCGGCGAGTAGCAACGAGACGTCGTTGAGCCCGGTGCTGGTCGTCGTAGATGAACTCGGTCATGCGATTCGACTCGATCGAGAGTGCTTGCCAGCGCTAACGGCCGTCGCATCACGGGGGAGGTCGCTAGGAGTTCATCTCGTTTGCGCAAACCAAACCGTTTCGGGGGTGCCCAGAGAACTGCTAGTGAACTTGAACCTGAGGGTGTTGCTCTCCGGGGTTGACGAGGTTGACGCCTTGCAGCTCGGAGCAAAAACAAAACCCGCCCGCCCCGACTCCGGTGGTGCCGGATTGGTCGTCGGGAGGGGCGAGTTTAGGTTTTCGTTTAGGCCAGTGCCGATTCGAGCGAGCTCGACGCCATTCCGTGAGCGTTAGCCACCGGCTCGTTCACGATCTCGCCGGCGTGAGTGTTCAGCCCCAGTGCCAATGACGCGTCTGCCTTGCAGGCGGCTTTCCAGCCGTTGTTTGCCAGAGAGCGGGCGTAGGGGAGAGTTGCGTTGGTCAGCGCATAGGTAGAGGTGTGAGGCACCGCACCCGGCATGTTGGCAACACAGTAGAAAATCGCGTCGTGAACCTTGAAAGTCGGTTCGGCGTGAGTGGTGGCGTGAGAGTCCTCGAAGCAACCACCCTGGTCGATCGCGATGTCAACCAAGACCGAGCCTGGCTTCATCTTCTTCACCAGCGCGTTGGTGACGAGCTTTGGAGCTTTGGCTCCCGGAATCAAAACCGAACCGATAACTAGGTCGGCCTCGGTTACTGCGCGATCAATCTCGAAGGCATTCGAGACGATGGTGCGAAGGCGTCCCGAGTAAAGGGCGTCTAGCTCGCGAAGGCGGTTGAGGTTGGTGTCTAGTACGGTGACTTCCGCACCCAGACCGACAGCCATGGCTACTGCATTGGTGCCGGCAACGCCACCACCGAGCACTGCAACCTTGGCAGGGCGGGTTCCTGGAACACCGCCGAGTAGCATTCCGTTTCCGCCGTTCTGACGCATCAGGGTCGAAGCGCCAACCTGTACCGAAAGGCGTCCGGCGACCTCGCTCATTGGGGCGAGGAGAGGCAGCTGGCGGTTCGGAAGCTGGACGGTTTCGTAGGCAATCGCTGTGACCTTCTTCTCAACAAGCTCCTTGGTCAGCTCTAGGTCTGCAGCTAGGTGAAGGTATGTGAAGAGCAGCAGGCCTTCGCGGAGGAATCCGTACTCTTGCTCGATTGGCTCTTTAACCTTCAAGACCATGTCGCCGGATTCCCAGGTGGTCTTTGCGTCCGGGGTGATTTTTGCGCCGGCATTCTGGTACTCGGCATCGGTGATCGAGGATCCCAGTCCTGCCCCGGCCTGCACGAATACCTCGTGGCCTGCAACTACTAGTTCGTGAACTCCTGCTGGCGTAATCGCCACACGGTATTCATTGTTTTTTACTTCGCTCGGGACAGCTACCCGCATGATTCTCCTATTGGAGGGCACCTTTGCCACATCCACATAAAGCCTAGTGTTTTTACAAATGTGAATTTTGGGTTTCGATTTGAAACTCACCCAAATTTGGGCTTTTGTGCCGAACTTTTTATGGCAGTATTTTTATGCGCAGTAGTTAGGCGCGGTTTCTTTGTTGTTGGTAGGGATTCTTCCCTTTTCGATAGAAAAGAGTTCAGCGTGGACGCTAAGCAAATCACCCGTCGTACATTCTTTGCAGGCGCTGGTGCGCTTTCGATCACAGCTGTTCTAGCAGCCTGTGCTCCCACTGCAACCAAGACCGTTTACTGGGACAACTGGCCTTACTACCTAGACGGCGAAGCCGACGGCTCGTTCCCAACCCTGAAGGCCTTCGAGAAGAAGACTGGCATCAAGGTTGTTTACGCAACCAAGGTTGACGACAACAACACCTACTACGCGAGCATCAAGAACCAGCTTGCCGCAGGCACCGAAACCGGCGCAGACACCTTCTGCCTCACCGACTGGATGGTTAGCCGACTAATCGCCGACGACCAGATCGCCGAGCTCGACTACAGCAAGATGCCAAACGTGACCGCCAACCTCGACCCAGCATTCAAGGGTGCTGGCAGCTTCGGCGACTTCGACCCAGAGCGCACCTACTCGCTGCCATGGAAGGGCATCATCGCCGCCATCGGTTACCACAAGGCCAACTACAAAGAGGCAACCGGCAAGGATGCGCCAACCAGCCTCGAGGACCTATGGGTTCCAGAACTCAAGGGCAAGATCGAAGTTCTTTCCGAGATGCGCGACACCCTGGGCATCTTCATGCTTGCCAACGGCGTGGACATCACCAAGTTCACCAAGGACGAGTTCTACGCTTCGCTGAACCAGTTCAAGGAGCTAGTGCAGAGCGGCCACATCCGCGGTGTCAAGGGCAACAGCTACATCGAGGACTACATCAACGGTGACGCAATCGCTGGCATCGTCTGGGCTGGCGACCTAATTGCCACCAACCTCGAGCTCGACTCTCCAGAGCTCGACTACGTCCTGCTAGACAGCGGTTCAACCTTCGCGACCGACAACTTCGTGATCCCTAAGGGCTCGAAGAACAAGGACCTAGTCGCCGAGCTGATCAACTACTATTACGACCCTGCAGTCGTTGCTGAGTCATCAATCGGTGGTGTCTTCTACGTTCCGGCCGTTCTTGGTGTCAAGGAAATCGTCGCAGAGACCAACCCGGAGCTCGCAGAGAACGAACTTCTATTCCCTTCGGCCGATGTTTACGCGACCAAGCTTCACCACTTCCGCGCGCTAACCCCAGAAGAAGACAACGAGTTCTCGCAGGCTTGGTCGGACGTTTCTAACGGAGTTGTGTAAGTGGCAGGCGAAAGCACTGTCGCAGGCGCTGATCTAGAACTTATTGATGTCCGCAAGGACTTTCCGGGCTTCACCGCTCTGGACGACATGGATCTTCACATCCCAGCTGGTGAGTTCTTTGCGCTCCTAGGACCTTCGGGTTGCGGAAAGACCACCACGCTTCGAATCGTCGCAGGTCTAGAAACTCCAACCCAGGGTCAGGTTCTCATCGGCGGCAAGGACATCACCGACACCAAGCCTCACGAGCGCCCGGTCAACACCGTGTTCCAGTCTTACGCTCTGTTTCCGCACATGACCATCCTCGACAACGTCGCTTTCGGTCTGCGTCAGCGCAAGATCGAAGACCCGGTTACCAAGGCGCAGAAAGCACTCGACCTCGTAGAACTAGGTCACGTTGCTGAACGTCGTCCGCAGCAGCTCTCGGGTGGTCAGCAGCAGCGCGTTGCCCTTGCTCGCGCACTAGTCAACCGCCCGGCTCTACTTCTTCTCGACGAGCCACTCGGTGCACTCGACCTCAAACTTCGTCGTCAGATGCAGATCGAGCTCAAGGCAATTCAGATGGAAGTTGGCCTGACCTTCTTGCACGTAACCCACGACCAGGAAGAGGCCATGGACATGGCAGATACCGTGGCGGTTATGAACAAGGGTCGAATAGAGCAGATGGGTGCTCCAGAAGCACTTTACGACCGTCCGAAGACCGCGTTCGTGTCTAAGTTCCTGGGCCAGTCAAACCTCTTCGTCGGTAAGGTTGTGGACTCGAGTGCCAACTCGGTTTCGATTGAAGTCGGCGGCTCGAAGATCACCGTAGATAAAGACCGCGCCGAAAAGCACACCGGCACAATCGCAATCGGTGTCCGCCCCGAGAAAACTACGTTCCACGAGTCAGAGCCGAAGCTCGGCGCGGATCACGTTGTAATCGGCCCTGGCGAGATCATCGACATCCGATTCACCGGCGTTAGCAACCAGTACCTCATCGAGATTCCTAACGTGGGCGAAATCACTGTCTTCGCTCAGAATGTCGGCAAGAGCCCAGTCATTGAACTCGGGGCTAAGGTTTGGGTTTCTTGGAAGGTTGTGCACTCGTTTGGTTTGCGCGACCTACCAGACGGCACCGAAGACCAGGAGTAACCGTGGCCTTCGCAGCATTCGGATCAAACGCACCAACCACCAAGGGTCAAACCAAGTCTGGTCGAGTCGTTTTAGCGTTGCTGCTACCTGGGCTTCTGTACCTCGCCCTCTTTTTTGCCATTCCGCTGGTCTCGCTCGTGCTCACCTCGCTGCAAGAGCCAGATGGTTCGGGCGCAATCGGTAAATACCAGCAGGGTTTGAACTTTGGTAATTACGTCGAAACCGTAGCCAAGTACCTACCTCAAATCGGACGTTCGTTCGGTTACGCACTGGTTGCGACAATCATCGCCCTGCTTATCTCTTACCCGCTGGCTTACTACATCGGGGTGAAATTACGCGGTCGCCCAATGCTCCAGCGCATGATGGTAACCCTAGTTATCGCGCCATTCTTCATCTCGTTCCTGCTTCGCACCATCGCGTGGAAGCAGTTGCTGGCAGATAACACTCCGCTGATGGAGTGGGCTCACAGTGTCGGATTACTAGCTCCCTCTGAGTCCTTCATCGGTTCGGACTACGCGGTCATCTTCGGTTTGGTTTACAACTTCATTCCGTTCATGACCTTGCCTCTCTACACGACTCTCGAGCGTCTAGACGTTCGCTTCCTCGAAGCCGGTTCCGACCTTTACGCGAGCCCCACCCGCGTGTTCCGCAAAGTAACCCTGCCGCTTTCGATGCCGGGCGTTATTTCGGGAACCCTTTTGACCTTCATCCCAATCGCCGGTGACTACGTAAACGCCAGCAAGGAATTCCTCGGTTCCTCGAGCACTTCGATGATCGGTACCGTCGTGGACTCCGACTTCTTGCAGACCCGAAACTACCCGGCTGCCTCGGCGATGTCTGTTGTGCTGATGGGTCTGATCTTGATTCTTGTCACCGCCTACGTTCGCAGAAGCGGAACGGAGGACCTCCTCTAATGAAGCTGGCTACAAAATTCTGGGACGCATTCAAGCGCGGTTCGCTTCCTGCTTACTCGCTGCTTGCCCTGCTGTTCCTGCTGACCCCGATTTTCTACACGATCATTTTTTCGTTCAACGATTCGGGCCGCCGGAATACTCGCTGGAACGAATTCACTTTCGACAATTGGCTAAATGTTTGCGCCCGAGCCGACCTCTGTGAGGCCGTCGGTAACTCGCTGATGATCAGCTTGCTCTCGACCATCATCGCGACCGCACTTGGCACCGCTTTGGCAATCGCCCTTGTGCGTTATCGCTTCAAGTTCCGCTCGATCGTGAACTTCTCGCTCTTCCTGCCGATGGCCACCCCTGAAATCGTCATGGGTGCGGGCCTGGCCAGCCTGTTCTTCACCGCGGGTATCGCTCCAGGGTTTATTCCAACCGTTCTGGCACACGTCATGTTCTGCCTCAGCTTCGTGGTTGTTACCGTCAAGGCGCGCGTGCAAACCCTCGACCCAGCACTAGAAGAGGCGGGTCGCGACCTTTACGCCAACCCGAGTCAGGTTTTTTGGAAGATCACCTTCCCGCTGCTTCTGCCGGGCATCCTGGCAGCAGCTCTGCTATCGTTTGCCCTCTCGTTCGACGACTTCATAATCACGTACTTCAACTCGGGTGCGGTTGACACTTTCCCGAAGTTTGTTTACGTGGCAGCTAAGGGTGGAGTCCCGGCCCAGGCGAACGTAATAGCCTCTGCGGTGTTCCTGCTTGCAATCCTGATTGTTCTGGCAACCCAGATTTACGGAAACGCCAAGCGCAAACGCCTAGCTAAGCACTAAGAAAAGTTTCGAAACTTTAGACGCTGGCGATGCCGGCTTCGAGAATGTCCAGCGCCTCGTTCAGCAGGGCATCGGTAATCGCGAGCGGTGGCAAGAAGCGGATCACGTTTCCGTGGGTTCCGGCGTTCAACACCAAAACACCGTTCGAGGTGCAGTGCTTCACGATCTTCTCGACAGCGGCCGGGTTCGGGGTCAGCTTGCCGTCGTTCTGAACCAGTTCGATGGCGATCATCGCACCGCGTCCGCGGACGTCACCGACGACTTCATACTTTTCCTTCATCGCGTTTAGGCGACCGAGCAGGATTGCTTCGATGCGAGCGGCAGCCTCGAGGACGCCACCGGCTTCAATCTGCTCTAGAACGGCTACTGCCGCAGCGGCCGCAACCGGGTTACCTCCGTAGGTGCCACCGATGCCGCCTGCGTGCGAGGAGTCCATGATCTCTGCTCGACCGGTTACTGCCGAGATCGGCATACCGCCGGCTACACCCTTGGCAATTGTGACTAGGTCGGGCTCGAAGCCTTCTTCCCAGTCGCTGGCGAACCACTTGCCAGTGCGGGCGATACCCGACTGAACCTCGTCGGCAACCATGACGATGCCGTTTGCTCGGCACCAGTCCTGAATCATCTTTAGGAAGCCAGGGGCGGGAACGATGAAGCCACCCTCACCTTGGATCGGCTCGATGACAACAGCTGCAAGGTTTGATGCTCCGACGCGCTTTTCCATGTAGGTGATTGCGCGAGCTGCCGCTTCCTCGCCAGTGGTGCCGGCGGCGTCGCGGAACGGGTAAGACATCGGCACGTGGTGCACACCCGGGGCAAATGGGCCGAAACCCGAGTTGTAAGGCATTGCTTTGAAGTTCATGGCCATGGTCAGGTTGGTACGGCCATGGTAGCCGTGGTCGAATACGGCGATTTCGCCTCGACCGGTGAATTTGCGAGCAAACTTCACGGCGTTTTCAACCGCCTCGGCGCCCGAGTTGAACAGTGCGGTCTTCTTAGCGAAGTTGCCCGGAGTGTGCTTGTTCAAAAGCTCCGCAACGCGAACGTACGGCTCGTAAGGGGTCACAGTGAAGAGCGTGTG